>BNUQ01000001.1 GCA_025997475.1 Planctomycetales bacterium
TCGCGGCAAGATACTCTTTTTTGCCGACTTGGCTCCAATCCACGCAGAGTTTCAGGTTCTTTTTGAGTATCAAGTCAAGCCAAATGCGAGTGCTTCTGCCGTTGCCCTCCATAAACGGGTGCGCGACATTTATCTCCACATATTTTTCGATGATTTCATCAAAACTGCTTTCGGGCATTGCCGCGATGTTTTTTAGCGTCTCAGCCAAAAACTGCACCGGCGCAAACCGAAAACCGCCTTTGGCAATGTTCAGCGTTCGGATTTGTCCGGCAAAGTCATACAGACCGCCGAAAAGGTAGCCGTGAATCTGTTGCAGTCCTTTGACCGTGCCGACTTCAAGTGTATCCAAAAGCGAACTGTCAAACAGCGCATACGCTTTCGTTTTGCTTTTGCCGTCAATGGTTTCGTCGCTGTATGTGAACCATTCAATAAAGCGGTTTGCCCGTTTGCTCGGGAAATTTTTCGCAAGGTCAATAATACCGTTGTGGTCGAAACAGTCGGTCGCATATTTTTTGCCATCTGCCGCGGTTAATTTCAGTTGGGTAGTGCGACTAACCAACTCGCCGTTTCCTGACTGTCCGTCCGTCTGGTCGCGTTTCAACTTGGCTTTGAGGTATTTCCAATAATTGCGATTTTTCTCGTAATCATCTTCGTCGCGCAGAACACCGACAATATCAAGCACGGAAAACCACCATTTTGCGTTGGCGTCATCCCAAACCGCACGGACTTCTCGGTCGTCAAAAAAGCGAATGGAGATTTTATTCATACCGCCGCTCCTTTAATTTTGGACTTCGGCGCAAGCGCCCCGGCGATTAGACCTGTTCGACAACCAATTCGCGGCATCTTTTCGGCTAATTTTCCGTTCCGCCGCGTCAAAATTCCTCGCAATACTCTCGGTATTGCTTCGTCATTTTTCCTTGCGGAACGAAAAATTATACCCGAAAATCTGTTCGCTCTCGGTTATCGAACAGGTCTATTGAATGGGGCATTCGGCGACCGCCGCTATTCCACCGCAAACCCCAATCCCGCGAGCGCGGCGGTAAGTTCCGGCGCGTCCGGCGGCGCGGCGACGCGGGTGTGCGAGAATTCCAAGCGCAACGGATAATTCGCCCGCAACTCGGCAAATTTAGTCGGCGCCGCCAAGAACGCCCGACTGTCCGCCGAAAGGTCATAGACCGCGCCGACCACGTCTTGCAACTCGACCAATAGCGGCGCCTTTGATTCGATGCCGATACGGCTGACGCAAAAATTCGGCGGCGGCGGACCGGGGCGCCAAGCGTTTTTGCCGCCGAAAAACTCGGCGAATTTTTGCCGGATGATGACCGTGCCGTTGACCTTGCCGTCGTAGGAATAACCGGCGATATGAGGCGTCGCCAAATATAGCCGCCGCAGAAAATCGGGGCGCGGGCGCGGCTCGCCGGCGTAAACGTCTAAAATCGCCGCCGCCGGTCGCCGCCGTCCGAGACCGCGCGACAGCGCGTCTTCGTCCACGACTTTGCCGCGCGCCGTGTTGACGAACACCGAGCCGTCTTTCATTGCCGCGAAAAATTTTTCGTCCGCCAATTTCACCGTCGAAAATTCGCCGCCGCGCGTCAGCGGCACGTGCAACGACACGAAATCGCTTGCGGCTAACAAGGTCGGCAATTCGACAAACTCGGCGTCGCCCTCAATTTGCGCGCGCGGCGGGTCGTTGAGTAAAATGTTCATGCCGAGCGCCCGCGCTTTGCGGGCGACATTTTTGCCGACGTTGCCCGCGCCGACGATGCCGAGGGTTTTGCCGGACAGTGCGCCGCCGCGGTCGGTTGCCCAGCGCAACAACGCGGCGGCGACGTATTCGCCGACGCTGTTGGCGTTGCAACCCGCCGCCGCGGCAAAGCCGATGCCGCGGGCGTGCAAATAATTTAAGTCAACGTGGTCGAAGCCGATGGTGCAGGTGCCGACGAATTTGACGGACGTGGCGGCTAACAACGCTTCGTTGATGGCGACGGTCGAGCGGCAAATCAGCGCGTCGGCGTCGCGCAACACCGCGCCGGTGATTGCCGCCGGCGGCAGTAGCGTCAGTTCGCCGGCGTCGGCGAACGCCTCGCGGATTTGCGGCTGATTTTCGTCGGCGACGATTTTCATCGGGGGAGTTCCTGACCCGTGGACCGTGGGCAGTGAAGCGGTGAACGGAAAGTTGTGGATAGAAACGCTCTTATGGCTCACCGACCACCGTTCTCCGCGCGCGCAACTTTTGCAGATTTTTGTCGTCGCGCCGCGTCAATAAATAAATTCCTGCGCCCGTCGCCAACACCAACCCGCCCGCCGCGCCGCCGACCGCCCACGGCGGCAACCACGCCGGCAATAATGGCGACGCCGGCGGCAAGACGGTCGCGGTTAAGCCGACGGCAAGCGGCGACCACTGCCAAGTGTTTTGCGCGGTGGCATACGGATATTTTTTCAGAAAAACGCCGTCGGCGCGGATTAAATCGCCGCGGCGAAGCGGCGGCGGATTTAACAACGCCCACGTCCACGTGTAGCGACCGTTGTCGGCGACCGTCGCGTCGGCGGCAGTTACCACATAAAACCGGTCGATGCCGTTTAACGGCGGCGCGAAACTGATTTTCTCCGCCGCTAAAAAAACGCCGGTAAACGCCACCGGTTTGCCGCAAAAAATGTCCGCGTCCGGCGCGGACATTAGGTCGGCGTAAGTCAAACCGGACGCCGTCGCGTCGCGAGACCCGCCTCCCGCTTGTCCGGCGAGATACGCAAAAATATGCGTCAGCGCGGCGCGTTCGGCGCGTAAATCGCCGGCGATTTCCAAGTCCAGCGGTCGCGTCCGCCGTGCCGAAAAAATCGTGTCGCGAAGCAAGGACAAGTCCAATCGGTCAACCGTAACCGTCGGGACAACGGGGGCGGCGGCGGATATTTGCGGGGGCGCGTCCGACGAAAAAAGCGGCGTGGTCGCACTTCTCCCGCGCAACCACGCCATACTCCCGACAACCATTGCCAGCAAAACGCACTGCAACAGTATTTTCACCGCGTCCCCTCAATTCATATTTAGACCTGTTCGGCAACCGTTGAAAGAGAGAGCAATTATGAATTAAAAATTAAGAATTAAGAATTGTGGGGTTTTTGTTTTCAGAATCGCAAGCGCACGCGAAGCGAATTTTTGACCATCAAACTCCACCATTCTTAATTCGTAATTCTTAATTTGAATTACTGCTCGTCTTTCAGCCCGATATGCCCGACCACTTTATACGGCTCGCCGTTGACATCATATAGCACGTCTTCCGGTTGCGCGGCGGTTTCGGCTTCGGTCGTCGGAATGGTGTAGCCCTGATTGACGACCATGCCGGTGTTGACGGCGTGATTGATAATTTGCTCGTCGGCGCTCGGCGCCGCCGCGCCGCGCGACCTCGTCGCCGATTTTTCCGCGTGTCCGCAACCGACCAACGCCAGCGCCGCCGACAGTAACAGTAATTTTTTCATCGCGAGTCCCCTTCTAAAATGGTTGGTTAATTAAAGTTGTCCGGTAATTTTTAATTCAGAAAGAAGGATGGAGTTTGATTTTCAAAAATTCGCTTCGCGGGCGCTTGCGATTTTAAAAATAGAAACTCCACAATTCTTAATTCTCAATTCTCAATTCTTAATTGTTCAGATGTCGCAACTGTCGCACATTCCTTCGTCTTGGTCGAGCATTTGGTAAGCGTTGCCCTTTTCGTCGAAAACCAATTTCCGGTGTTTCATCGGCGGCGTTGCCGCGGCGGGCGGCGCCTCGACCGCCGTCAGCGTTTTGCTTTGGTTGGCGACCGGCGGTTGCTTTGCCGCCGACGGTTGGGCGGGCGTCGCGCAACCGGCGCTCCAAACGCCGGCCGCGAGCGCGCCGGTCAGCATTAGTTTTCCATACATAAAATTGCTCCTAACGGGGAAATTGTTTTGAAAATTCCGCTAAAAAACTCGCCGTCTGATAACGGCGCAACCACCGCTGTTTTTCGGCGCCGCGCGCAAATAAAATCGTCGTCGGATAGTTGCCGACGCCGAACGCGACGATTTCGGCGGCGTTGGGATAGAGCGCAATCACCGGCAAACCGTGGTCCCGCGCCGCCTGCCGGACTATCGCCAACATCGCCGCGCAGTCCCCGTTGTTGCGCTCGCTGAACACCACCACCACGTCGCCCAACTGTTCGATTTTTTCGCGCAACGCTTTCGCCCCGTCGCGAAATTTTACCGTTTCGGTAATACCGGCGTCAACCACCAACGGCGCGTGCGGCTCGGCGGGCGCGGCGGCGGAAATCGGCGGCGGGGGCGGTGTTTCCGGCGTTGGCGGCGGCACGGACGCGGTTTGGCAACCGCCGAAAATGATACCGAGCGCCGGCAAAAGATATTTCGTCATTTGACAGATTTCCAAACCTATTTTGAGAAAGAAACTACTTCTCGCGGAGGCACACCTAAATTAAGAATTAAAAATTAAGAATGGTGGAGTAATTGTCAAAACGACGCTTCGCGAATATAGAAATCAAACTCCAAAATTGGGAAAACCCACTAATCTTCGCTTCGCTCGGTTTCTGCATTCTTAATTTTTAACTCATGTTACGCGGTCTTCGTTGGTGCAGTTGCAACGAAGAATTTGAAAAAACTCCGCCAGCCGCCCCAACGGGGCGAAACATATCAGCCGATGGTAAGGAGCACGCTCTTGGCGCCGCCACCATAGGTAGCGGTTCGCGGAGCGAAACATCCGACAGTCCCGCCGTTAGGCGGCATCTCGCCGCCATTAGCGGCGAAAGCGGTTCGCCAAAACGCGGCGAACCGTCCAATTGCGGTTGGCGCTTCGCGCCGTCTTTACCTATGGTGGCGCGGCTGATAGCGCGTCGCCGCTTACCATAGGCTGATATGTTCCGCGCTTTCAGCGCGACTGTCGGAATAAATTATCAAAACAATCAATCGCGTAACCTGAGTTTTTAATTTCCGCGCCGTCGGGAGAGAAAAAATGTTCGGGAACGGGGCGATATTACAATTTATATTTGTCGCTTTCTTTGACCGGCTTCGTGCCGCGCCGCGCGGCGATTAGTTGGTTGTTATATTTGATGTCTTCCTGGTCGGTCCACGGCAACTCAATCATTTCCTCTTCGGCGTGTTTGAATACGAAATTGGTTTCCGGTCCGAGAATCTGCGACAGCGCGAAGCGGCTAATCGGGACTTTTTCCATCGCGCATCCCCACACCGCGACCTGCAAATGCGCCAGCGCCAAGCGTCGTTTGTCCTCGCCGTTGGGGTGCGGTTTGTCTTTGAGCGCCTTGACGATTTTCACGCAATCGCGAATGTTGTCGGGGATATTGGACGCCGTCATGATGAACCCGTCTCGACCGGTAATAAAAGCGCGAAAATGGAAGTCGCGAATTTTAGCCGCCGCCGCCGGTTGAGCAATGAGAGGGGCGAAAAACGGCAATTTTGAGCGGGCGCGCGGGCGATTATTTTTCGAGAATATGCAAATACTCTTCGGTCGCGGCGGCGGAATACGCGCGACCGTTGTCCGCTTTGAAGCGTTGATAGGCAGTGCTGACCACGCGATATTTCCCGTATTTTTCCATAAGCGTTTTTATTTCCGCTACCGTCATCAATCCTTCGTTGTTGTAACTCACAAACACAAACGGGAAATCGGCGCGTTTAATCAACCGCTCAAATGCAATCGCGACGCGATTTTTCCGGCAGTAATTCGACCGCGCATAATCCGGCGGCAAACCGGTTTTGCCTTGCGGCGTGAACGGTTGATACCGCGCAATCGTGTTGAGCAAATGATAATTCGCGCCGTATTGCCGCTGATTGTAGGGCGGGTCGAGATACAAAATATCGCCGCGAATTTGTGTGATTAAATCGTTCGCGTCGGCATTAAAAACTTCGTGGTCATTATCATTATTAAGCAAAAATTGCGCGGGCGCGAGCGTCAGCGGTTTTTGCGCGGTCGGTTTCAATTTTTTGAGAAACGCGCCATAGACCGACGCGGTGTTCGCGACTTTATCCGCCGCTTCCAACAGCGACGCCAATAAAAAATAATAGAGCGAATCGTTGATGCGGTTTGCGGTTTTCCACGCTTCGATTTGCCGCCGCGCCGCGTCAATTTTTTTGCCGTTGTCGTCGGAAAAATACTGCCGTCCGCTACCGCTACCGGCGCAATAATTTTGATAAATGAAGCCGTCGTCCGCCGACGTCAACGCCTCTAATTCGGCAAGAAACGCGGATTTTTCGGCGATTTCGCGATGATTACCGATGTAATTTTGATTAAGCACGAAACTGTAAAACTCGCTGTCGTTGGCGATAACTTTTTTTACGAGCGGTTTGAAATTGCGCCCGACGATACCGGTGCCGGCGAATAAATCGCAAAATACTTTGCCGGTTAAGTTGGCGCCGACGACTGCCTTGACGGTCTCGACAATGAACGCGGATAATTTGTGTTTTGAGCCGATGTAGTTCATAGGTCAGTAACTTACTTGATTGAAAATTATTTGATGCTGTTGCACGGTAAATTCAACATATCGCGTCGGCAAAATACAGTTTTTTGCGTTAAATTCTTGTAAGGCGCGGACAAATTCCCGATATTCATTGGCGGTTTTATTCGTGGTTTCGCGGGCGATAATTATCGGTTCGATATCGGACGGATGATTTGGAATATAATACTGTTCAATCCAAGTAACGTAGCGTTGTAATTGTGCGATAGTTTCTCGCTTTGCCGAAGTTGATTTCAATTCGGCAGGCATAATTTTGCGATTGGTCGCCGCAACTGAAACCATAATGTCAATGCGTTGCATACCAACGCCGCAAGAAACTTCGTTACCTATCCATTCAATCGACGACGAGCCAAAAATGCCGGTATTTTCCAAATTTTGCAAAATATACGCTTGTAAATGCGTCTCAAATTGGTTCCCTGCATTGTATTTACTATTTAGGCGCGGTAAAACATTGATAGTAGTTTTACGTCCCGTATATTCTTTTGTCGCTACGCTCTCAATTATTTGTTGTTTATCTTTATCAAACGAAAACCCCGCATTTTTAAGTGTCTTCTCGTGGTTTTTATTACGGATCAAACTGTTCAGACGCTCGCTTTCGTAAAACGTAATCATCGTATTACCACGATTACCTTTTAATTTGCGGTATATCAAACTCCACAACATCTGATTAGGAGATTGAATGTTTCTTATTTCATCAAGCGCTTCCCATTCCGTTACCCCTTCCGAATAAACTTGAAGCGGTTCAATAGATGCGCGAAAGGTTAGTGATTTGCCCAATTGTTCTTTGAGAAATTGTTGCGAGTCGTTGTTGTCAAGAAACGCGGGTGCATGTTTTATCTTAAATACTCCGTAAAATTTTCCTTCTCTTATTCCTTCTGCAAAATTTTGTTGTAAATAAAAAATAACAAAATCACCAGAACGTAGCCTTTGGCTATCGGCAATCATACCTAATAAGTTATTCTCCTTCGTTGCGTGCATATTCGTCGTGGCGCAGTTGTTG
Source organism: Planctomycetales bacterium (assembly GCA_025997475.1). Classification (GTDB taxonomy): domain Bacteria; phylum Planctomycetota; class SZUA-567; order SZUA-567; family SZUA-567; genus MS499-59. The sequence continues at coordinate 7,486 of BNUQ01000001.1, forward strand.
AAGTCGATAATTTCGTCTTTCGCGCCTGTCCCGACAAAAAGATATTCAAGGTGATACTTGAAAGTGTTCGCGTCAACGATGAAAACATGTGTGGTCGCCATAATTATTCCTCCTTTTTGAACACGAAAATATATTCGTGCTTGAAAATAAAATAATCGCTGTGTAGCGCGCGGTATTTCCAGATGTTTTGTTGTCCGAGTTTGCCGCGATTGCCTTCGATATTTTTCACCACGACGCCTTTCAGTTTTACTTTGAAACGCCGTTTTATCGCGTCCATTACATAAAATCCTAACGGCACGACTTCACTTTTTTTATACACGTCGCCAATCACAACCGCGAAGTATTTATTCCGCGCCAAAAAGGGGAGTGCGTTCGCCAACGCCTGCATAAATTTTGGCAGGAAAATTTTTATGTCGGCGATTTGCGATAAATCTTCCGGCAAGTCGGTGAATTTTACGATGTCCAAATACGGCGGATGCGCAATCAAAAAATCCGCACTTTGCCGGTCGAACGCCGCCAACGATTCGGCGACTCGCGCGGCTGTGTTTTCCTGATTGACGACATCGCCGTTATGTAAAAAGTATTTTGTCGCGGCACCGCGCATTTGCGAATTGACGAAATCAATGATTTCCAAATTGAGGTCAAAGCCGATAAACCGCCGCCGCAATTTTTCGCATTCAAACAACGTCGTGCCGCTTCCCGCAAACAAATCAATCACGACATCATTTTCTCGCGTATAGCGCCGCAACAATTGGTCGGGAATTTGCGGGATAAAATTGCCGTGATAAAGGTTGCGATGCTTGCCGCTTTTATCCCGTTCGCCGATGAGCCACAAACTATCAACGTTAATATCGCTCTCTTGCCAGTTTTTGCTATTTTCGTCGAGCATCGCGATTTTCTCCCTTGCCACCCAGCCCATCAAAATCCCTACCGTTTTCCGCCGTTCGGCGCGGTCAGGCGGCGGATGCCTTCGTCGATGCCGATGCGCGGCTCCCAGCCCAAATCGCGGCGGGCGCGGGCGATGCTGAAACAGTGGTCTTTCGCCAATTGCAACGCCAAAAAACGGGTCATCGGCGGCTCCCACGCGGGGAATAAAAATTCGCCGACTTCCATTAACGCGCCGAGCGCGTAAGCCGCGCGATACGGCAACTTGCACGTGATTTCCGGCAAATTCAGGGCGCGCAAAATGCGGCGGATAAAATCCCAGCAATTCACCGGTTCCGGCTCGTTGATGAAATACGCGCTTCCCGCCACCGCCGGATTGACGCCGAGCGCGTCCAACGCCGCAAGGTGCGCGTCGGCGGTGTTTTCCACATACGACACGCTGATTAAATTTTTGCCGTTGCCGATTTGCGCGAGGCGTCCGGTTTGCGCTTTGGCAATCAGATGCGGAATCAGATTCGTGTCGCCCGGTCCCCAAATCAAATGCGGGCGCAGGGCGCACGTCAGGGCGTCGCCGTTCGCGGCGAGCACCAACTTTTCCGCTTCGATTTTCGTTTGCGCATAGACGGTCAGACAACGCCGCGCATAGGGCAGTTTTTCGTCGCCGTTGCGGAGGTTGGCGTTGCCGAAAACGACGCTCGGCGTGCTGGTATAGACCAATTTTTTGACGCCGGCGGCGCGGCAGGCGGCGAGCAAATTCCGCGTGCCGCCGACGTTGGTTTGATAATATTCGCCGTAACGCCCGACGACGCCGACTTTCGCGGCGACGTGAAACACCGCGTCCACGCCGCGGACGGCGGCGGTCAGCGCCGCCGCGTCGGCGAGGTCGCCGACCACGGTCTCGACACCGAGCGCGGTCAAGTCGGGATACTCGCGCCGACCGAAGGTGCGAATTTGATAATCGGGACGGGCGCGCAGTTTGGCAATCAAATGCCGCCCCAAAAAGCCGCCGCCGCCGGTGATTAAGACGCGAGTCATTTTTCTCATTTGGACAGTGAGCGGTTTTCGGTGGCAATTTATTGCCGCCGATTGCAAGGCGCGAAGCGCGGCGAACTTCAATAGCCCGCCGTTTTAACGGCGGGAAACCGTGAGCGGTTTTCGGTGGCAATTTATTGCCGCCGATTGCAAAGCGCGAAGCGCGGCGAACTTCAATAGCCCGCCGTTTTAACGGCGGGGAACAGTGGACGGTTGGCGGCGGTCGGTGCAACGAGCATTACGAATTAGAAATTACGAATTACGGATTGATTGTCAAAAATGGCGCGAAGCGAATTTTAAAATCAAACTTCACCGTATTTGTAATTTTTGCTTTTTAGTTTTTAATGGCTCGTCATTTTAGCGATTATCGAACAGTTATACTGTAAGGAGTAAAAATGCCCGCCCAAAAGACGAACGCCGCGCCGCGTCCCAAAAAAACGACCGGCAAAGCCGGTAAAATGGCGCCGAAAAGTAAGAATTCGCCGGATAAAAACGCGCCGGAATTAAGTTGTTCCGAGTGCGCCGTCAGAAATTGTTATCGCCGCGATAAAAAATTTCCGGCGTTTTGTTTAACCACCGCCAATCCCGACGCCGTTCGCGCCACTCGCGAGTTGTATCGCGGCGACCATCTCGACGCGCGACTTGCCCGCGTCGCGGCGACCATCGAGGGCGAATACTACGGACGGCTGACGCGCGTCGAAGAGACGATTATTTTCGCGCAAAAATTAGGCGTGAAAAAATTGGGCATCGCCAGTTGCATCGGCTTGCTTGACGAAGCGACGCAATTTGCCGCCATCGTCCGCGCCGCCGGCATTGCGCCGCGCACGGTGATTTGCAAAATCGGCGGCATCGACAAAACTGAAATCGGGCTTGCCGAAGAATTGAAAGTTTGCCCGCAGTGCCACGAGTCGTGTTGCAATCCGGTGTTGCAGGCGCGGGAACTTTCTCGCTGGGGCGCGGAATTAAACGTGCTAATCGGTTTATGCGTGGGACACGACGCGCTTTTTTACCGGCATACGACCGCGCCGACCACGACGCTGATTGTCAAAGACCGCGTCCTCGCGCACAATCCGGCGGCGGCGCTTTACACGGCGAAATTTTACTACAAACGCCTGCAAGACCCGAAAAATTTCCCCGCGCCGCGCGGCGGTAAAAACAGAGTTTAGAGATTAGAGTTGAGAGTTTAGCCGTGGTTGCGCTTCGCGCATTTTTCAAACGACTCCACCTCTAAACTCTAAACTCTAAACTCTAAACTCTAAACTCTAAACTCTAAACTCTAAACTCTAAACTCTCTAACCCTCTAAACTCTAAAAAAAGGAAACGCTATGCGCCGTTTCATTCGCTTATTCTTATTGGTCGCGTTAGCCGCCGGTAGCGCCGACGGATTCACGCGCGCCGTTGTCGTCGCCGAAGACGCGCGCGAAATCGTCAATTACCGCTGTCCGATGCATCCGTGGATTACCGCGAAATCGTCCAATAGTAAATGCACGATTTGCGGAATGAATTTAACGCCGGTGTTCGCCGGCGACGGCAACGCCGCGGTCGGCGACGATTCCGTTAAATTAAACAGCGCGACGGAGTCGGTTATCGGCGTGGCGACCGCCGCGGCGAAAGTCGCGCCGCTGACGCTGACTTTGCGCGTCAACGGCACCATCGGCGAGGACGAAACGCGCCACCGCGCGCTGTCCGCCCGCGTGCCGGGGCGCTTGGAAAAATTATACGTTGACCAAGTCGGTCTCGAGGTCGCCGCCGGTCAGCCGTTCGCGGATTTTTACAGCCCGGAAATGCTCACCGCGCAACGGTTGTATTTGCAAAATTTCCGCCTGCACGCCAACGCCGGCGCGGTTTCGGGCTCCGACCTCGCCACCACCCGCGAAAAATTGCTCGACTTCGGCTTAATCGCCGACGACATCAAAAAACTTGAAACCGAACAAAAACCGTCGGAAAAATTTCTCCTCCGCTCGCCCTACGGCGGCACCGTAACCTCGCGCCGCGCCTATGAAGGGCAATACGTCAAGGTGGACGACATTCTGTTTGAAATCGGCGATTTCTCGCAACTGTGGTTTGTTTTCGACGCGTACGAGCGCGATTTGCCGCTGTTGAAAATCAATCAGCCGGTCGCCGTAACGTTGACTTCGCTCCCCGGCGAAACCATCACCGCGCCGATTACGTTTATCGACCCGAACCTAAACCCGACCACCCGCACCGCTCGCGGGCGTGTCGTGTTGAACAATCCGCAACGCCGCATATTGAACGGACAAACCGCCACCGGCGTCGTGCGCATCGAAACCGCGCCGACGTTGCTGATTCCGCGAAGCGCGATTCTTTACACGCACGCGACGCCGTGCGCGTATGTGGCGACGGGCGAGGGCAATTATCAATTCCGCCCGCTGACGCTCGGCAAAATCGGCGACCGCGAAGCGGAGGTTTTGAGCGGCGTCGCCGCCGGCGAAAAAGTCGTTACCGCGGCGGCGCTGATTATCGACAGTCAATCGCAACTCGCGCATATCACCACGCCTGCCGCCGCGTCGATGCCGACGGCGGAAAGCGCCGCGCCGAAAATGCCGATGACGCCGGTCGTCTTGCCGGACGATTTGGTGCGCTCAATGCTCGCCGCGACCGCGGCGCTCGCCGGCGACAATCTCGGCGAATATCAAAAACAACTGCCCCTTTTGCAGACGGCGGCGGGGCAAGTCGGCGGCGAGGCGGGCGAAATTTTATCGCCGCTGACCGCGAAATTGGTTGCCGGTGAAAATTTGACGGCGGCGCGGGAGCCGTTTGAGGCGTTCAGTAGCGCGGTGGCGGATTTGGTGCGCGCGCAACCGGCGGCGACGCGGCAGGCGCGGATTTTTCAATGCTCGATGTCGCCGGTATTGGGGACTTCCCGCTGGCTACAACCGCGCGACCAAGACGCGGTGCGCAACCCGTTTTTCGGGCTGACGATGCTCGATTGCGGCGCGGAATTGCAGTGAACGGCGGGCGGTTGCGGAGTTGGGAGGAACAGTTCTATCGCGTTATTCTCCGTTTAGCGCCCGCCCAATCGGTTGCGCCCAGCCGTTGATTTCGCCATACGTTTTTCGACTTTCCCTTGCGTGGCGCGAAATATACTCATTGCGAAATTGGTTTGCGGCTATTGATAGTCGGGTTGTTGGTGCCGACAAAGAACAGCCGCACAAAATATCCTTGCCGAACGGCTTGTCTGACAAAGTCCACTTTTTCTTCGGCGGAAAAAACGGTTTCAAACAACAAACGGTTTTTTCGCCCCAAACACTCGTGGCGTTTTTTAGTGGCGTAACGGGCGGCTTGCAACGCGGTCCCGGGAGAATTCCAATCGCCGAACCGGTCGCGGGCGAGATTATCGGGATTGATATAGACGCAACCCGCCGTCCATTCATATCTCAACATCTTGCCGGTAACCGAGGTTTTTCCTGCGCCGTTAGGACCGGCGATGATGAGCAATCTCGGCTTATCCGTTAGCCCGTCCTTTGATATTTTCAACCGCGGCGTAGAAATTTGTCCAGAAATCGGCGCGGGTTTTCGCCTATTTTCCCCGCGCCTCCTCGCCAACTTCGCGCATCAGTTGTTCGAGTTGCTCGTCGGTCGGCTCGTCGTCCGATAAAAACTGTAAGTCATATCGACCGGCATAATTTTCTCCTGTTATTTCTTCGGTTACGATAAAACTTCATTCCAGATGTTTAATCCACAACTACCGTAGTTGGTAGTTAGAAACAACACCGAATATTTTCGCGGGCGCAAATTTTCGCTAAATCGCCGTCATTGGTTATCAGCGTTCCGTTATGGCGCCGCGCCAACACCGCGTAATACATATCGTAAATCGAATGATTATTTTTAACGCCGAGCGCAAACGCTTCGCGCCAGAGTTCCGTCGCGTCAACAAATTCGTCGATTGTTTTAATACCGGCGGCGATATATTGCTCCCCTTCCGCGACCGACAAATGACCGTCGCGTTGATATTTTCGCAAGGTATTGGTCAACTCGTAAATGTATAGCCCGGGCGCCAAACAACGTTCTGCCGCCGCCCACGCTTCATGGAACCGCTCGCCTTTTTCGCCCGCGCGCAAAATCTGCATCACAGCGCTGACATCAAGCACCGTTATCATTAGCGCCTCCTGTCTTCACGAAGCCATGCCACGTCATCAATCAACTCGGCGTTTCGCGGTTTAGGCAGTTTCTTAATTTCGATAAAAAGTTCATCTAATTGTCGGCGCCGTTTGCGTTCATCAAGCCGCAACGCTAATTGCTCGCGATGGTTACTCCGCCGAGTCAACCATTCGCGCAACAGAACGACCGCCTGTTCCGCCGCCGTGTGTTGCTCTTGCGCCGCGCTTGCCGCCAACTCTGTGTAAAGGTCGGCGGGGCAATTATCAATTTGTAAAACCGGCATAATTTTCTCCTGTCAATTTTTCGTCTCCGAAAAAATTACCCTAAATGTTTAATCCCCAAATCCCGCAGTTGTTTTGCGTCAACCGTCGCGGGGGCGCCGGTCATCAGGTCGGCGGCTTTTTGGGTTTTCGGGAACGCCACGACTTCGCGGATGTTGTCCACGCCGAGAATCAGCGCCAGCAAGCGGTCAATCCCCGGCGCAATTCCCGCGTGCGGCGGCGTGCCGTATTTCAGCGCGTCGATGAAAAAGCCGAAGCGCTCTTTCGCCTCTTCTTCCGAAATACCGAGAATGCGGAAGACCTGCGCTTGCACGTCGGAATTGTGAATTCGCACCGACCCCGAGGCGAGTTCCCAGCCGTTCAAAACGATGTCGTAAGAGGTCGAGCGAATCCCGCCGAGGTCGCTGTCTTTGGTCAGCGTTCCGTCCATAAATCGCGGCAAATCCTGCTCGTTAATCATCGTGAACGGGTGATGACAACTTTCCCAGCGCCGGTGTTCGTCGCTGTATTCAAACAGCGGAAATTCCGTAACCCAGACGAATTTGAAATCGTCGGCGCGGGTCAAGTTTTCCATTTTGCCCCAGAGGTTGCGGAGCGCCGCCAGCGAGGCGTTGACGATTTTCGGCGTGTCCGCCATAAACATCATAATGTCGCCCGTCGCGGCTCCCGACCGCGTCGCAATCGCGTCCAATTCCTCTTTACTGAAAAATTTCACCGGCGCGCCGTTGTATTCGCCGCCCGCTTGAATTTTTATCCACGCGAGTCCCTTCGCGCCGTATTGCTTGATTTGCTCGTGCAGACCGTCAAGGTCTTTGCGCGAGTATTTTTCCTCGACGCCTTTGACGACAAGCATTTTGACGATGCCGCCGTTTTGCGCGGTCGCGGAAAATACTTTGAAGCCGCAATTTTTCACCAGGTCGGTTACTTCGACCAATTTCATTCCGAAGCGCAAATCCGGCTTGTCGCAACCGTAGTCGCGTATCGCGTCGGCGTAAGTGAGGCGCGGAAACGGTGTGGCGATCTCGACGCCGGCGCCGGCTTTCATCGCGGCGGTAAGCGCGATTTCGAGCACGCCGAAAACGTCTTCCTGCGTGGCGAAACTCATTTCCACGTCGAGTTGCGTGAACTCCGGCTGGCGGTCGGCGCGCAAATCCTCGTCGCGAAAACAGCGCGCGACTTGGTAGTAGCGGTCGCATCCGCCAATCATCAGCAGTTGTTTGAAAATCTGCGGGCTTTGCGGGAGCGCGTAATAATGCCCGTTATAGATGCGGCTCGGCACGAGATAATCGCGCGCGCCTTCGGGCGTCGGCTTGCCCAAAATCGGCGTTTCAATTTCTAAAAATCCCTGTGCGTCCATACTGTCGCGGAGCGCTTTAATGACGCGGTGGCGGACTTGCAAATGGCGTTGCATCTGCGGGCGGCGCAAATCGAGGAAGCGATATTTCAGGCGAATCTCCTCGCCGGCTTTGCCGTATTCGTCGGTCTCGAACGGAATGACTTCGCTCTTGGACAAGACGGAAAAATTTTGCACTTCGATTTCGATTTCGCCGGTCGCCATTTTCGGATTGACCATATCGGACGGACGCGCGGCGACGGCGCCGGTGATTTGCAAGACCCATTCGGCGCGGACGTGTTGCCCGAGTTCAAGCACGTCGGCTTTTTCGAGGTCGAATTTAATCTGCACGAGTCCGTAGCGGTCGCGCAGGTCGATAAACATCACGCCGCCGTGGTCGCGGCGGTTCTGCACCCAGCCCGCGAGCGTAACGGTTTTTCCGGCATCGGCGACGCGCAATTCGCCGCAAGTGTGCGTTCTTAACATGGGAGGTCTCCTATTGGGTTGTCAGTCGTCAGTAAAGTTGAAAGTTGAAAGTTGAGAGTTGCGCTTGCGTTCTTGCGCTTCTTAAAACCCTTAAACTCTTTTAACTTTCAACTTCCAACTTTCAACTTTTCGGTAATATACGCCGTCGGCTCATTTTCGGCGGAAAAAATGTCAAAAATTTTGCTCTCGTTATGGTGGATTTTCGCGTGGAGCGCCGTCGCGCCGGCGAACGCGACGGCGGACGCGCCCTCGCCGGCGTTGACGGCGGCGATTGCCGACGCGGTGGATTATCTGACGCGCAACCAATTGCCGAACGGCGAATTTATCTATCGGCGCCACCTCGACGCGCGGCAATATCCCTACAAAAACAATCTGCTCCGCCACAGCGGCACGGTGTATGCGCTCGGAATGGCGCGGGATTTTTACGCGCGGCGCGGCGAGGTCGCCGCCGCGCAAAAAATCGCCGCCGCCATCCGCCACGCCAACGGTTATTTGCGCAAGTTTATTGCGCCCGTCGCCGGGGAAAAAGAAATTTTAGCCGTCTGGACGCCGCGCGAATTATTGGACGAACTCGCGCCGCGCGGCAGTCCGGTCGTCGCGCAACTCGGCGGCTCGGCGCTCGGTATTTTGGCGTTGCTCGCCGAAACCGGCGCGTCGGACGCCGCGCCGGACACCGCGCCGGAAAATTTGGCGACGGCGCAATCATTGGGGCGCTACTTACTCTCGCAACAACGCGCCGACGGGAGTTTTATCGCCAAAATTACCGCCGGTTCGCATCGCGAGGATTCTTTCGTCTCACTATATTATCCGGGGCAGGCGTTGTTAGCGCTCGTCGAATTATACCGGCGCGACGGCGACCGCCGCTGGCTGAACGCGGCAATTCGCGGCGGCAAATATCTTTCGCTGTCGCGCGAATTGTCCGGCGATTATCCGCCCGACCACTGGTTACTCATCGCGGGCGAGCGGCTATTGCCGGTTCTGCCGCCGGTAGCGCTGTGGACGCGCGCGGAATTTTTCCGGCAGACGCGGAAAATTTGCGAAGTGATTTTGCGGGCGCAACTCGTCGATTACGCCTTGGCGGGCGAATACGGCGCGATGCGTATCGGCGGACAAACCGCCCCGACGGCGACGATGGCGGAAGGATTGTTGGCGGCGATAAATTATTTGCCGCCGGCAGACGCCGCGTTGCGGGCGCGACTGCAATTAGCCGCCGCGCGCGCGGTGCGCTTTTTATTACGCGCACAAATTAAAACCGGCGCGGAACGCGGCGGCGTCCCGCATTCCTCGACGGCGGATTTATTACGCGCCGCGCCGGAGCGCCGCCGCGCCGGTGAAATTCGGATCGACTACGTCCAACACGCGCTCTCGGCGTTTGTGCGGTTTGCCGAAATGGAATGACAAATTACGAAACCGTAGCGAAGCGAAGGTTATCTTCATATGAGCGGCTCTTTATGAGCGACTATTTATTTAACCGTTCGCGAATCGCTTTTTTGACGCCGTCGGTCAAACCGCCGGTGTTGTCGGAGTCGAGGGCGCGTTTGATTTCGTCGCGAACCCGTTGATACAGGTCGGTCTTTTGTAGCCATTCGTAACCGACGCCGGCTTGTTGGACGCAAAACGATTCTTCGCGCAATTTGTCTTTGCCGAGATACGACAGCGCGGCGACCAACGCGACGCACAACGCCGCGCCTTTGAGCAAGCCGAGCAACGCGCCGCCGACGCGATTGCCGGCGCCGATGACCGCGTTGGCGGCAAGGCGGCGCGTAAAAGTATTCCAGAGGACTTTGATGAGGCAGAACGCCAACGGAAACGCGATCACGTTGGCGGCGATGGCCGGCGCGTCAAACCATTCGCTCAATAAATCCTGCAACGGCGCTTGCGCGCCCCACGCGACGAGCCAGGCACCGAGCAACGCCACAATCGTCGATAATTGCCGGAAAAAACCGGTCAGCGCGCCCCAGCCGGTAAAGCCCAATAACAGCACGGCAATAATGATGTCGAGAAAATTGAAGTCCATAATTTGGCGCCTTTCGCTTTGGAGAGAGAGTTGAGAGATTAGAGTTCAGAGCTTAGAGAGTGGAGTTTTATTTTTAAGACGCGCGAAGCGCGACCACGGCTAAACTTTCAACTCTCAACTTTCAACTCTAATCGCCCGATTCAGCGCCGCCACCACCGCCCGCACGGTCGCTTGCGTGGTGTTGGTGTTGATGCCGATGCCGTGCGCGACGGCGTCGCCGCATTTTAACGTTACGCACGACAGGGCGCGCGCGTCGGCGCCGGCGTCGATGGACATTTGTTGATAATCCGCCAGCGCGATTTTTTCCGCCACTAACGTTTGTATCGCGCCGACAAACGCCGACACCGGTCCGTTGCCGTCGGCGCGTCCTTCCCGTTCTTCATCGTTGATTTTCAGCCGCGCGACGCCGTGAATGCGTAGCGGATTTTCCGCGTCGGGGTTCGACCAATAACCGGCGAGTTGATACGGTCCCGCCGGATTGACGAACTCTTTGATAAAAATTTCGTGCAGGTCAATCGGCGACAATTCGCCGCCCGCGCGGTCGAGATATTTTTGCACCGTGCGCCCTAACGCCGGTAAAAATTCCGGCGGCAATTTGATGCCGAAATTTTGCTCCAACACCCACGCCGCGCCGCCTTTGCCCGACTGCGGCGTCAGGCGAATCAGCCGCTCATACGTCCGCCCGAAATCCGACGGGTCAACGTGCAAATACGGCACTCGCCACGCCGCGCTCGCGCCGCCGCGCCGCGCCATTCCTTTGCGAATCGCGTCCTGATGCGTGCCGGAAAACGCGGTGAACGCCAACTCGCCGCTATACGGCAGGCGCGGATAAACCGTCATTCCGGTGAGCGTTTGCACGCGCTCGACGAGCGTCGGCAAGTGCGATAAATCAAGCGTCGGGTCGATGCCGCGCGCAAGCAAATTGCCTGCGAACGTAATCAAATCCAAATTGCCGGTGCGCTCGCCGGCGCCGAACAGCGTGCCTTCCAAGCGCTCGCCGCCCGCCAGCAAACCGAGTTCCGCCGCCGCCGTCGCCATCCCTTGGTCGTTGTGCGGGTGGAGCGAAATAATCGCGCGGTCGCGATACGGGAATTTGGCGCAAAAATACTCGACTAAATCGGCGAATTGATTGGGACCGCGCCGCTCGACCGTCGCCGGCAAATTGATAATTATCGGCTTGCTTTCGCCCCACGCCTCAAACACCGCCGTGCACAAAGTCAGGGCGAAATCCGGGTCGGCGTCGGTAAATTCTTCCGGCGAAAATTCATAGCGGAAATCGGTCGCCGGTTGCGCGCGGGCGAGGTCGCGGGCGTGGCGCGTGGCTTCGACGGCTAACCGGAGCGCGGCGTCGCGGGATAAATTCAGCACGGTTTGCAAATGCAAATCCGAGACGGCGAGATACAAGTGAATCAGCGCGGTCGGCGCGCCGCGCACGGCGGCGAAAGTTCGCGCAATCAAGTCCTTTTTGCACGGTGCGAGAACGGCGACGCGCACGTCCGGCGGAATGAAATTGCCGTCGATAAGTCGGCGGGTAAAGGCAAAATCATCGCGGCTGGCGGACGGATATGCGACTTCGATTTCCTTGAAACCGATATCGACGAGCAGTTGAAAAAACGCTAATTTTTCCGCCGGCGAGAGCGGCGCGGGCATCGCCTGATTACCGTCGCGCAAGTCAACCGACGCCCAGCGCGGTGCGGCGGTAATCTGCCGGTCCGCCCATTGGCGGGCGGGCAGTTTGACGGGCGCGGGGGGCTGGTATTTGGCAGACATAAAGGGAAAAGGGTTAAAGGGTAAGAATTCTAAGAAAAATGGTGGACGGCGATTTCCTTGACCAATTCGCGGTCGGCGGCGGGAACGCGGCGCGATTCGCGGATTTTCTGCACGGCACAGCGGTAAGTCCATTGGTCGAGGTGGTTGTTGGGCAAAAATGCCAGCGTTTTTTCGCGGAATTTGGGCAACGCCGTCGCCACGCCCCACGCCACCGCCATTTTTACGGCGCAATCGGGGTGGGAGATTTTATCGTAAGCGTCCAAGACGAAATCAATATGTTCGGCGTCGAGATAATAATTAAGCAACATCACGGCGGCAAAACGCAAATCATAACCCCGCGCCGAGCGTAAATAGCGGCGGATAATTTTCAGCATCGCCTCCGGCTCGCGCCGCGCGATTTTCAGCGATGAGCAAAAGCCGTCGCACAACGCCCAGTTGTCGATGTGCGCGACGTAAATGTCGATATATTTTTCGACAGCCGCGAGCGGTTCGCGCCGCAAGCCGGCGACAAAACCGAATAACAATGTTTCTTCAAAAGTTGAAAAATCCTGCCGCGCCAGCAACGCCGCCGCCGCGGCTTCGTCGCGGGCAACGGCGTTGGCGAGCGCGCGTAATTTCGGCGTTCGCACGCCGAGTAAATTTTTCGCGTCCGGCGTAATTTTCAGTTGAAAATCGCGGTGGCGCGGCTCGGCGGCGGCGGTCAAATAGCGCTTAATTTCAGCGGCGGAATGAAAGGACGGCATAAGGAGTTTAAGGGGATTAAGAGGTCTAACGGGAAGCGCGGTTATATGCGCCGTTTCGCCGCTGGCAACGAGCGCGACGGCATAAAGGGGATTAAATCGGTTTAAAGGAGAGGAGAGAATAACGGAGAGCGCGAGTGCGGCGACGAAATGGCGGCAAAAAAACGCGCGGGAAAGACGGTTGAAAAGGCGACGGAAAAGTTTGCGCGCGCAAAAATGCCGGTTTTTCGCGGCTTTTCCCGCGAATAAAAAAAATAAAAAAAATCGAATTTTCCTGTTGACGCGGAAAAAATAAGTCATACCATTTGCGCCACTTCGCCGGTAAGGGGACGTGAGAAACACGGTGCGATTAAACGAACGCGACAGCAGTGATTGCTGACTAACCAATCGCCCCGCGCCAAGACAATCAAGTTCGGTAGAGGTTGCTTGAAGCACCCATTCAAAAAAGGATGGGCGATTTTTTTTCTCTCTCTAAACGCGGCGAACGGTCGATAAAGGTTAAAAGTTGACCGAGAAGAATGCGTAAAACGTGCCGGCTTCGTTCCGGCGAGTGATTTTTGAAAATCGATGGGTAGCCATACGTTCTTTAAGTATGCTTTAAAAGTTAAAGAAACAAACTTCATCAATTCAATTTGATGAGCAAAGCGACGATGGTTTTCACTTTAGCCGGTGAAACGCCATCTTAAGCCAGAACAAATGCGCGTAAGCGCGTTACAAATCTTTCAATTGAAGGGTTTGATCCTGGCTCAGAACGAACGCTGGCGGCGTGGTTGATACATGCAAGTCGAACGGGAAAGGGGGCTTCGGTCCCCCGGTACAGTGGCGGACGGGTGAGTAACACGTGAGCAATCTGCCCTCAAGATGGGGATAACTATCCGAAAGGATAGATAATACCAAATAAGACCACGGGTTCGCATGAACCTGTGGTAAAAAGGTGCGTAAGTGCCGCTTGAGGATGAGCTCGCGCCCTATTAGTTAGTTGGCGGGGTAACGGCCCACCAAGACGATGATGGGTAGCCGGACTAAGAGGTTGAACGGCCACATTGGAACTGAGACACGGTCCAGACTCCTACGGGAGGCAGCAGTGCTGAATCATTCGCAATGCGCGAAAGCGTGACGGTGCGACGCCGCGTGCAGGAAGAAGGCCTTCGGGTCGTAAACTGCTGTCAGGGATTAGGAAAAAATTGGTGTAGAGCCAATCTCGACCAATCCCAAAGGAAGCACAGGCTAATCTCGTGCCAGCAGCCGCGGTAATACGAGGTGTGCGAGCGTTGTTCGGAATTACTGGGCATAAAGGGTTCGTAGGTGGCTCCATAAGTTGGGAGTGAAATCCCTCGGCTTAACCGGGGAATTGCTTTCAATACTGTGGGGATTGAGTGCTAAAGGGGTAACTGGAATCCCAGGTGTAGCGGTGGAATGCGTAGATATCTGGGAGAACGCCAAAAGCGAAGGCAGGTTACTGGGTAGCAACTGACACTGAGGAACGAAAGTTAGGGGAGCAAACAGGATTAGATACCCTGGTAGTCCTAACTGTAAACGATGGGCACTGCGCAATGGAGGAGTCGATCTTTCGTTGCGGTAGCAAATGCGTCAAGTGCCCCGCCTGGGGAGTATGGTCGCAAGGCTAAAACTCAAAGGAATTGACGGGGGCTCACACAAGCGGTGGAGCATGTTGTTTAATTCGAAGCAACGCGAAGAACCTTACCTGGGTTTGAAATGCAGGGATTATCTCTATGAAAGTAGAGTGATTGCCGCAAGGTGTAACCTGCACAGGTGCTGCATGGCTGTCGTCAGCTCGTGCCGTGAGGCGTCGGGTTAAGTCCCTTAACGAGCGAAACCCCTGTCGTATGTTGCCAGCGAGTAATGTCGGGCACTCTTACGAGACTGCCGGTGTCAAACCGGAGGAAGGCGGGGACGACGTCAAGTCATCATGGTCCTTACATCCAGGGCTACAAACGTGCTACAATGGCAGATACAGAGAGACGCAAGACCGTGAGGTGGAGCAAATCTTCAAAACCTGCCCCAGTTCGGATTGGAGGCTGCAATTCGCCTCCATGAAGTTGGAATCGCTAGTAATCGCGGATCAGCTACGCCGCGGTGAATACGTTCCTGAGCCTTGTACACACCGCCCGTCAAGCCACCCAAGCTGAAAGCGCCCGAAGCCCGGCAATAACAGTCCGGTCGAAGGCGAGTTTGGTGAGGGGGACTAAGTCGTAACAAGGTAGCCGTAGGAGAACCTGCGGCTGGATCACCTCCTTTCTAAGGACAACTTAGACGGTGGCAAAAGTCCCTCGGGATAGCGGATAAGCAATTATCCGTCCCACGAGGTCTAATGCCGCTGAAATCGACAATGCTTATTGACTATGGCTATCCATTTTCTTTTTATGCTGTGAGCAACGAACTAATTAACGATTGACAGTTGAAAGCAATAAGGTTTCGTTCGTTTAATTGTTGGTCGTTAATTGCATTTTCGGGGGTGTAGCTCAATTGGCAGAGCACCTGCTTTGCAAGCAGGAGGTCCTCGGTTCGAACCCGTGCGCCTCCACCAAGGTTGTCGGGCTTGTAGCTCAGTTGGTTAGAGCGCGTCCCTGATAAGGACGAGGCCAATGGTTCGAATCCATTCAGGCCCACCAGTTTTTCCAAGAACATTGTGAAGTAAAATAATTTTGTTACAGGCGCCTTTGTTGCGCCGCAATAGTTTTTTGACAATCGAACGGTTAGAAAAAATGAATTCTGCGTTTGTCTTGTGCAGGATGTGGATTGCTGTCGATAGCAAGCCGTTCATCCTAAGATAAATCGAGAATTAGTTGAGTGAAACGCTGAGAATTTTGTAACGTGCAAACTCATATCGTTACCTAAATTGATAATCGCAACATAGCGCGAGAGCGAAAATGTTGTGATCAAGATTTTAAGAGTGCGCGGCGGATGTCTTGGCGGCAGGAGCCGATGAAGAACGTGGCTAAGCTACGATAAGCCCCGGGGAGTCGCAAGCAGGCTGTGATCCGAGGATTTTCGAATGATTGCATACTGAATACATAGGTATGCAAGGGGAACCGGGGGAACTGAAACATCTCAGTACTCCGAGGAAAAGAAAGTAAATAACGATTGCCTTAGTAGCGGCGAGTGAAACGGCAACATGTCTAAACCAATCAGCTTGCTGATTGGGGTTGTGGGACCGCGACATTGGATTTGACTTGGTTAGCCGAACGGGTTGGAAAACCCGACCATAGACGGTGATAGTCCGGTAGGCGAAAACTTGGTTGAAACATAGCGGTATCCCAAGTACTGCGGGGCACGAGAAATCCCGTGGGAATCTGTGAGGACCACCTCATAAGACTAAATACTACCTGCCGACCGATAGCGAATAGTAGGGCGACTGAAAGATGAAAAGAACCCCGTTTAGGGGAATGCAATAGTACCTGAAACCGCGTACTTACAAGCCGTCGAAGACCTATGCTTCAGCAATGGGGAAAGGTTGACGGCGTGCCTCTTGAATGATGAGCCGGCGAGTTGCTGTTTATGGCAAGCATAAGCCCTTTTGGGGTGGATGCGTAGCGAAAGCGAGTGCGAATGGCGCGCTAGTCGTAAGGAGCAGACGCGAAACCGTAGTGATCTATCCATGGACAAGATGAAGCGAGAGTAAAATCTCGTGAAGGTCTGAACCCACTAATGTTGAAAAATTAGGGGATGAGCTGTGGATAGGACTGAAAGTGTAATCAAACTCGGAGATATCTCGTTCTCCCCGAAATATATTTAGGTATAGCGTCGAGAAACTACTCTATGGGGGTAGAGGACAGAATGGTTGAGGGGGACCACCATCCTACCAATTCCAATCAAACTCCGAATACCATAGAGACTATCTCGGCAGACAGACCGTGGGGGACAAGCTTCACGGTCGAGAGGGAAAGAGCCCAGACCGCCGATTAAGGTCCCAAAATTATGCTAAGTGGAAAAAGGAAGTGAAGGTGCTAAGACAGCTGGAATGTTGGCTTAGAAGCAGCCACCATTTAAAAAGTGCGTAATAGCTTACCAGTCGAGCACTTTTGCGCCGAAAATTAACGGGACTCAAGCATAATACCGAAGTCGCGGATTTAACCGGATATGCGTATCTGGTTAAGTGGTAGGGGAGCGTTCTATACGGAGTGAAGCCGCACCGAGAGGAGCGAGGGCAACCTTTGTGGACTGTATAGAAGTGATAATGCCGGCATAAGTAACGATAAACAAGGTGAGAATCCTTGTCGCCGTAAACCCAAGGTTTCCCGGGTAAAGTCATTCTTCCCGGGGTTAGGCGGGACCTAAGACGAGGTCGAAAGGCGTAGTCGATGGATTGTAGGTTAATATTCCTACCCCGTTGCGGAGGTTAATATACGGAATGACGGAGAAGGCTAATTGTGGGCGGTTCGTATGGTTGGACCGCGCAAAGACGTAGTCCGGGGCGAGTTAAATGCTTTCCCCATTAAGGATGAGGTTGATGCTAAAGCGCAAGCATAAGCCACTGATGCCATACTTCCAAGAAAACTTTCGTATATTCAAAGCAACGCCCGTACCGCAAACCGACACAGGTGGGTGAGGAGAGTATCCTCAGGCGCGCGAGAGAACTGTAGTCAAGGAACTCGGCAAAATTGGTCCGTAACTTCGGAATAAGGACCGCTTCGATTGGTGAAGGATTTACTCTGTAAGCCGATTGAAGCCACAGCAAAGAGGCCCAAGCGACTGTTTACCAAAAACACAGGTCTGTGCTAACACGCAAGTGGACGTATACAGACTGACGCCTGCCCGATGCTGGAAGGTTAAGGTGAGGGGTTAACGCTCCGAGCCGAAGCCCCAGTGAATGGCGGCCGTAACTATGACGGTCCTAAGGTAGCGAAATTCCTTGTCGGGTAAGTTCCGACGTGCATGAATGGCGTAACGACTTGGGCGCTGTCTCAACTACAGACTCGGTGAAATTGGAGTATTCGTGAAGATACGACTTACCCGCAGCAAGACGGAAAGACCCTGTGAACCTTTACTATATGCTAATATTGGTAACTTATTTAATTTGTGTAGGATAGGTGGGAGACGATGATGTTTGCACGCCAGTGTAAACGGAGTCAACGGTGAAATACCACTCTTGTTACGTGAGTTATCTAACCTGGTTCCGTGAATCCGGACTGGGAACAGTGTTAGTTGGGTAGTTTGACTGGGGCGGTCTCCTCCTAAAGAGTAACGGAGGAGTTCAAAGGTCACCTCAGTACGGTTGGCAACCGTACGTAGAGTGTATAGGCATAAGGTGGCTTGACTGCGAGAGTGATAACTCGAGCAGGTGCGAAAGCAGGACTAAGTGACCCCGCGCTTCTGAGTGGAAGGGGCGTGGCTCATCAGATAAAAGGTACTCCGGGGATAACAGGCTGATCTCTCCCAAGCGTTCACAGCGACGGGGAGGTTTGGCACCTCGATGTCGGCTCATCGTATCCTGGGGCTGCAGTTGGTCCCAAGGGTTTGGCTGTCCGCCAATTAAAACGGTACGCGAGCTGGGTTCAGACCGGCGTGAGCCAGGTCGGTCCCTATCTGCTGTGGGCGCAGGATGATTGCGGAGAATTGACTTTAGTACGAGAGGACTTAGTCGGACGAACCTCTGGTGTTCCAGTTGTGCCACCAGGTGCAGTGCTGGGTAGCTATGTTCGGAACGGATAAACGCTGAAGGCATCTAAGCGTGAAGCCAACTCCAAGATTAGTCATCCATTTAGGCAACTTATAGACTATGAGTTCGATAGGGCGGGTGTGTAAGAACCGTGAGGTTTTGAGCTAACCGCTACTAATCAGCCGAACTCTTGATCGCAACTTTTTTGCTCTTGCCGCTCATTTGGCTTCGAGCATCTTGAGATTAAGATTTAGGTGGGTATGAAACGAATTAACGAATATGACGTTCGCACGAGCAGGCGTTAAATTAACTGATTCTTGATGAATGCAGAATAAAAATTCTAACCGTTTTGATTGTTGATTTTTAATGGCTTTTTATGTTTGCTTGATTTTGTATTGGCAGACGAAAAAGTCATCGTTCAACGGGATTTTCCCGGCGATTATGGCGGAGATGCCACACCTGTTCCCATTCCGAACACAGAAGTTAAGCTCTCCCGCGCCGATGATACTGAAATCGGGAAAGTAGGTCGTCGCCGGGTCTTATTTATTCCCTGTCAAGTTCGCTTGACAGGGTGTTTTTTTGTGTATTAAGGGCTTTAAAATTTTTAAGAAAATTAGAATCTATCCGGCTATTAAATGGGCGCCGTCCCGATAGAGACGAAATATCAGTAGAAAAAACGTTAAAAATTATCCATCCCGTAGGACGGAATATAGGTCGATGGTTATTAGCAACCATTGCGTCCCTGACGGGACGCAGTTTCAGGGAGGCATTTATATTTGCCCTTAACGGGGCAACCGATTATTCGACATTCGTATAGGTTTTAACTACTTAGCGGAACTAAACTTATAGTTGGACAATAATACTACTTCGCTCCTGCATCGCGCAACGCTTGGGCGGCGGGAGTGTTTCTCTTAATAATTGCTACTTGTAGCGGCGTATTACCATCCATGTCTTTGGCGTTTATGTTAGCGCCGGCGCTAACCAACGCGGCGACAACTTTGGGATTTTTATTAAGCGCGGCGGCAATGTGTAGCGGCGTACTGTTGGACTGTTGCCAATCAATTCGACGAATATACGCCCTGACCTTATCGCCATAATAAACGTTATAATCGCGCCGATTACCCCGCGCCGGATCGCCGGAATCGTTCACGTTCGCGCCCGCTTTAATCAGCGCGGCAATAATTTCGGGGTTTTGATTGTTTCCTGCGGCATAATGCAATGGTATCCAACCTTCAGCGTCTTTGGCGTTCACGTCCGCACCGGCGTTAATCAGTGCGGCGATAACTTCGGGGGATGCGTTGAGCGATGCGGCGTTATGTAACGGGGTTGTCTTCAGAATACCTTCTTCTTTAACGTTGGCACCGTCTTTAATTGCCTTTGCAACCCGCTTCGGGGGCGCCGATTTCACCATATCGAGAAATTCTTTCTTTTGAAAAGGTGACAATAAAATCCCCAGTAAGAATAATATGGCGCAAATGACACTTAATGCATTGGCTTTCCTTGCCCCCAAATTAATTTTATCAAGCACCCAACCTATTGCACCGCCTATTGAACCGATTATGCTACCGCTTCCCATACCGATGACACCACAAACAATTGGCCGGATAATGAAATCGCCCAGGTTATCGCCGTCTGTTATAGCACTGATTATACCGAAGATTATGCCGGTGATTGCACTGAAAAACACTACTTTGCCGCCGCCGCGATCCCCAAAGAAGGTGATAAAGAATCCTATTACGCCGGTGATTGCGCCAAGTATCGCAATAATGATTACAACGCCTTCTGGCATTTGTGCGTCTAACGTTTCTAATAACATTACGAGGACAATCCCGCCGATTCCGCCAATGATTGCGCTCGTTACTATTCCTAAGACCACTGTCGCCTTGAATTTCGCATCTCGTTCTGCCGCTTCCGCTACTTCTATTTTCCGTCTGGCTTCCGCTCTTTCCGCCTCTTCCATTCGTCTGGCTTCCGCTTCCTCTCTTTCCGCCTCTTCCCTCCGTCTGCCTTTCGCTTCCTCTTTCTGTATCCGTATTTTTTCAATTTGGGATGCGATTCTTTGCTCGAGTGTATGGTTAAAGCCAATCAGTTCAGAACGAAAACTGAGCATGTCAAGATAAGGCATATCTTTTAAGTCATAGATACTTTTAGGCGGATTTACGGACAGGCACAGTTCGGTTGCTTTTTTTCGTAAATCTAAACAGCGAGTCCAAATTTCATCGACATTCGGATACAATTCACGCCGTAATTGCTTCATTAACTGCTCGAATGCGCTTTGCATACGGTTAAATTCAGGGTCCCTCGCTACCTTGAGCGAGTATGCGGCATCGGTTTTGATGAGATTATTCATAATTTTAATGGCTTCCGTAGTATTGCCCAAAGAAGCATAGCACCGCGCCTCGTTATATTTGGCGTCCAACATTTTCGCGGAACAGGTATAGGATTGTGAAAACTGCTGTGCCGCTTCGGACAAAAGATTGGTTGTGTCTTCCTTGTTTCCTTCATAAAGTAGGGAGTATGCCTTTGTCTGTTTGGCAAGGGCAAGATAAAACAGGACTTCGCTTGCCAAAAGCCGCGCCTCGGAAAATTCTCTGCTGTCCGGCGTGATATACTTTTTCGCCTGCTCCAACGCATCAATAGCCCTGCTCAAGTCAACGACGGTGCTGAACTCCCCAGCCCCAAACAAATATGCCTTGCCTTGCAAAAACCACGCGCGATAATCCACTTTATTAAACTTGATACATTCATTAACCTCCTCTAACGCTTCCTCGAAGAACCCCTTGTTATAATTAGCTGACGCGCGGTTCAAATATTCACGGGACTTGGTAAGAGATGGACTTTTGAGCGTATCGCTGATAGTGTCGAGTTTCTGACAAATGGCGTTCGCCGATTTCTCGACAGCGGTTTCAAGCCGCGCAAGCCCCATATCCATAGCGACACCCATCTCGCCAATCTGACGGGAAACCGCGCCAATATGACGGGAAACCGCATTGAAACCCGACTGCATACCGCCCGCAAGATTTCTGAAACCTGTCTCCGTAACGTAACCTAAAGTCCCCAGTGTATTGTTTAATACCGTAGTAGATGCTATCTGAGAGGCAATAATGGCGTTGCCCATTCTCTCAACAGCCGCAATCTGTTTCTTGTTGTTTTGCGCGATTGCGTCTTCGTTAGCAAGTGTCTGCAAATACTCGGGATATGATTTGTTGTATAATTCAGCGTAGTAGTTAGCCATATTAAAACTCCGTTAAAAATAACTTGGACAAAAGAGTAGGGCTAAGCCTATAAAAAAACAATCTCGAAGACGTCGGCTAATGCCGTCGGCAATATATTTTACTTCTGCCGCTCATCGAACAGGCGCTTGATTTTGCCTTCACTGCGCGGGAGCGAGTGGGCTTCGACTAAACGCACGTCGGCGCGAATGTTGATGATATTCTCAATCGCTTTCGCGAGACGTTGCCGCAATTGCTCAATGTCGCGCACGCGGTCGGTGAACTCGCCGGCGGGGATTTCCACTTCGACGAGCAATTCGTCCAAGCCGCTTTCCCCTTTCCGCAAAATGATGCGGTAGTGCGGCAACACGCCCTCGACCGACAACAAGCCCGATTCAATCTGCGACGGGAACACGTTCACGCCGCGAATGATAAACATATCGTCCGACCGCCGTCCAATCCGCGCTATCCGCCGCATCGTCCGACCGCAGGCACACGGCTCGGTCAGCAACGACGTGATGTCGCGCGTGCGATAGCGAATCATCGGGAACGCCTCTTTGGTCAGCGTGGTGATGACGAGTTCGCCCTCGGCGCCGGCGGGCAGAACTTCGAGCGTGTCCGGGTCGATGATTTCGGGATAAAAATGGTCTTCCCAAATGTGCATTCCGCGTTTGTGCAAACACATTTGCGCGACGCCCGGTCCCGAAATTTCCGACAAACCGTAAATGTCGAGCGCGTGAATTCCCGCCGCGTCTTCGATGTGCGCGCGCATCGCGTCCGTCCACGGTTCGGCGCCGAAAAAGCCGACGCGCAACGGTTCTTTACGCAAATCGATTTTCATTTTGCCGGCGGCGTCGATGAGGTGCAGAAAATAACTCGGCGTGCAGGAGACGGCGTTGGCGCCGAAATCGTGCAGGAGCATCACTTGCCGCTCGGTGTTGCCGCCGGAAACCGGAATGACCGTCGCGCCCAATTTTTCCGCGCCGTAGTGCAAACCCAGACCGCCGGTGAACAAGCCGTAGCCGTAGGCGTTGTGCAACACGTCGCCGCGCCGCACGCCCCCCGCCGCGAGCGCCCGCGCCACGCCTTCCGCCCAAACGCCGATGTCGCTCCGCGTGTAGGCGACGACAATCGGTTTGCCGGTGGTGCCGGACGAGGCGTGCAACCGCGTGATGTCGGACATTTCGCTGGCGAACAAGCCGAACGGATAAGTGTCGCGCAAGTCGGTTTTCACGGTGAACGGAAACAGCCGCAAGTCGGCGAGCGTTTGCAACGAGTCGGGCGCAACGTTTTGCCGTTCGCATTTCTGCCGGAAGTGCGCGACTTTGTCGTAAGTGCGTTTGACGACGGCTTTCAGTCGCGCCAATTGCATCACGCGCAGTTGGTCAAGCGGCAAATAATCCGGCGCGCTGACCGGATGCACCGGCGAGCTCCGGTCGCTCCACATTTCTTCTGACATAAGAACCTCGTTTGGTTAATGGAGAGTTGAAAGTTTAGAGTTTAAAGTTTAGCGTATGGAGTTTTTACGTTAAAGACGCGCGAAGCGCAACCATTGCTAAACTCTCAACTCTAAACTCGGTAGTTTGAACTCCGCCACGATTTCCGCGATGGGCGCGTCGCCGATGGTTTGCGGTTTGCCTAACCGTTGCGCGGAAAGCAACGCCCGCGCCGTAAATTCCGCCACTTCCAACCGGTCGAAGACCTCCGCCAAATTTTTGCCCGTCGCAAGCAAACCGTAATTTTCAATCATCAGCGCCGGTCGCGCCGGATTTAATTGCGCGACCAATTCCGTCGGACGGTCGAGGCAGATTTCACTGCTCACGAGCGGCACGTCGCGCAACACCATATAGCTTTCGGGAATGGCGCGGCAGTCGAGCGGCGTTTTCGTCAGCGCGAAAGTCGTTACCGCCGGCGAGCGTGCAATCGCCACCGCGCCCGTCCACGGGTGTTGGCGGAAAATTTCGCGGAACAGGCGCGCGCTTCGCGCCGGATGTTTGCCGACTTCGCGCTTGCCGTCTTTGACGCGGACGATTGCCGCCGCCGTCAATTTTTGCGGGTCGTAGTCGGTCGGCGTCATCAGAAAATCGTCGTCGCCCGCGTCGCCCAAACGCGCTGCGAAAAACGAATGTCCGCTGAAAATCAGCCGTTGCCGATAGGCGCGCGCGCAAAAACCGACGATGTCGGCGCGGAGTTCACATTCAAGCGGCAACGGCGACGGCGGGACAAATTCCGTCCAGTCAACCGGCGCGGAAATGCGCAAAAACGGCGCGGTTTCGCCGAGGTCGGTCGCGTTGATTTGCATTTGCGCGATAAAGTTCAACGCCTCGACCCGCGCGAACGCCTGCGCGAGATTTTTGCCGACGACGGCGACGCCGTGGTTCGCCATCAACACCGCGTCGGCGCCGGACGCAAATTCGGCGGCGACCAACTCGGCTAATTTTTCCGACCCCGGCGTGGCGTAGCCGACGGACACAATCTTGCCGCACGTCAATTTTCCGCCCGGCAACAATTCGACGTTCGGTGTTTGCCCGACCAAACAGAACGCGGTAATCGCCGGCGAATGGGCGTGCAAAACCGCCCGCACGTCGGCGCGTTTGGCATAAACCAAGCGGTGAAACGGCAGTTCGCAACTCGGCGCGTGGCGACCGCGCGCCTCGCCCTGCGGCGTGATTTTAATGATGTCGTCGGGGCGCAGGGTTGCCTTGTCGATGCGGCTGGGCGTAATCCAAATGTTGCCCTCGGCGTCGCGCACGGACAAATTGCCGCCGGAAGTCGTGGTCATACCGCAATCGTAAAGACGGCGCAAGGTCTGCGTCAACAACTCGCGCGGATGCTCGTAATTCATAGATGCTCCTCTCGAACCGTCGCGCCAACGGCGCGAAACAACGTAGGCGGGGGCGAATTGCCGCTCTTCCGGCAACAGACCCCTCGCAAAAATACCCCGTAAAATCCGCGCCCCGACGGGGCAAGTGTCCGCGCTTAAAGCCAAAGGAGCCGAATTAAAACGGGAAAAAGCAAGGTTGGCGCAAGGCAAAAACCGCGCGGAAATTGACTTTGTGAAATTGAGATACAAGCGAAGCAACAAGCGTTAGGCATCAAGTAACGGCGGCAAAGTTAAAAGTTTCGGGTCGATTTCAGCGATAGGCAAAAACAGACGGCGCGAATTTTCCGCCGTGCGGCGGAAATTGTAACTTTCGTAGAACGCTTGGGCGCGGTCGTTTTTCGCCTCCACAACGGCGCAATAGCCGCCGATTTTTTGCGCGGTTAATGCGATAACGCGCAGGGCTTCGCCAAGTAATAACTTGCCTAAACCTTGTCCTTGCCGCGATTTATCTACCGCCAAGCGACCGATGAGGTAACACGGTAAAAGCAGGTTGACGGGGAATTTTTTCGCGGTTTTGGACGGTAATTCGCGCATTGCGAGCGCGTGCGGCGAAACCGTGTAAAAACCGGCTAATTTTTGGTCGTCAATCAGCAGATAAGTTTGGTTTAATCCGCGACGGCGGTCTTGTCCGGCGCGTTCCCGGATATAGGAATTAAGCGTCGGGTCGCCGCAATCAAAGTCGGCACGGTCAAAGTCGGCGGTAAATTCAATGATGGTCATTGGGCGCTTTGCGTGAACTTCCGGTAGTGTCGGGTTAAAGATTTCATTCGCGGCGAAATTGGGCGCGGGTTTAACAACGCACCGGCGACGTTCGCCGACTCCTCGGCGGACAATTCCCAAACCGGCATCAGCGCGTCGGCGATAAGTTGTTTGCTGTCGGGGTATTTTTTCCCTTCGCAACCTTCGTTGAACGCGGCGAGGGTTTCGGCGTTGGGTTGGTAATTGGCGCGCGCGCAAATCGGACATTCCGTTTTTTGTTTTCGCAAGTTGCGGATTGGCGTCTTCGGCGACGGGCGCGGTTTTCTTTCAAGCAGGGCGGGCACTTTTCTCTCCTTACGGTTTTCCGGCGGGACGAACCGGCATTGTATCCATTTCAACGCGCCTCGACAATTCGTAATTCTTAATCCCTCCGCGAAGACAAACTCGCGCTTAACTCGCCCTTGTGGCGCATAAACAGCCGCACTAACACGGGGTCGAAATGTTTGCCGTCGCCGTCGAGAATAATCCCGACCGCCTCCGAATGGCTGAACGGTTTTTTGTAGGGGCGCTCCGAAGTCAGCGCGTCATAGACATCGGCAATCGCCATCAGCCGCCCGAGCAGAGGAATTTCCTCGCCGCGCAAACCCGCCGGATAGCCGGTGCCGTCCCATTTTTCGTGATGCGCGCCGGCGAAAATTTTCGCGTAGCCCAAAAATTCGCCGCCGTCGCCCGCGCCGATGCGCTCGACAATATCCACGCCGAACAAGGCGTGTTTTTTCATTTCCTCGAATTCCGCCGCCGTCAATTTCCCCGGTTTTTGCAAAATGCTGTCTTTGATGGCGATTTTGCCGACATCGTGCAACTGCGACGATTGCAACAGTAAGTCGATATCCCAACCGGCGGCTTCCTCGCGATACACGCCCTCCGCCAGCATCGCCCGCACTAAAATTTCCAGCACCCGTTGCGTGCGCTCGATATGGTCGCCGGTTTCGCCGTCGCGGTATTCGACCAAATTCGCCACGGTGGTAAGAATTTTATTTTGCAGGCGCGTTACGTTCGCGGTTTTTTCGGCGACCATCGTTTGCAAATAATGGTTGACGTCGTTCATTCGCATATGCAGTTCGATGCGCGTGCGCAGGAGCGGCGGTGAAAACGGCTTGGACACGTAGTCGAGCGCGCCGAGCGACAGCCCGTGCAATTCGCTGGTGTGGGCGGTTTGCGCCGAGAGGAAAATTACCGGTATGTTCCGCGCGGCTTCGTCGTTTTTCAGGATTTTTATCGCCGCGTAGCCGTCCATTTCCGGCATATCGACATCGAGCAAAATCAAATCGACGGCGGTTTGCTTGAGCAACGCAAACATCTCCGCGGCGGACAGCGCGGTGAGAATTTCATAAACCTCGGCGAGCGCCCCGCGCCCGACTTCTAAATTGGTGGGACTGTCATCGACGAGAAGAACGCGGCGACGCCGGCGGTCTTTGTCGCCGATTAAATTCCCGGCGGGGCAGGGCGGACTTATCGCGCCCGCCGGGGCGGTCGCTCTTGCCCCGGTTTCGGCGACCGCCGTCCGGCAACCCGCGTCCCCCGCCGCGGGCGAGGATTTGTCGGACGGCACCGCCGCGTCAATCGCGGCGGCGACCGCCGCTAATTCCGCCGTGAACGCCGGCAAATTCGCTTGAATAAAAGCCGCGTCGCCGTTGCGACCGGCGGTCTCCAACGCCAACGCCTTCGCCGAAATTTCCGCCGCCCCGACGCTTGCCGAAGCGCTTTTTAAGGCGTGGACGTGCGTGATAAAACTTTTCCATTCCGCGTCCGTCGCCGGCGGCGGCAGTTTCGTCAGCCGCTCTTGCGCGTCCTCGGCATAAATGGTCAAAACGTCTAAATAAAACGCCGGCTTGCCGCCGGAACCGCGCAGACCGACGGCGACGTCGATTTTCCCCGCGAAGGCGGCGGCAAGACCGGCGAGCGGGTCGGTTGCCGCAACGGCGGGCGGATTTTCGAGACGCGCACCGTCGAGACGCGCAACGTCGGGACGCGCAACGTCGGGACGCGGCGCACCGGTCGCACCGGTAGCGTTGGGCGCGTCCGGCGCGATGGGCGCGATGGGCGCGACTATCGCGTGGTCGGCGCGGTTGACGTTCGGAGTAATTACCTTTCTTTGGGCGACGCGCTTGGCGCGGGGAATCCAGTGTTCGACGACGGCGTTTAATTTGTCGAGTTCAATCGGCTTGCTCAAATAACCGTTGAAGCCGTTGTTTAAAAACACTTCCCGCATACCGGCGACGGCGTTGGCGGTCAGCGCGACAATCGGGACTTTCTGCGCCCCGTTGCCGAGTTTGCGGATTTGCCGCGTCGCCTCGATGCCGTCCATTTCCGGCATCATATGGTCCATTAAAATCAGGTCGTAAGCGTTTCGCCGCGCGAGGTCAATCGCCTGCGGTCCGCTGTTCGCGGTGTCAAACTGCATCGCAAACGGCGCCAGCAGACCTTGGACAATTTTTAGATTCGTCGCGATGTCATCGACAATCAGCACCCGCGCGGTCGGCATAATGAACCGCGCGCTACCGCTTTTCTCTTCTTTGACGGCGTGGGCTTCGAGGTTGCCGAGCGGCAATTTGTTCTCGTAGTTCTGTATCAGCGTGGCGGTGAAGACGCTACCTTTGCCATAGACGCTTTCGACCGTAATGTCGCCGCCCATTCGCCGGCAGAGTTGGCGGGCGATTGCCAAACCCAAACCGGCGCCTTCGATGCCGACGTTGGCTTTTTCGTCCACCCGCACGAAATCGCCGAACAGATTGGGCAAATCCTCCGGCTTAATCCCGACGCCGCTGTCGCCGACGATAAAAGTCAGCCGCGCCTTGCCGGACGTTAAAAAATCGCAGGCGGCGGAAAATTTGATAAAACCGGACGCCGTGTATTTCACCGCGTTGGACAGCATATTGAGCAAGACCTGCCGGACGCGCGCCGCGTCGCCGACGAGCGTGGCGGGAATTTCCGGCGCGACGGCGGTGATGAAGTCCAGATGTTTTTCGGCGAGGCGCATCCGAATAATCACCAGCGCGTCGTTGAACAGCGAGGCGGCGGCGTAAGCGGCGGGATTGATGGTGAAGTTGCCGGATTCGACTTTTGAGAAGTCCAAAATATCGTTGATGATGGCGAGCAGATTTTCACCGGACACTTTGATGTCGTGGATACAGTCCCGCGCCGCCGGCGTCCCGTGGTCGCGCAGGGCGAGTTCGCTCATACCTAAAATCGCGTTCATCGGCGTGCGGATTTCGTGGCTCATTCGCGCCAAAAACGCGGTCTTCGCGCGGCTTTTTTCCTCCGCGCGCGCCTGCGCCGCGCTCAGCCGCACCATCACCGCCGACAACGCCAAGACCAATCCTAAACCGACAATTATCAGCGTGAGCGCCAAACGCCGCACGTCGCGATAATAACTCGCGACCGGCGTCGCCAAACCGAGATACCAGCCGTGCGCGTTGTCCCGCAGGATAAATATCACGAACTCCTTGCCGCCGATACTTTCTAATTGGAAGGCGTCCACGTTCCCGGCGGCTTGCAGTTTGGCGGCAAGCACCGCGTTCGCGGGCGAAATTGCGCGGAGCGGTTTGCCGACATATTTTTGAGAAGGGTGCGCGATAAATTCCAAATCCTTGTTCAACAGAAATCCGTAGCCGCCGTCGGCGAGATGGACGGAGGTTACATCCGCCGAAAGTTTGGCTAATAAAATATCGAGCGCCACCACACACTCGTTGTCGTCGCGCGCGGCGAGCGCCAGCGAAACGACCGGCGTCGCGGTCTGCGCGTCAACATACGGCGAGGTAACGCCGACCGTGCCGGGGTTTGCCATGGCGGCGGTATACCACGGGCGTTCGCTCGGCGCATAACCGGCGGGCGGCTCCCACCGCAAACCGTCGAGATACTCGCCGCGCACGATGCCGTAAATGCCGTTGAAACCGACGAGGTGGTCGTTGCGCGCCATATACCAATCGGTGAGACCGACGAGGTATTCGCGGATTTCCGTTTGCGAGGCGCCGCGGTCGAGCATCGTGCGCACGGCGAACTCCACGCCGATAAGTGCCGCTTCGGGTTGGTGGAGCGAGGTTTTGATGTTGGCTTCGATGGTGCGGAGCATCTCGTGGGCGTTCGTCGTCAGTTGCGCCCGCATCATCCGTCCGGCGAAGAAATAGCCGACCGCCACCAACGCCAAAAACGCCAACCAGATAAAAATCAGTTGGCGGTAATTTTGCTTTAATATCGGCTTCCAACTCACGTTCGTCGCTCCAATTGAAAAGATGACGCGCGTCCGACCAAACCCGGGCGGCGCGTCCGAAACGCGCATTCGCGGCGTAAAAACAGAGCGGGTATGGTAGACGAAACGGCTATTAGGGTATAGGGTTATTTCCGGCTTCGTTCCTCGCGCTCCGCCGCGTCGTCACGGAACAAACTGTCCGGCGGCGCGACGCTCAATTTCTCTTTAACCCATTGCAGGCAATCCCCCGCGACGCGAACGGCGTTTTCATATTCCGCCGTTGTTACCGGCGTGTAATCGCCCGGATAGCGCGTTTGCACCGCATAGTTATTCAAAATGACTACTTCTTTAATCGCCGTCGGCATCGCGACCCGCGTCGCTATTTTTTGTACCAGCGTAACCAAGTTGTGCGTCTTATCCGGTTCTTCGCCATAAAATAGCAACAACGCTTTCAATCCCTTTTCCGCCGCCTGTTGCGCTTGAAAACAAAGGTCTTCGTTGAAGACCGTCGCGCCGTGTTCAACTTTTGCCAGTTCAAGATTGCTTTGCGCGCGCGCCAACCATTGCTCATGATTTTCCATAAAGGACTTTCCCTTCCCGCGCGATTTGCCGGTAAATATAGCCCGGAATTGCTTGCAACTCGCGATAGCGGTCGTAATCGACCGCGAGCAAATCAACCGGAACGGTGATTCCCATTTCCAAAAAGGCGCGATATAAAAGATTCGTCATTTCCCGCTCATTTTTGAGCTGACGTTTGATAATCAATAAATCAATGTCGCTCGCGTCCCGATTATCGCCCCGCGCATACGACCCGAACAAAATAATTTGTTCCGGTGCGGTAAAAGTTACGATTTTCTCGATAATCTGACTAATAAACGGCGCGTCCATCGCTCGCCCTTTCTCTGCCGTAAAAAGTCCCTAATCCGCATTCACCGCCACGTTCGGGCGCGGGATTTTGGAGTAGTGGTGGAAACTTTCGAGCGCCGCTTCGATGCGCGTTAGGTAGCCCGCGTCGGCGCCGTGTCCGTCGAATTGCAAAATCAAATACGGTTTGCCCGACTTGCTCGCCGCATCGTCCGCACCGCCCGCCGCGCCGCGAGCGCCGCGCGCGCCGCTCATCATTTCTTTGAAATACGTCAGAATATAACTGTCCGGTCCGCACATAAAGTTGGTGAAATAAATCGGGAACCAGCGCGGGTGTTTGGCGACGTATTGCGCCGCCGCCAAAATTTTCTGCCCGTAATGCCAATACATATTGTTGTATTCCGGCAACAGCGCGTTCACGTCAAGCGGAATCTGGTCTTGATAAATCACCGGATAACCCATTTCGGCGATTTTACGCGGCAATTCCAACGTCATCCCGAAATCCACCGTGTTATACGGACGCCCGATGCAGACGATTCCCAATTGATTTTGCGCCGCCAACTGCCGCTCCGCCGCCGCGCCGAGTTCCCGCGCTTTCGCCAAAAATTCCGCTTGCGCCGTTTTCGCCCGCCGCAACGCCGCCGTGATTTTTTCGCTGTTCACGCCGAGCGGCGCGGACAGCGCGGCGGTCAAATCCCGCACTTGTTGCCGTTCGTCGAGATTAAACTGCATCAGCGGCGCGAGCAATTTATCGCCCCACGGCAAACCTTCCGCCGCCCGCAACACCGCCGGATGCGCCTGCACGTAACAACAAAAATGCGCGTCGGTGAAGCCCGCCGGCACCGGCTCGCGCAACATATGCGGCACCAGAACGTAATCGACCAGGTCGGCGTCGAGCATCAATTTCGCGTGTCCGTGGCTCATCACCACCGGCGCGCAGTATTCGGCTTGCACGACTTCCTTGCCGGCGAGCATCACCTCTTCGGTCGAGCGCCCGCTCAACACGACGGTGCAACCGAGTTCGGTCAAAAACGCCTGCCAAAACGGATAATAGCCATACGTGCCGAGCGACCGCAAAACGCCGACGCGCCGCCCGAGCGCGCCCGCCGGTTTCAGCGGTTTCGCCCACGCGATTTCGCGCTCCCGCCAGAACGAAAAATTTTCATTCGGCTTGGCGCGGACTTTTTGCTCGCGGTAATCGCGCCCGCATTTCAAACCCCACGCTAACGTCCCCGCGCCGGTTTTGATGAGCGACAAATTACAGCGGTTATGGCAGAGTTCGCAGGTCTCGTAATCGACGCCGACTTTTTCGTCGGCGAATTGGAAGCCGACGAATTTCGCCGATTTTTGCTCTTCCGGCACGCGGTCTTGCGCGAGCAAACACATCCCGAGCGCGCCGGTAACGTGGCAAAATTCGCTGACCGCAATCGGCTTTTGCAATTCGACTTCAAACGCCGCGACAAGCCCGCGATTGCGCGCCGTCGCGCCCTGAAAATAAATATGCTCGCCGATTTGCAAGCCGCCGACGACTTTGTTCAGATAATTATCGCGGACGGAATGCAACACCGCCGCCGCGACTTGCTCGCGCGTCCAACCGCGCGCCAGCAAAATATCGAGGTCGCGCTCCATATACACGGTGCAACGGTCGGAGGTCTGCGGACATTCCTGCCCCATCACGCGGTCGGCGTATTCTTCGAGCGGAATGCCGAGTTTCAGCGCCTGTTCCTCGACGAAACTGCCGGTGCCGGCGGCGCAGACGTAGTTCATAATCGAGTTATAGACCATCCCGTTTTGCAGTTGCGTGAATTTCGCGTCCTGCCCGCCGAGTTCGATAATCGTGTCCACCAACGGGTCGATAAACGCCGCCGCTTCGGCGTGCGCGGTGATTTCGTTCATCGCCAAATCCGCGCCGATTAACGCGCCAATCATTTTGCGACCGGAGCCGGTGGTCCCGACGCCTTGCACGTCAAGCGTAAAACCGCCCTCGCGCTCCATTTCGCTGAACGCCTTAAACAACAGTTGGACGGCGCTAATCGGGTCGCCCGCGGTTTTGCGATAAATCCAGCCGACGACTTCTTTTTTGTCGTCGAGGACGAGCGCTTTCGTCGAGGTCGAGCCGATGTCGATGCCGAGCGCGACGCGGATTTTTACGCTTGCCGATTTGCCGTCGACCGATTTGCCGGCGACCGATTTGTCGGCGACCGATTTGTCGGCGACCGATTTGATAATCGCGATTTCGGATTTATCGGCGTTGACCCAGTGTTTATGGGTTTTCATCGCGGGATATTTGCTCAACACCAGTTGGAGCGGCGGGCGGAGGAAACTGCGTTTTTGCGTGTCGTCTTCGACGCGCAGAGCGTTCAGCGTTACGCCGCCGAGACCGCGGTTTTCGCGGGCGACCAACGCCGCGCCGAGCGAGTTCACTAATTCGGGGCGGTCGGGAACAATCACCGGATTCCCAAGTTTTTCGCCGATGGCGTTGATGACGATTTTATTTTTCGCGACGCCGCCGATGACGGCGGTTTTGCCGGACAGCGTCCGTCCGCCGAGCAAGCCGTCAACGGTCGAATTGCCTAATCCCGCGCATAAACCGGCGGCGATGGCTTCGACGGAAAAGCCCTCTTGTTGCAAGTGAATCATATCGCTTTTGGCGAACACGGCGCACCGCGTCGCGACGCTCGGCGGACGTTTTTGATACGCGCCGGCGCGTTCGGCGAGTTCCTCCGGCGGCACTTGCAGGCGCAACGCCTGCTGGTCGAGAAACGCGCCGGTGCCGGAGGCGCAGGCGGAATTGATGCGCGACGAATGATATTTGCCGTGTTCGTCAAGTTGCGTCAGCGAGAACGAGCCGCCGCCGATGTAGATGATATTGCGGACGGCGGGGACTAATTGTTTCGCGCCTTCGACGCCGGCGACGATGGAGTCGATATACACGCCGCCGACCGGCAAATTCTCGCCGCCGCTACCGGTGCGGACGACGCCGGTGATGGCGGCGAGGTCGAATTTTTTCAACGTTTCCTGCAAGCAAGTCGCCGGCGCGCCGTGATGTCGCGCGTATTCCTGTCGCAAAATACGCGCCTCGTCGTCAATTAGCGTCAAACTCAACCCGATACTGCCGACATCAATTCCTAAATAAGACATAGCGATTTTCCTTTATGGCGTGAAAGCGTGCGAAGCGGAAATCAAGAACGGTCGCGCGATTTTGACCATTAAACCGCTCGGCGCAATTCTTAATTTTGGAGTTACTTAGAACTTATCCGCATATCAAACCAATCGGCGGTTTGCCCCGTCAGGGGCAATATGTCGGCAGAAACACCGCCGCCACCTACAACCGCCCCCTTGGGGGCGCAATGTCGGTAGGGACGCAATGTCGGTCAAATGGCGCTTGATGCTCGCTACCGACATTCCATAATCATCGTTTTGTTCCTTACTCTAAACGCTAAAAAATTACCGCGCGCGAATTCGCAGCACGGCGAGGTCGCCGCGTCGAGAAATTTTTTCGGCGGCGGGGCAATAAAAAGTGTCTTCGGCGCGCGCCGGAATTTCCGCGCCGGTCTCGCCGCGTAAAAATCCCTCGCCGGTCAGCACGAACAACACTTCGTCGCCCGCGCCGGCGAACGTTTCGCCGTTAATAATTTCCCACGTGAAATAAGGACATTCAAATTTATCGACGGCGACCGCCGCCGCCGATAAATCCTTGACGACCGCCAAGCCGCGGTCGATATGCACTTCGCGCCCGCGCCCCCAGTCATACAAGCGATAAGTAACGTCGCTCGATTCCTGAATTTCGAGCAACCGCATTCCGCCGCCAATCGCGTGCACCAATCCCGCCGGAATATACAGCCAGTCGCCGTTGCGCACCGCCACCGAACGCAAATAGCCGTCAAGCCGGTTTTCGTTGATTGCCGCGCGTAAGGCGGTCGCGTCGGGCTTGCCGTTGAAACCGGCGACGAGCGCCGCGTCCGCCGCCGCTTGCAGGACCAACCACCCTTCGGATTTGCCGCGGGAATTTTCGTGTTTGCCGGCGTAGTCGTCGTCGGGATGCACTTGCACCGACAGCGTTTCGTTGGCTTGAATTACTTTGATGAGCAACGGATATTTTCCGCCGGTAACGGTCGCAAACGACGCGCCGGCGGGAATTTTGCCGGCGGTGTCGAGTTCCACGCTCGCGCACCCGTGCGGGTGGTCGGAGACCAACCAACGTTCATAACCCCAAATTTTTTCCGAAATGAAAGGTTGCAGTTTAAGCATCGGCGGACTCCTGTATGTGAAGGGATGAGTAAAAGACGATTGACGGCGCAGTTAGATTAGAGTTGTTCGGTAACTCATATTATGCGATTAGTGTTAGTGCTGTTGCAACGAAGAATTTGAAAAAACTCCGCTAATCGCGCTGAAAGGGACGCAGTCCCGTAGCGCGAAATATATCAGCCTATGGTAAGGCGCACGCTCTTGGCGCCGCCACCATAGGTAGCGGTTGATTGATAAAACCATCCGACAGTTCCGCCGTTAGGCGGCAAACGCCGCCGGTGGCGGCGAGAGCGGTTCGCCAAAACGCGGCGAACCGTCCAATTGCGGTTGGCGCCGATGCGCCGTTTTTACCTATGGTGGCGCGGCTGATAGAGCGTCGCCGCTTACCATAGGCTGATATATTTCGCCCCGTTGGGGCGGACTGGCGGAATGATTATCAAATTCGTGTAACACGCAGTTAGTAACCATCAAGATACGTTCTTTTTTGAAAACTCACTTTCTCACGAAAAACCCCACTCGGCTTCGCGCCTTGATGGGGTTTTTAACGGGTAATTTTTAATTTGCAATTCGTAATTGCTCTTTACGCCAACAGTCGCAACGCGCAACCGGCGGCGCCGACGACGCCGGCGTCTTCGCCCAAGGTCGCGGATAAAATTTGCATATGTTGGACGGGGCGGGCAAAGGGGCGATTGACGTAGGCGGCGCGAATCTGGTCGAACAGAAAATCGCCGGCTTGAATCGGTCCGCCGCTAATCACCAACCGGTCGGGATTGAGCAAATTCGCCAAGTTCGACGCGGCGACCGCGATGTAGTGCGCCGTTCCCGCGACAATTTCTTTCGCGAGTTCGTCGCCCTCTTTCGCGGCGGTAAAAATTTCGCGGCACGAAACCGCCGCCGCCGTCAAACTCGACGGGCGACCGGCTTGGCGCGCCTCGACAAAACGCCCGACGGTCGAAGTGGCGGAGGCGTAGGCCTCGAGGCAACCGCGTTGTCCGCAGGCGCATTGCCGCCCGCCGTCGAGAATCACGGTGTGTCCAAGTTCGCCGCCCGTCCACGACGGACCGCGTCGCAGTTGCCCGTCGATGACGACCGCGCCGCCGACGCCGGTGCCGAGCGTCATCATTATCATCGTTTGCGCGCCCTTGCCGGCGCCGGCGATAAACTCGCCGTAACCCGCCGCGTTGGCGTCGTTTTCCAAAATGGTTTTCAGTCCGGTCAAGTCGCCGAGCGTTTTGACGACCGGCACGTCAAACCACTGCAAATTCGGCGCGTGAATCACAATTCCCTGGTCGCCGTCGAGCGGTCCGGGACACGCGATGCACAAGCCGCCGACCTCGCTTTTGTCGATTTTGGCGTCGCGCAACAGCTCGTCCGTCAATTGCGCGAGCGACCGCATCACCGCCGCAAAACCGTCCGCCGCCGGCGTCGAGCAACGATTGCGCGCCGCGATATGCAGGTCGCGGTCCACCGCCGCCGCGCGCGCGTTGGTGCCGCCCAAATCAATTCCGACCACATATTTTTTGCTCATAGGTTGCCTTTCGGAAGAGCAATTAACCGTTCACGATTAACCATCGAGGCGTTGTCGTAAAAACGGCGCGAAGCGATTTCTACCGCCAAACTCCGCAATTGTTAACGGTGAACGGTTAATTGTAAATTTATTTGAACTGTTCCGCCTTGTAATAGCCGCTGTCAAACAGCACCGGCGCGATGTTTTCTTTGGTAACGATAATCGAGTCGCACAGATACGACGGAATCACTTTGACGCCGTTGTTGTAGTCGGTCGTGTTGTTGACTTCCGGCTCTTTGCCTTCGAGGATGGCGGCGACCATCGCCACGACTTTGTCCGCCAAAATCCGCGTGTCTTTGAAAATCGACATCGTTTGCGAGCCGTTCAGCAAATTGCGCACCGTCATCACGTCGCAATCCATACCGGTTACAATCGGGAAATTGTCCGGCGTGTAGCCCGCGTCGATTAACGCCGTCGAAATGCCGTTGGCGATGGAGTCGTTGGTGCCTAACACGGCGGAAAGTTTCACGTCGTCGGGACCGTAGTTGTTGCCGGTGAGCAGATTTTCCATCCGTTTTTGCGCTTCTTCGGTGGACCAATTCTTCGTGGCGATTTCGGCTTTGGTGGTTTGTCCCGACAACACTTTCAGTTTGCCGTTGTCGATGAACGGTTTGAGAATCGACATCGCGCCCTGATAGTAAAACTCGGAGTTGTTGTCGTCCGCCGAACCGGTGAACAACTCGACGTTGAACGGACCGGCGGCGTGGTCGAGGTCGAGTTTGTCTTTGATGAACTGCCCCTGAATTTCGCCGAGTTTGAAATTGTCGAACGAGGCGTAATAACTGACGGCGTCGGTGTTCATAATCAGTCGGTCGTAGGCGATGACCGGAATGTTGGCGGCTTTGGCGTTCGCCAACACGGACGAGAGCGACGAGCCGTCAATCGCGGCGATGACCAAGACCTTGCAACCGTTTTGAATCAGATTTTCGATTTCGTTGACTTGAATGGAAATGTCGTTGTTGGTGCTGTATTGCAAATCGACGTCGTAGCCCTTGGCTTCCAACACGGCTTTCATATTGGCGCCGTCGTGATTCCAGCGCTCCAAATTTTTCGTCGGCATCGCCACGCCGACTTTCTCGCCCGCCGCGGTCATCAACATCCCGAACGCGCCACACAGAACCGCCATTAGTAATTTCTTCATTTCTTTCCCTCCTCGATAAAACTACCGTCGCCCCACGCCACGGAATAGACGCGGATTCTTACCGCTTCGCCAACTAAAAGCGATAACGCGCGATCGGCGAAGCGACGGATTTCAGAGTTTTTTTGCGGAATGAAAAAGTTCGGGCGACCGGCAAAACGGTATGGGGAAAATCGCCGCCGCCGCCGCGCTCGTTTGGCGGTTAGAGCGTCGCGGGGCAATGGCGAATTACGAAGGGCTAATTACGAATTCCCCCTTTTCCCTTTTCCCTTGCACGCCGAACTCTAAACTCCGCTCTCTAAACTCTAAACAGGGAGAGAAGATGAGCATCACCGAATCGATTTTAGAAGGGGTGGCGGGCGCGTGGGGGAAAATTTTCGGCACGGCGAACGAGCGCGAACTGGCGCGGTTGTGGCCGCTCGTCGAACAGGTCAACGTCGAGTGGGGGAAAATCCGCGACCTGCCCGACGCCGCGCTCTTCGCCAAAACGACCGAGTTTCGCCGCCGGTTGGTCAAGGGCGAAACCGAAGACCAACTTTTGCCCGAAGCGTTCGCCGTCTGTCGCGAAGCCAGCCACCGCACGCACGGCGGGCGCCAAATGATTGCCGGCAATTACTCGCGTCTCGAATATAAAAACGGCAAGTTCACCTATCTGCCGGAAGCGGGCGAACTGCCGTTTTTCGCGCACTTTGACGTGCAGGTCATCGGCGGCATCGTGTTGCATCAAGGCAAAATCGCCGAAATGGTAACCGGCGAAGGCAAAACGCTCGTCGCCACTCTGCCGTGTTACCTAAACGCGCTCCGCCCCACCGAAGAGTGGGTCGCCAAAGCCCGCGAATTGCAAGGCGACAATGTTGACGAGTGGCAATTCAAGCCCTACGGACAAAACGCGGACGGCGCGTGGTCGCTCGTCCCGCGCCTGACGCCGCCGCCGGAAGACGTAACCGCGCCGCGCCCGCCGGACAATATCATTCCGGTCGCGCAAGGCGTGCACGTCGTAACCGTCAACGATTATCTCGCCGCGCGCGACGCCGCCTACAACCGCCCGCTGTTCGCGTTCCTCGACCTTGAAGTCGGGGCGATTCAATCGTCGATGGACAACGAAGAGCGCCGGCTGATTTATTTCGGCGACATCGTCTACGGCACGAACAACGAATTCGGTTTCGACTATTTGCGCGACAATCTCAAAGTCCGCCTGCACGACCAGGCGCAACGCGCGCGCCATTACGCCATTGTCGATGAAGTCGATAGCGTCCTCATCGACGAGGCGCGGACGCCGCTGATTATTTCCGGCTCGGCGGGAGAAAGCACCGACAAGTATTTCGCCGCCGACACCGTCGCCCGCCGCCTGACGGCGGTGAACCAAATCGCGCTCGACGACATCATCGACCGGCAGATGAAAAGCGGCTTGCAACGCGAACAAGCCCGTATCGCCGCCGAAGCCGAATCCGGCGCGGATTACGTTTTTTCCGAGCGCGACCATTCGGTCAAACTCACCGAAAAAGGCACGCAACACGCCATCGAGTATTTGGGGCTGGGCGACATTTATTCCGGCGCGAATATGGACCTGCCGCACTTCATCGACAACGCGCTGAAAGCCCATTCGCTCTACAAACGCGACGTGCATTATCTGGTCAAAGACGGACAAGTGTTCATCGTCGATGAATTCACCGGTCGCGTGCTCGAAGGGCGCCGCTGGTCGGACGGCTTGCATCAAGCCGTCGAAGCGAAAGAGCAGTTGCGCATCAAAGAAGAGTCGCAAACCGTCGCGACCATCACCTTCCAAAATTTCTTCCGCCTGTATGAAAAACTCGGCGGGATGACCGGCACGGCGATGACCGAGGCGAAAGAATTTTTCAACATTTACAAACTCGGCGTCGTCAGCATTCCGACCAACCGCCCGCTCTGCCGCAAAAATTATCCCGACTTAATTTACGGCACGATTGCCGAAAAATGGACGGCGCTCGCCGACCACGTGTTGGAGGTTCACCGCACCGGTCGCCCGATTTTGATTGGCACGGTGTCGATTGAACATTCGGAAATCGTCGCCAATTCGCTCCGCGCGCGCGGCATCAAGCACGAAGTTCTGAACGCCAAAAACCACGCGCGGGAAGCCGAAATCGTGGCGCTCGCCGGACAACTCGGACAAGTAACCGTGGCGACGAATATGGCGGGACGCGGCACGGACATTCAACTCGGCAATTTCACGTTGCTGGAATTGGTCGCGCACTGGCAGAAATGGGGCTTGGCGCCGAAAAAGAATTTCACCGTGCCGGAGAACGGCGACGACGCTTTCCGCGCGGCGTTGCAGGCGGCGTGGGTCAAACATTATCTCCCGCCGGAAAAAGGCGCGGCGAAAGAGGCGACGGCGGATTACGCGAGTAAAAGTTTCGCGGAATGGGAGGCGATTTTACAAAAGCGCTATCAAGAACTCGGCATTGCGCCGCCGGTGATTTGCACCGCCGTCGCGGCGATGGGCGGGTTGCACATCGTCGGCAGTGAGCGGCACGAGTCGCGGCGGATTGACAATCAGTTGCGCGGACGGGCGGGGCGGCAGGGCGACCCGGGTTCGAGCCGGTTTTTCTTGTCGCTCGACGACGACATTATGCGTCTGTTCGCGCCGGAGCGGGTGCGGAAATTTATGCAATGGGCGGGGCTGAAAGACGGGATGCCGATTGAAAGCGCGATGGTTACGAACTCCGTCGAAAAGGCGCAACGCAAAGTCGAAGAGCGCAATTTTGAAATGCGCAAAAACGTGCTGGAATACGACGAAGTGATGAACGAACAGCGGCTTGTCGTGTATCGCAAACGGCAGGCGTGGTTAGCCGACCGCGAGTTGAAAGCGTCGCTCCTCGAAACGGTCGGCAACTATATCGCCAAGCGCCTGAAAAGTTACGCGGCGGAAACCGAAGCGTGGAACGACGCGGAAATCGCCGACTTTTTCCGCGACGATTTCCTGACGCTAATTGCGCCGGAAGCGATGAAAGAAGTGCGGATGCAGGCGGACGGCGAAAACAAATTGCTCCATTGGTTGCAAGCCCAGTTCGCGGGCGCGTATGACGCCAAAGAGCGGCAAATCACGCCGGAGTTGGCGCGCTTGTTGGAAAAAATGGTGTTGCTCGAAATCATCGACCGCAAATGGATGGACCATCTTTACGCGATGGATTTGTTGAAGGAGGGCATCCACCTGCGCGGCTACGCCGGACAAGACCCGAAGATTCGCTACAAACTCGAAGGGTTTGAGATGTTCCAAGAAATGTGGGACTCGTTCGAGACCGAAGTCGCGCAATTGATAATGAAAGTGCGCCCGTTGCCGCCGCCGGCGCACTCCGCGCCCGCCGTGCCGGAAAACGGCGAGAATAACGACGCGGAGAATTACGCAGACGGCCTCGCGCCGGAAAATAGCGCGGCGCCGTTGTCGCCGAGCGAAGCGGTGCGGCTGAAAAGTCCGGCGAAAATTCAGCGGGAACTGCACGGCGAATTTGACGCGATGGCGGAAAAAGCGGACAAGCGCGGCAGAAGTGGCGGCGGCGCCTTCTCGACGACCATCGTCAACCGCGCGCCGCGCGTCGGCGACAACGCGCCGTGTCCCTGCGGTAGCGGCAAAAAATACAAAAAATGCCACGGGCGGGGGCGGTAAGCCCTTTGCCGTTATCCGACAACCAAAATCAGAAAGGAACCAAAATGTCCGACCTGCCAAAAAACGCGCCCGCCGGCTGTCTGTGGGGAATTTTTCGCCACGTGCTCATCGCGGTCGTGGTGCTGTGCGGCTTGTTATTGTTGTTGACGCTGATTTTTATGTTGGGCGTCGGTAAATTCGTCGGCGACCCGACCGGCGATAAATTGGGCGAAAAAATTATCGCCGCCGGCGACGCGACCGAGCGCGTCGCGCTGATTACGCTAAACGGCGTTATCGACGGCTGGGGCAACGACGCCGTGGGCGACGGCGTCGCGCACACGCTTGCGAAAAAACTCCGCGCCGCCGCCGAGGACGCGACGGTGAAAGTCGTGTTGTTGGAAGTCGATTCGCCGGGCGGCGGCTTGACGGCGAGCGACGGTTTGCATCACGAAATTTTGCGGCTGAAAGAAGCCGGCAAAACGGTGGTCGCGGCGGTCGGCGATATGGCGGCGAGCGGCGGCTATTACGTGATTGCGCCCGCCGATTTTATTTTCGCGCAACCGACCGGTTTAATCGGTTCGTTCGGCGTGATTATGGAGCATTTTGAATTGGGCGAATTGCTAAAAAAAATCGGCGTCAAAGTCGAGCCGATTAAAAGCGCCGACAACAAAGACATCGGCAGTATTTTCCGCGAAATGACGCCGGCGGAAAAAGCGCGGTTGGGAAAAATCGTCGGCGCGTATCACCAACGGTTCGTCGAAATTATCGCCGACGGACGGAAATTGCCGCCCGAAAAAGTCGCAGAATTGGCGACCGGCGAAGTTTTCACCGCCGCCGAAGCCGTCGAATACGGACTCGCCGACCGCCTCGGCTACCACGACGACGCGCTGACCTACGCCGTTAATCTCGCCGGCAAAGACCCGCAGGTCTTCGCCTACGAGGACGCTTTCAGTTGGCAACGGTTGGCGGAAGCACTGTCCGGCAAAACGGCGCTCGGCGATTTCCTCGCCGCCGGACCGAAATTGTGGTTGAAGTGAAAAAGTTGAGAGTTGAAAGTTGAAAGTTGAAATGCGCGAAGCGCGGCAAATTAAATTCCCCTCTACGGCGGGGGGACCATCGGCGGCTACGCCGCCGATGGTGGAGGGGAATTAAAAACGGAGTTTGATTCTTAGATTCGTCCGGCGCCGTTTTTGATAATTACTCCACCATTCTTAATTCTGCATTCTTAACTCAGGTTACGCGCGCCAAGAAATCGTAACCGACTTGATAAAAGTAAAACTCCTTAAAAAACGCCGTAGGCGTTTAATGTGAATAACCCCGACCAAGCGACACGCGCTATCGTCGCGCCGGTCGGGGATGACGCCGCCCGAGGACCGAACCCCGAGAGGGGTTCAACCAATAGTTCAACCCCTCTCGGGGTTGTGTCAGGTGAGGACGTTTTCCCCGAGTTGCGCGGCGAATACCGCATCGCCGCTCCACTCGGGGTTATTCACATTAAGCCCCTGTCGGGGCTTTTAGCGGAGTTGATGATGACAAATTCGCGTAACCTGCATTCTTAATTGTCGGGCGGTTTATCCGCCCAACAGCGACAGCACGTTTTGCGGGATTT
The DNA here is from genome assembly GCA_025997475.1 of Planctomycetales bacterium. GTDB lineage: Bacteria > Planctomycetota > SZUA-567 > SZUA-567 > SZUA-567 > MS499-59. The sequence continues at coordinate 49,861 of BNUQ01000001.1, forward strand.
TGTTGGCTTGCGCCAACATCGACGTGCCGGCTTGGACGAGGATTTGGTTTTTGGTGTATTCCGTGGACTCGGTCGCCATATCGGTGTCGCGGATATAACTTTCCGTTTTCGTGATGTTTTCGACCGTTACTTCCAACGAATTGGCGTTCGTCGCCAGCATATTTTTTTGGAACGCGCCGAGCCGCGCGCGCGTGCCGGTAACGTCGTCGATGGCTTGGCGGATGATTTTCATCGCCGCCACCGGGTCTTGCGCCAGCGCCGCGTCGCCGCCCGACAACACGTCTTGCAACGAATAGACGACGTTCAAGCGGACTTCCGTTTTGCCGAGGTTCGCCACCGCCATCGACGGAATGCTGTAAATCGTCCGCTCGACTTCGTTTTCGCCTTCGCCCAATTGATACTGCATTCCGCCGACAAAATCGCGCACTTGCTCGTTCGTGTTGTGCCGCCCGTTCGTCGCCCAACTCAAATAGCCCTGCGATTTCGGGTCGAACGGGTCTTCTCCGGGGGCGGGCGCGACCGCCTGCAACGCCCCGCCGCGGCTCGCGAGCGCGCCGACATCCTGCCCGACTTGCGCCAGCGTCGTCATTCCCAACTCGCCCGCGTAAAACGCCAATTCGCCGGAATAACTTTGCGACGAGACGCTCGCCGCCAAGCCCTGCGTGTGCGCGACCGACCCGTTGACCGCGACTAATGCGTCGCCGCCCGTCGCTTGCAACGTGTCGCCGACCGCAATCGGTTGCAACTCGTAACTGTCGCTCGCCGCGTAGCCGCCGAGCAAATGTCCTTCGAGATTTTGCGCGCGCAAATACTGCTCCGAGCCGTAAGCGTCGCTATACACGCGCAAACCGAGTTGATTAAATTCGAGCGTGCCGGAGCCCTCGAGGCGTTGCGTCAAATCGGCGACCGCGCCCAACGACAACGTCGCGTAAACGCCGGACGGCTTGCCCTGATAATCGACCTCTTGCACCGCGACTTGATACGGATTGCCGGACGAGGCGTCGGCGGTGCCGGCGGCGACCAAATACTGCGGCAACATACTGCCGTCGGTGAAAATTTTTACCGTGGTTTCTTGCTTCGTTTCGTCGTAAGTTACGCCGAAATACAACCGCGCGTCTTCCGAAGTGTTGCCCTGCAAACGCATCCCGCTGAGGCACGACGCGCCGGAGGTCATATCCAAACCGAACGCGGTGGCGAGCGAGGTCATTTCGTCGAGTTTCATCCCGTTGGCGGCGACACTGCCGTCCGTCGCGCCGGCGCGCAATTCAAATTGTTGCCCGAATTGCAAGGCGCTCACGTCGCCGAGTTGCGGCGCGAGCGCGGTGGCGGTAATCGTGATTTGCGCCGCCGCGACGCCGGAATTGTTGGACGAGGTCATCGGCGAGCCGGTTTTACCGCGTCCGATTTCCATCGTGAAATTTTCGTCTTTGTAGGCGACGTAAGTCGTGGCGTCCGTCCAGCGCAAATACATCCGCCCGTCGCCGTCTAAATTCATACCCGGCACCAAGGAATTTTCATTAAAAGTCGCGCCGTCGGTGCTGATGGAAATCTCCGCCACGCCGGCGCCGCTCCGGTTGTAAATCGCCGCTTGTCCGGCGAGGCGCTCGCCGCTTATCGCCGTCGCGCCGTCGGTGCTCATCGCCGTCAAATCAACCTGACTGCCGGAAACGGAACTGTCGAACGTCAACGTCGCGCCGATGCCGGTGCTACCTTTGGAATTGTTGATGCCTTGCGCGATGACGCCGAGATGCGTGCCGTCCAAAAACGAATACGCTTTCGCGCCGCTGTTGCCGGTCAAAATAAAACGTTGCGGCGCGGTAATGTAACCGTCAATCACGTCCGGCACCCAAGCGTTGGTGTTGTTGTTGCCCGCCAAGGTCTTGTCGCATTCCAGCACGGCGCGCCGCGCCTGCCGGTCGCCGAGCGCGGGCATTCCCGGATTGGTCGTATCGTAGCCGGTGAAATTTATCGCCAGCGGCGACTGGTCGCCGCGTTTGGAAATTTGGTCCACCCGCGAATTGGTTACGTCGATGAGCGGATTGTCCATCGGGTCGTTGACGGTCGTGGACGCGCGGAAAATCAGCGACTTCGAGCCGTTGAGCAAAAATTGGTCGGAGAAGCGCGTGGTGTTGGCGATGCGGTCGATGGTCTGGATGCCGCTGTCGATTTCGGCTTGGTCGGCGGTTACTTGCTCCGGCGAGGTCGCGCCTTCGTTGGCGGCGTGAATCGCCAATTGGCGCATCTTGGTCAGGATGTTGTTGATTTCGATGAGCGCGCCTTCGGCGATGCCGATGACGTTGGACGCCTCCTGCGAATTTTGAATCGCCCGCGTGATGCCGCTCCCCTGCGAGCGCAATTGCTCGCTGATTTGCAGTCCCGACGGGTCGTCGGACGCGACGTTGATTTTGTAACCCGACGACAGCCGCGCGAGCGACTGCGTCAACATCCGGTTGCTCCCGCCGAGGTAACGACTCGTGCCGAGCGCGTTGATGTTGGTGTTGACATAAGCGCCGGGCGAAAAAGTGGTGGACATAAGGCACCTCTTATCAATTAAGAATGAAGAATTAAGAATGAAGAATTTGCCGGTTGAAAATTAAAGAACGGTGCCGGTCTCGCGGGTTTTCTTGGTTTCGCGAAATTCCCGCGCCGCCTGAAAAATTTCCGTCAACGACTTGTCGGACCACAAAGTTCGTTGCCATTCGGTGTAATCAAACGGGTCGCTCTTGATGCTATTAACAAACCGCTCGGCGTTGATTTCTCCTAATTGCTCAATCAAAATCCGCATCGCCTCGACGCGCAACGCGGTTTCGGATTTAAGGTCGGCTATCATCGGTTGCCTCCGACAGTCGCGCTGAAAGCGCGAAATCGGAAAATTATTAAAATCACCACCCCGTCAACCGCTGGTAGAGCGTCGCGGTTACCACCCCTCCGTAGAGGGGAATTTTGCCGCGCTTCGCGCTATCCTCCGAGTAGCGACAGGACGTTTTGGTTAATCTGGTTCGCCTGCGCCAGCATCGTCGTGCCGGCTTGGACGAGGATTTGGTTTTTCGTGAACTCGGTCGATTCCCGCGCCATATCCGCGTCGCGAATCGAACTCTCGGTTTTCTGGATATTTTCCACCGTTACGTCGAGCGAATTGATGTTCGTTTGCAACATATTGCTCTGGAACGCGCCGAGCCGCGCGCGCAATTCCGTAACGTCGGTAACCGCCTGCGTAACGATGGCCATCGCGCGCACCGGGTCGTTCGCCAGCGACGCCACGCCGCCGGACAACACGTCCTGCAACGAATAGCGCACGCCGTTTGCGGACATCTTGCCGAGGTTGGTCATCGTCATCGACGGAATGGCGTAAATAGTCCTCTCCTGGTCGCCCGCGCCTTCGCCGAGTTGATACTGCATTCCGCCGACAAAATGCCCGATGGTCTCCGTCGTCGTGTGCCGCGCGTTGGTTACCCACGTCAAATACGCCGGGTCGGTCGGGTCGTAAATCGAATTGTTGTCCGTCGCTTTGACCGCCTGCAACGAGCCGCCGCGACTGTAAAGTCCGCCCACGTCCTGCCCGACTTGCGCGACGGTCGTCAAACCGGGGGCGCCCTGATTGAACACGAGTTTGCCCGAATAGTTCGGCGTCGTGATATTCGCCGTCAAGCCCTGCGTCTTGACGGCTTGTCCGTTGACGTAAATCGTCGCGTCGGAGCCGTATAACTGCGAGGTGTTGCCCACCGGCAACAATTCGAGTTTTTCGACGGGGCTGGCGGGATTTTTGTAAGTCCCGAACATTTGCCCTTCGATGTTTTGCAGACGGAGATACTCCTGCGAGCCGTATTCCTGCGTGTACAGCCGCAAGCCGATTTCGTTAAAGCGCGTCGAGCCGGAAAATTCCGCGCCGAGTTGCGCCGTCCGCAAGGACTCCGGCTGATTGTTCAAATTGAACACCAAATTGCCGTAAATGCCCGACGGCTTGCCTTGATTGTCGTCCATCGGCATCGCGAAAATCGGCACGTTCAGCAGTTCCGCCGCGCCGCCGGAGGTGTCGTTCACGTTGTAAGTGGCGATGCCGCGAGCCACCAAATCCTCGTCGTTCATATTCGCGTCGCGATACACCTCGACGGTGAGCGTCTGCCCGTCGGTCGTCGTCGCGTCGCTGTCCTCGCCGATGATGTATTTGTAATAGAGTTTGCCGTTCTCGTCGGTGTTCACGCCGAGATTGATGCCGCTCAAATTACTGGCGCAACCGGCGGTCATTTCCGGCGGGGTCAGGTCGCCGGTTTTATCGTTTTTGATGCCGGCGACCAAACCGAGCGCGTCCACGACCGCTTGCAACTGGTCTAATTCCAGCGCGTTCTTGCCCTGCTGATAATCTTCGTTCAATTCAATGTGTTGCGCGAATTGCAACATCGAAATATCGTCGGCGACCGGCGCCGGAAAGGTGTTCGCCGCCGCGAACAAATCGGGATTGGCGGTGCCGCCGTCGGTGAGCCGTTGGTCGCCGGACGCATAAATAATCAACTGCGCTTTTTCGACGCCGGAATTATTGGTCGCGCCCATCGGTTTGCCGCTGGTGCCGCGTCCGACCTCCATCGTCATATCGGCGTCTTTGAAGGCGATGTAGTTAATCGGGCTGACCCATTTGAGATACATCCGCCCTTCGCCGTCGAGATTGACGCCCGGCACCAACGTATTTTCTTGCGGCATATTCACGCCGCTGGTGGAGAAATCGACGCCATACACGCCGCTCTTGAACTCGTAGCCCTCCACGCCGCCCGCCACCGGCTTCGGCATAAAGTCGCCGCCTAAATTGTAAATCCCGACTTTGGCGCCGGAGGTGATGGTCAATTCCGCGTTGAAATTGGTCCCGCCTTCGGTGGTGATGTTCACGCCGGTAACGTCGTTGTTGAAAATCAACGTCGCGCCGACGCCGATGCTGTCTTTGACGTTGTTGATGGATTGATAGACGGTGCCGAGTTCGGTGCCTTTGGCGAAAGTGAATTGCCGCGACCCTTGCGTGCCGGTAACGACGAAAATTTGCCCGGCGGTGATTTTGCCGTCGTCGATTTGCGTCAGCGCGTTTTGCGACTTGTCGGCTTCGACGTAGGCGCGGCGCGCCTGCATATCCCATTGCGCCTGCGTCATCGTCGTGCCGTCGTTGACGCCGGAAAAACTCAGCGTCAGCGAGGTGCCGACGCGCTTGAACACCTGGTCGATGCGCGTGCCGTCAACGTTGATGAGCGCGTGGTTCATCGACGTGTCCACGGTCGTGGTCGAGTCGAAGACGATGCCTTTCGAGCCGTTGAGCAAATACTGGTCGGAGAAGCGCGTGGTGCTGGCGATGCGCTCGATGGTTTGGATGCCGCTGTCAACCTCGGACTGATCGGCGGCGACCTGGTCGGGCGCGGTAACGCCGTTGTTGGCGGCGTGAATGGCGAGCGAGCGCATCTTGGTCAGAATCGCGTTGACTTCGATGAGCGCGCCTTCGGCGATACCGATGACGTTGCACGCTTCCTGCGAGTTCTGACTGGCGCGGGTCAGCCCCGCGACTTGGGTGCGCAACTGTTCGCTGATGATTAAGCCGGAGGGGTCGTCGGCGGCGGTGTTGATGCGGTAGCCGGACGACAGTTTTTCTAACGACTTCGACAGCATTTGATTGCTTTTGCTGAGCGAAATTTGGGTGTTGAGAGCGTTGAGGTTGGTGACAACGGTCATTGCGCCGGTAGCCATAATTCTATCCTCCTTAATTTTTCAAGCCGAAAGTCCGTTTGTGCGCCGCCGGCGCGTTTGTCGGTGAATGGCGCGATTGCGCGGCGGCATCCGGCGCGGTGGAAAAGGCGTTTTTTGCCGCCAATTTCGCGACGCCGGCGGTGGGAATGCAACCGGCGTGCCAACGCGCCGGCATCAAAGCAAAAAAAACGCCGCCGCCAAAAAATGGCGACGGCGGGAAGGTGAGCGGGCTTGCCAAATTACGGATTTACAAAATCCGAGTTACGCCCCGCAGGGGCAGGATAATGAATAACCGGCGGTGTAGCGGGCAGGCGTTATCGCCCGCGTAACCGCCGGATAGGGCGAGAAAGAAATCAGCCCCGCAGGGGCGGGATTATCGCGTAGTGATTGAATCATAATTTCGCCCCGTGCGGGGCTGATGCGAATGGCGGTTTTCCGGCGGTTACACGATTGCAGAGAACGCAATCGTTCCACCACCGGTTATTCATAATTTAGCCCCTGCGGGGCTTTTAGCGGAATCGATAATTGCAAACTTTGTCATTCGTAATTTTTAATTCGTAATTGCCGTTTTAGAACATCGCCCCGAACGCGAACTGCACCCATTCGACGTGGTCGCCGTTTTGTTGGTTGAGCGGAATCGGGAAATACAGGCGAATCGGCATCGGCGACACCGGCGTTTTCACGTGCAAGCCGAAACCGACGCTGGCGCGATAACCCAAGCCGTTATTTTTATCGCCGTTGCCGAACGAGAAACTGTCCGTGTCCACCGCGCCGACATCGAAGAAGAAACTGCCTTTAATCAACCGGTCGTAAATCGGCGCGAACACTTCCAGCGAATTGGTCTGGCGCGTCTTGCCGCCGATTTGGCTGTCGCCGTCGCGCGGACCGATGTTGTTGTTTTTCCAGCCGCGCACCGAGCCGATGCCGCCGGCGTAAAGCATTTCATAAACCGGAATATGGTCGGTGTTGCCGAGAATATCCATCGTCGTCATTTCCGTGCGCGCCGACAAATACCAGTTGCGGTTTTTGTTGTCGGTGAAGAACGGATAGAAAATTTGCGCCCGCGCCGACAAACTCCAGAAATTGTAATCGCCGCCCAAGCCGTAGTGTTTATAGGTGAGCGACGCCTGCTCGCCTTTTTCCGGGTCAAAGGCGTTGTCGCGGCTGTCCCAGGTGATTGACGGCGCGATACTGCTGAGCGTGTGCGTGCCTCTCTCCTTTTTAATCAGATACGACGCGCTGTCGTGAATGTATGCCATATCGACGTTTTCCAAGCGATAGGTCAGGTTAAAGCGCAAGTTGGGATTCCATAATTTATGCCCGACGGTAACGTAGGCGCCGAGACGGCGGTCGGTGTATTCGTCCCACTCGTAGCCGCGCCAATACGGTCCGAAACCGAAGTTGACCGGATGGTGGAACACCCACGGATTGTTGAAATCGAAGCCGGTGTTGAACGATTTCGTGCCGAGCGAACCGTTAATCGCCGCGTATTGCCCGCCGCCGATAAACGATTTGCCGGTCAGAAATTCTTTCAGCGACGACGGCGTGTTGGTGAAATCAAAGTTGCGCTGTTCGATGCCGAGGTTCGCCGAGAACGGGTCGGCGGACGACACGCCGAAGCCCGCCGTAACTTTGCCCGTTTGCACTTCTTCGACGTTAATCACCACTTTGGCGCGCTCCGGCGACGAGCCCTCCAGCGCCTCGACCGTCAGCGTGTCGGCGTTGAAATAGTTTAAGTTGTCGAGATTGCGCTTGCTCGCGTTGAAGCGGCGCGTGTCGAGCAATTCGCCGGGATACACTTCGACGTTGCGGCGAATCACGTCGTCCTGCGTTTTGACGTTGCCGACTATTTGCACTTCCTCGACCATAACCTGCTCGCTTTCGCGAATGCGGAACAACACGTCCACCACGCGCGATTGCTCGGTCAAAATCCGCTCCGGCACCACGACCGTAAAATAGCGGCTCGACGGATACAAACCGTAGGTCTCTTTGATTTTTTGCGCGTCCTCGACCATCGCGATGGGATTGAAAATTTTCCCCGGCATCGTCTTGACCACGCCGCGCAAGTCGTCGCTCGACACCAACATATTGCCCTCGAAATCCACCGCGCCGACGCGGTATTGCTCGCCCTCGTCAACGTCGATGTAGATATACGCCTCGCGCCGTCCGAACCAGCCGGTGCCGGGGTCTTGCGCGGTCAGTTGAAACGGGCGCTCGGTTACGGTAACGTCCAAATAACCGTTCGATTGATAGAACAGGCGCAGGCGTTCAAGGTCTTGCTCGAAGTCGCGGCGATTGATTTGTCCGCGCGTGAAAAAACTGCTTTTGCGCGTTTTCATCGCCGTCCGCAACGTCGCGTCGGTGAAGCGGTAGTTGCCGCGAAAAATCACGTCGCGCACCCAAATTTGCCCGCCTTCGTCGATGCGATACGTCAGTTTCACGCCGTCCTCGAACGGTTCCGGCTCGACTTCGACTTTGGCGAAATAATAGAGTTTCGTTTTGTATTCGTTTTCGATGTTGCGCGCGTCGCGGGCGGCTTGCCCTTCGTCGTAGCGCTCGCCGCTTTTGCTTTTCACCATTTCGAGCAGTTTGTTGGCTTTGAATTTTTGGTTGCCGACGAACGCAATGCGCTTAATCAAATCCTTTTCCCGCAATAAAACCGTAACGTTGACGCGGTCGTCGCTCCCCGGCACCAATTCCTGTTTAATCTGCACGTCGGCGAATTTGCCGAGGCGATACAGCCGCTGAAAATCCTCTTCGAGAATGCGCTTGTCGAGCGTCATTCCCTCGCGCGTTCCCATTTTGTCCTTGACTTCGTTTTCGGTCACGTAGCCGCCGCGCACGTAAATTTTATTGACCGTCAGCGGACGGTCGGGCGCGGGCGCGGGCGCCGACGCGGCGGACGCGGGCGTTTCGTCCGCGGCGGGCGCGGGAGCGGCGGCAAGATTGTCCGACAACACGTCGTCGATAGAAAGTTCGGCGGCGGCGACGGCGGGAATAAACGCCGTCAGCGCCAGCGTCAGACATAAAATAAAATTGCGCATAAAGACCTTTCCTGATTTTTTGCCGCCGGAAAATATGGGCGGCAACGGTTTGATTTTTGTGAAAACAGCCGCCGAAACAACGGCGAAAACGCGAAAGTCCGCGCCTTTAATCGGAATTAGTTCACCGGTATATCGGCAAAGCGTTAGCGGACTCTTCAACTTTTGCCGATAAAAAAGTGGGGCGCGGGGGCGGTGAATAGTGAGCAGTGGGCGGTTGGAGTGAGAATCGAAGTTGCGATTAAGTTTTTTTTTGCGTTTTTCAACCTCCACCAAAAAACCGGAAATTCATTCTAAAAGGAAAGGCGGCGATTCGATAAGTGAACGGTGTATCGCGCGAGGCAAAAGTTGAAAGTTGAAAGTTGAAAGTTGTGGTCGCGGTTATTTTAACTTTCAACTTTGCTCTTCTAAATTTCCGGCAACCCATAGAAAAAAGGAGTGAAAAATGTTCGGCAACCGTCAAAGGGACACTTACCCCCCCCCCCCCCCGTTTTTCACAAACAGATATAATTTAGCGTATTGCAACAGCAATCACCGGTCGCCGCACGGGCGGACGCGGTTCCCGCTTCTAACCATTCTTACCCTCACGCTCCTGACCATCGCCGGCATCGGCGAAGTTCGCGCGGCAAACGGCACCGCCGGCAGGAACGGCACCGCCGGCGATAACGGTGATAATGGCACATCCGCTCCTGGCGGTAGTGCTACCAGCGGTATGCCCGGCGGTAACGGCGAGAGCGGCGGCGATGGTAGCGACAACGGCAATGGCGGTATCGGCGGTAAAGGCGGTAATGGCGGCAACGGCGGCAACGGTGTCGATGTTATTTGGGACAACCTATCGGGCACAACGGTTTCTGGCGCTTTCATCTTGAGCGGCGGCAATGGCGCTTCCGGCGGTAATGGTGGCAACGGTGGCGACGGAGGGCGCGGCGATGGTAGCGGTTCCGCCGGTCTTGGCGGGAGTGGCGGCAACGGCGGCAACGGCGGTAACGGCGGCAGTGCCATTATCAATAATTCTGGAACAATTGAGGGCAGTATCGTCTTGTCCGGCGGTAATGCCGGCGGCGGCGGTCGTGGCGGACAAGGCGGCAATAGTGGCGACGGTAAACCGGCGAGCGACGGAAAGGACGGTCGTGCCGGGACCCGCGGTTCTGCCCAATTGAATAATGAAGGAACTATAAATCTCACCGGCAATTCGACGCTTGGCGATTTGACCAACCGCGCGAGTGGGGTCATCAACATCAACAACAGCATCACGTTAAACACCGGCTCGACCATCATTAACCACGGTAATATCAACATCGCGGTCGGCGAAACCACCGCGCTGAACGGCGCGGGTATAATCACCACCGTATTGAACGGCACCGGCTCCGTCAAGATTGACGGCACGTTAAATGTCGCCAATTTCACGAACAATAGCAACATCAACATCAGTAACACCGGCACGTTAAGCACGGCGTCAGACCTCACCAACAACGGCAATATCAACATCACGACGGGAACCGCCACGCTGAACGGCTCCGGCGGATTGCGCCAATTGACCGGCTCCGGCTCTGTCAATATTGCCGGCACGTTAAACACCGTCTATATCGCCAACCGTAGCAATATCAATCTTCTTAACGGCGGAAATTTAGGTGCCGATGCATATTTCAGCAACGACGGTAATATCAACGTCGCGGCGGGCAATACGGCAACGCTAACCATTGCCGGCGGCAACTTGACCGGTTCCGGCTACGTCAACATCTCCGGCACCCTTAATACCGGCACCCTTACGAACAACAGCAATATCAATTTCAACGGCGGTGTAATGGCGGTAACCGGCAACTATGATGGCGGCACCGGCACGCATAATTTTAACCTGCGCAATTACGCGAAGGACGGCGCGACCGGCGCGGGTGGCGATTCCGCTATCGTAACCATTAGCGTCACCGGCAGTTTCGACAACTCGAAAATCAAACTGGCTGACGCCAGTAAAGGCAGTTATTATTTGTTCGACAAAGGCGGTAACGCCAATACCGCGGCGCTGGTCAGCGCGAATACCAACACTATGAGAAAATTCGTCGGTCGCGCCGACGGCGACAAACTTTACGCAGACGTATCGACTAACACCGGCGGCATACTCGACGCGGCAAACGGGGCGTCATCGTCGAACGCCGGTCTTGGCGGCGCGTTGGCTGAGATGATTGACCGTGAAATTTTGCCGCAAGATATTTCGGACGCGCTGTTCGCGCAAGCCGACCGCGGCGCGGCGGCGTTCGGACACGCGGTGAGCGAGTTAAACCACACCAACGTCGGCACGGCGACGGCGCAGGTCGTCCGCTCCGCGTCGCAACAATTCAACACCGCGCTCGGACAGGTCTTCGGTAGTGATTTCGCGGCGCAAACCGACGCCCGCACTTCGCGTATCGGCTCCGTTTCGCGCTCGCGCGCTTCGCTCGGCGGCTATGGAAGCACGGCATCCGGCTATGATTCGGGTTACGGCTACGGTTACGGGTCGCGTTACGCCGACCGGCATTTCACCGGTTTTGCCAAGGTCTATGGCGGTTTCGGCGCGCAGGGCTCCAACCGCGACGCGGCGGGTTACGAGTTTGGCGGCGTGGGCGTGCTTGCCGGCATCGGTTATCAGTTCGCCAAAGAATTGGAATTCGGCGGACTTTTGGGCTATGCCTACAACGACGCCACGACCCACGACGGTTACGGCGACTCGACCGACAACGTGTTGCGCCTCGGCGCCTACGGCAATTACCAATGGGGCAATTTCTTTTTCAACAGCGCCCCGACTTTCGCGGCGCATATGTTGAAAAGCCGGCGGCAGATTGCGTTTATGAAGCGGACGGCGGTGGCGGAGCGCGGCGGTTGGGATTTCGCTTGGTATAACCGCGCGGGCTACACGTTTGAGTTGCCGCAAAAGTATTTTATCACGCCGTCGTTTGCCATTTCGCCGTCGTATATGCACGACCCGGAATACACCGAAACCGGCGCGGGGAGCGCGAACTTAAAAGTCGAGGAATACGGCAGTTGGTCGGTGTTGCAAAATCTCGAAGCGCGCTTCGGCAAAGTGTGGTTCGGGCGCGGCGACCTTTACGCGGTGGTGCCGGAATTGTGGGTCGGGTGGGAACACGAATATCTGAGTAGCAACGACGCGACGGTGGCGTTCGCGGCGGTGCCGGGGAATAAATGGAACGCGCCGATAAAAGACCTCGCCGCCGACCGCGCGACGTTCGGCTTGGGGCTGACGGTGGATTTCTTCGACTATTGCCAACTGAACGCCCGCTATGACCAGAAAATATGGGACGGCGGCAGTAGTTCGACCTTTACGCTGTCGGCGAACGCGAGGTTTTAAGAGCCGAGTTGAGAGTTGAGAAAAATAAAATTCCACTTTCTCAACTCTCAACTTTCAACTCTCAACTCTGCTCTTTCCCGTCGCCGAAAAAATCGCCGCCGCGCGGCAATTTTATTCGGAATAAGGTGTTCACGTTGCATCGCCGCGGCGCGCGTTATGCCGGAAAAAGCCGGAAAAACCGGCGTTTTTCGCGATGTTGGCGCGTCGCGAAAAAAAAATCCCGCGCGGCGAAAAAAAACAAAAAAATCTATTGCGGGGCGTTGGGTTTTTTATATTATCTTCGCCTCACGAATTTAACGCGCCGGAAAAACGGGTGCGCAGAAAATAACGACGCGGTTACGCGGTGTCCGCCGAGCGGTTGCGGACGCTATTTTTTTTCGGGAACGAGAACGATGGAACTTTCTGTCTATAACCAACAGGGCGAGCCGGTCGAGACGATTAGTTTTGACGAGTCGTGTCTCGGCAAGTTTGTCAATTATGATTTGTTGCACCAGGCGATTGTCGCTTTTCAGGCGAACCAACGTTTGGGGACGCATTACACGAAAAACCGTCGCGCGATTATCTGTCGCAAAGGCAAACCGTTTAAGCAAAAAGGCACTGGCAACGCGCGTATGGGTTATCGCGGTCGTGTGGGTAGTCGCGGCGGCGCCGTGGCGCACGGACCGAAACCGCGCGATTATCGTTTAGATATGCCTCGTCAAGCCAAAAGAGCCGCGTTGAAAAGCGCTTTGCTCGGCAAACTGCGTGAACAAGAAGTCGTCGTGGTCAATAGTTTGCCGGTCGGCGAACAACCGAAAACCAAAGAAATCGCGACGGTGATTAAAAATCTGAAAATCGACCGCTCGTGTTTATTGGTAACGTCGGGCTACAACGAAAATCTTTACAAGAGCGTGCGCAATCTGCCGCGGGTGGAAATCCTGCCGCTGACGGATTTACACGCTTACGCCGTGTTGAAACCCGACCGCCTACTTTTCACCAAAGAGGCGTTGCTCGCCGTTTCGCAGGAGGTCAAATAATGAACGCGCAAAATATCATTAAATATCCTTACGTTTCCGAAAAAGCCACCGATTGCACGACGAAACATAATGTCTATGTCTTTGTCGTCGCGAACGACGCGACGAAAGACGATGTGCGGGCGGCGGTGAAAGAAATGTGGGACGTAACGCCGGTCGGCGTGCGCACGCTATACACGAATCCGAAAAAACGGCGGCGCGGCGCGAAAGTCGGTTACACCGCTTCGATTAAAAAAGCGTTCGTGCGGTTGCGGGAAAACGAGACGATTTCCATTCTGAAATAAAAATTTTTAGCCGCGCTTCTCGCGCTTGACGGCTTGAAAAAAAAGACAGGTTGAAAATGGGTATTAAAAAATTTAATCCGTTGACGCCTTCGTTGCGGCAGATGACGAAGTTGGATTACGCGGAAATCACGACCGACGAGCCGGAAAAAACGTTGACCGAAACGCTGGTGCCGACCGGTGGGCGTAATAATCGCGGTTTGATTACGTGTCGTCATAAAGGTTCCGGCGCGAAGCGCCTGTATCGGCAAATTGATTTTAAGCGCCTCGACCGCGACGGCGTCGAAGCGAAAGTGGCGACGATTGAATATGACCCTAACCGAACGGCGAATATCGCGCTGTTGCATTACACCGACGGCGTTAAGCGTTACATTCTCGCGCCGAAAGGGTTGAAAGTCGGAATGCGCGTGACGAACGGGGAAAAAGCCGAGCCGGAAGTCGGTAATTGTTTGCCGTTGCAAAATATCCCGCTCGGTTTGCAAATTCATAATATCGAATTGAACCCGGGGCAGGGCGGCAAGTTTGTGCGTTCGGCGGGAATGGCGGCGACGTTGATGGCGAAAGAGCAGTATTTGGCGATTTTATTGATGCCGTCGGGTGAAATGCGTAAAGTCGATATTCGCTGTCGGGCGACGATTGGCGTGGTCGGCAACGAAGACCAGGCGATGGTCAATATCGGCAAAGCCGGACGGACGCGCCATATGGGGATTCGTCCGACGGTTCGCGGTAGCACGATGAACCCGATTGACCACCCGCTCGGCGGTGGCGAAGGTCGGCGCGCCGGCGGCAAACATTTCTGCAGTCCGACGGGCGTGTATGCTCGCGGCGGCAAAACTCGTAATCGCAAAGCATTGAGCAATAAAATGATTATCAGTCGGCGGAAAAAGAAATAGTAAATATAAGGGTGTGGGATTGGGAGTTCGGAGCAATCTGAAATTCTTAATTCTTAATTCTTAATTCTCAATTAGGAATTGAACGATGGGACGTTCTACGAAAAAAGGACCTTACGTTGACGATAAGTTGTTCGGCAAGGTCATTAAGCAAAAGCAAAAGGGCGCACGGGAGCCGATTAAGACGTGGGCGCGGGCTTGCACGATTGTGCCGGAATTTGTCGGGCATAACTTTAATGTCCACGACGGGCATAAATTCGTCGGGCTGTTCGTTACCGAAGCGATGGTCGGGCACAAATTGGGCGAATTTGCGATTACGCGCACCTATCACGGTCATAGCGGCAACAACAAAAGTTAGTTAAGAATTAACAATTAGGAATTGAGGATATAGCACAATGTCATATTTGGCGAAACATCGTGGCGCTCCGCTCAGTCCGCGCAAAGCCCGCTTGATTATTGATTTGATTCGCGGCAAGGATTTGGGGATGGCGTTGTCGATTTTGCAGTTCGCGCCGCAACGCGCCGCGAAATTGCTCTATAAAGTGGTGCGTAGCGCGCAAGCCAACGCCGAAAATTTGGGCGTGGAAGACGTTGATAAATTGTATGTGTCGAAAGCGTGGGTGGACGAAAGTTTTCGGATTAAGCGTTTTCGTCCGCGCTCGCGCGGTATGGCTAATCCTTACGTTCGCCGCCGGAGCCACTTGTGCGTCGAGTTGGATGTGCGCGGGGAATAAATTCAGATAAGGTCTTATCAAAGAAAATTTTCAGTTGCGGAAAACATAGGATTATCAGATGGGACAGAAAGTTCATCCAATCGGGTTTCGGACGGGAGTAACGCGGGATTGGGAATCGCGCTGGTATGCCGACAAACAGCATTTCGGGCAATACATCTGCGAGGACTTCAACATCCGCAAATACGTCAATAAAAATCTCGCGGCGGCGAATATCGCCAAGACCGAGATTGAGCGCGACCAAAATGAAATCGAAGTAATTATCCACGCGGCGCGTCCCGGTTTGGTCATCGGGCGGCGTGGTTCGGAAGTCGATAAAATTCGTGGCGACCTGCGGAAAATCGCCGGTGGACGCAATATCCAGATTAAAATTCGTGAAGTCCAGCAACCGGAACTTAATTCGCAATTGGTCGCGGCGGGTATCGCGGAACAAATAGTCAAGCGCGTTAATTATCGCCGCGCGATTAAAAAAGCGGTGGAAACTTGCGTTAATGCCGGCGCGTTCGGCGTGAAAGTGCGGGTCGCGGGGCGGCTTGCGGGGGCGGAAATTGCCCGCGCCGACGGTTACACGGTCGGCAACTTGCCGTTGCAGAAATTGCGGGCGATTATCGATTACGGTTTCGCCGAAGCGGCGACGACCGTCGGCAACATCGGGATTAAAGTTTGGATTTACAAAGGCGATGTCGATACGGTCGCCAAGGAGAGTAAATAATGCCAGCGAATATGCCGAGACAGGTCAAGCACCGCAAAATGCAGAAACGGCGCATTCGCGGCAAAGCGACCACAAATAATACGGTGGCTTTCGGCGATTACGGAATTCAATCGCTCGAAACCGGACGGGTAACGTCGCAACAAATTGAGGCGGCGCGGGTGGCGGCGAACCGGTTGTTGGGACGGAGCGGCAAGATTTTTATCCGCATTTTCCCGCAACGTTCGGCGACGGCGCAACCGGCGGAAACCCGTATGGGCAAGGGTAAAGGCGATATTGAGTATTGGTATGCGGAGGTCAAGCCAGGCACGGTGATGTTTGAGATTGCCGGCGTGGATAAAGTGTTGGCGCAACAGGCGTTTCGTCGGCAGGCGTATAAGTTGCCGGTAAAAACGTGTATGACGGAACGGAGGCATACGGTATGAAACCGGGCGAAATTCGGGCGATGTCCGAGGCGGCGATTTTGAGCGATATTGCCGATAAACAAAAGAAAATTTTGGAAACGCGGTGCGCGGTGGCGATGGGCGACGAAGTGAACGCGGCGGATTTGAAAAAAATGAAGCGCGATGTGGCTCGTCTTTACACGATTAAGCGGGAAAAAGAATTAAGCGAGGGCGCCAAATGAGCGAGCAAAAACGAAATGTCCGCCGGTCGATTGTCGGCACGGTAACCAGCGACAAAATGGACAAGACCATTAAGGTTGAAGTCAATGTTTCGGTGAAACATCCGAAATATGAGAAACGGGTGAATCGCCGCTCGGTGTTCGCGGCGCACGACGAGAAGAACGAAGCGAAAAGCGGCGACCTCGTCGAAATCGAAGAAACCCGCAAATTGTCGAAAACTAAATGTTTTCGCTTGGTGAAAGTGCTGAAAAATTCCAATTAGCCGAAACAGGTGGTTATTATGATTCAGATGCAAACCATTTTAGATGTTGCCGACAACACCGGCGCGAAAAAAGCGATGTGTATCAAGGTGTTAGGCGATACGCGCCGCCGTTATGCGTCTTTGGGCGATGTGGTGGTGTTGGCGATTAAGAAAACGATTCCGGGTTCGCCGACGATTAAACAAGGCGCGGTGGCGAAAGGGGTTATCGTGCGGGTGAAAAAAGAAGTGAAGCGCCACGACGGTTCGTCGATTCGCTTTGACAGCAATGCGGTGGTGTTGGTTGACGGCGAAAACAATCCGCGCGGCACCCGTATATTCGGGGCGGTGGCGCGGGAGTTGCGGCAAAAGAATTTTATGAAAATCGTCTCGTTGGCGCCGGAAGTGGTGTAATCAATTAGCAATTAACAATTAAAAATTAACAATTCCACCATTTTTAATTGTCAGGTTGTTAATTGTAAAATTGTCAATTGTTAATTGTTCTGATTTCCGGCAGGAATAAAAATATGGCTCAGGTAGCGAAAAAAATAAAGACCAAATTGCGGGTCGGCGATTTGGTGCAACGGATTGCCGGTCGCGGGACTTCCGGCAAACGGCGCGGTGCGGCGGAAGACCGGCAACCGCGGGGTAAAATCGTTAGTATTGATTTTATGTCGGGGCGGGCGGTAGTGAGCGGTTTGAATACGGTATATCGTCACAAAAAGCGCACCGACAAAAACGACCCGAACAGCGGCGGGCGCATCGAAAAAGAAGCGCCGATTCATTTAAGCAATTTGATGTTGGTTGACCCGACGAAAGATGAAATTACGCGCATTGGCGCGAAAACGATTGAATTTACCGACCAAGGGAAAGCGAAAAGTCGGCGTGTCCGCGTGGCGAAATTGAGCGGCACGGAACTTCCGGGAGGCAAAAGATAAGCAATGTCGCTCAGTCAAGAAAAATATCAAAAAGAAGTCGTGCCGGCGTTGCGTGAGGAATTCGGCATCAAAAATATCAACGCGGTGCCGCGTTTGGTGAAGGTCTGTTTGAATATGGGCGTGGGCAAAGCGATTGACGAAGCCAAAGTTCTGGACGTGGCGAAAAAGGACTTGACGCTGATTGCCGGTCAGGCGGCGGCGGTAACGACGGCGAAGGTCGCGATTAGCAACTTTCATTTGCGTGAAGGGCAGAGAATTGGTTGCCGCGTTACTTTGCGCCGCCAGCGGATGTATGAATTTATCGACCGGCTGATTAACGTGGCGATTCCGCGTATCCGCGACTTCCGCGGCGTCAAAGACCGCGCGTTCGACAAACAGGGCAATTATTCGCTTGGTATCGAGGATATTAACATTTTCCCGGAAATTAATACCGATGCGGCGGAATACAATTTGGGGATGGACGTTACGTTTGTGATTAAAAATAGCGCCGGCGCGGAACAGAGCAAGCGTTTTCTGAAATTGTTAGGGATGCCGTTCGTGGAACGGGATAAAAAGGAATAGACCAATGGCTCGGACCTCATTAAAAGTCAAGGCGAAAAAGCCGGCGAAATTTTCCACCCGTGCTTATACCCGTTGCGAACTGTGCGGACGGGCGCGGGCGGTGTATCGTAAATTCAAACTTTGCCGTTTGTGTTTTCGCAAACTCGCCAACGAAGGCAAATTGCCGGGCGTGATGAAATCAAGTTGGTAAGTTGGCGAAAAAGGTGAAAAAGCAAGTAAATTAAAAGAAGGATGAGATAAAAATGAGTATGACCAGTCCGATAGCGGATATGTTGACGCGGATACGCAACGCTTTGGCGCAACGCAAGCCGGAAGTGCAGATGCCGTCGTCGAAAGTAAAATTGAACATCGCCGAAGTGTTGCAACGCGAAGGATACATCAGCGGTTTTGAGATTGTCGAGAAACCGTATCAGAACGACTTGAAAATTGCGCTGAAATACGGTCCCGAAGGCGAATTTGTCATTCAGAAAATTAACGGTTATTCGACGCCGGGTTGCCGCCGTTACCGCAAAGTGAGTGATATTCCGTCGGTGATGAACGGTTTGGGCATCGCGATTGTCAGCACCAATCAAGGCGTGCTGTCCGACCGCGAATGCCGCGCCAAAAATGTCGGAGGCGAGGTCTTTTGCACCGTTTATTAAAGCGGACGAACCTCTTTAATCAATAATTGATGAATTTTAATTCGCAGAAATTGGTGGTATTATGTCGCGTATAGGTCGAAAACCCGTAACTGTCCCTGCCGGCGTGGATATTAAGTTTGCCGGCGGTTTGTTGACGGTCAAAGGTCCGAAAGGGCAATTAACCCAAACGATTAAAGCGGGAGTGTCGTTCAAAACCGAAAACGGGCAAGCGGTGGTCGAGCGTTCCGACGACACCAAAGCGTTGCGGTCGTTGCACGGTTTGTATCGGGCGTTGTTGGCGAATATGATTGTCGGCGTTACCGCCGGTTATGAGCGGACGTTGCGAATTGTCGGTACCGGCTATCGGGTGGAATTGAAAGGCACGGCGTTGGAAGTTACCGCCGGTTATTGCCATCCGGTAAAGTTTGCGGCACCGGCGGGAGTTACTTTTGAATTGCCCAAGTCGAACAGTCGCGAATATATGGATTTCACGGTTAAAGGTATTGACCGGCAAAAAGTTATGGAAACGGCGGCGCAGTTGCGGAAAATCCGTCCGCCGGATTTGTATCAGGGCAAAGGTATTCGTTATTTGGACGAAACGCCGCGGCGGTTGGAAGGCAAGAGTTTCGGTTCGGCGTAAATTTCAATTAACAATTAACAATGCACAATTAACAATTATTGCTATAAGCGGGGTTAAGCAATGGATACTTTTATTAAAAAAAACGCGCAACTGAAACGTCGCCATTTGCGTTTGCGGAATAAAATTACCGGCACGGCGGAACGTCCGCGTTTGTATGTGTTTCGCACCGCCAAACACATTTACGCGCAAATAATTGACGATGTCGCGGGCAAGACCTTGGCGTCGGCGACGAGCAACGCCAAAGCGTTCGGGCAAAACGGCGGCAATATCGCGGGGGCGAAAAAAGTCGGCGAATTATTGGCACAGACGGCGAAAGCCAAAAATATCGAAACGGTGGTTTTTGACCGCGGCGGGCGAAAATATCACGGACGGGTCAAAGCGTTAGCCGATGGCGTGCGCGCGGGCGGCGTTAAATTCTAAAAAACTTTTCTATTGCACAGAGTTGTGATTAAGGAGTTATATCGTGGCGGCTGAAACTGAAAAACGTAACGAAGAAGAAATACCGGCGGTTGCCGTTTCGCAAGCGCAGGAAGCGGCGGCGGAATCCGGCGCCGAAGCGGAAGAAGAAGCGGGCGGTGGGCGTCGGCGGCGCGACCGGCGGCGCGGGCGCGGCAAAGACCGCGATAAAGACAAAGAAAAACGCGATGGCAAAGACCGCGAATACGCGGAAATTTTAATTGATATTTATCGTTGTTCGGCGACGGTCAAGGGCGGGCGGCGACTCAGTTTTGGCGCGCTGGTTACGGTCGGTAACGGCAAAGGGCGCGTTGGTTATGGTTACGCCAAAGCCAAAGAAGTTCCCGGCGCCATTCAAAAAGCGATTAAAAAAGCGCATCGCAGTTTGGTTGATTTTGAGATTAGCGAAGGCGACACCATTCCGCACCAAATCATTGGCATTTACGGTGCTTCGCGCGTGATTTTAATTCCGGCGCGACCGGGAACCGGCGTGATTGCCGGAACTTCGGTGAAAGCGATTTTGGAAGCCGGCGGCGTGAAAAATGTGTTGACGAAATGCGTCGGCAATACCAACAGCCGCAATATGGTCAAGGCGACGATGGACGCGCTGGTGAATTTACGGAGCAAAGACACAGTGGCGAAATTGCGCCAAATTGAACTCTAAACGGCTTTTAGAGCGCTTCAATTAAAAATTAGAAATTGCGGAGTAATTATCAAGATGGCGCGATAGCGAATTAAAAGTCAAACTCCGCCATTTTTAATTTGTAATTGTTCTAAAAAAGAATCGGGTGTAAAAAAATGAATATCACAGATGTCAATAATCGGGTAAAAGCGGCGAAAAAACGTCATCGGGTCGGGCGCGGCGCGGCGAGCGGTTCCGGCAAGACCGCCGGACGCGGGATGAAAGGCGCGGGAGCGCGGGCGGGCGAGGCGGCTTTGCGCGGCTTTATCGGTGGACAAAGTCCGTTGCGGCAACGTATCCCGAAACGCGGTTTCAATAACGCGGAATTCAAAACGGAGTATTTGCCGGTCAATCTCGAATGGTTGAACGAAAAATTTTCCGACGGTGCCACGGTCGGGATTGACGAACTCAAAGCCGCCGGTAAAGACGTGCGGCGTGGAGAGTTGGTAAAAATTTTAGGCGAAGGCGAAATTACGAAAAAAATCACGGTCAAAGCGCACGCTTTCAGCCAAGCGGCAAGTGAAAAAATCGTCAAAGCCGGTGGAAAGACCGAAATTATCGCGTTGGTCAAAGAAGTGCGTGAAGTCGTCGGTAAGAGAGCCAAAAAATCCGAGAAGTCCGAAAAATAGAAGGAATTAGGTAATAGGGGGAAAGCCCTGTTCCCGGAAATCATAGAGATGTTTGAGACCATTGCCAAAGTCGTTAGCGTAAAAGACCTGCGCGGGAAAATCATCGCCACGGCATTGCTGTTGGTGGTTTTTCGTTTGGGTAAATTTATCCCGTTGCCGGGGATAGATTACAACGTGGTAACGAAATTTATCGACGATATGAGCGCCAGCGGCGACGCCTCGGCGTTAGTGTTTTCGATGGCGGATATGTTTTCCGGCGGGGCGATGGGGTCGATATTTTCTCTCGGCATTATGCCGTATATCACCGCGTCGATTATCTTTCAGTTGCTCGTGGCGATTGTTCCCTCGTTGGCGCGGATTTCCCGCGAAGGCGCATCGGGACGCAAGCGTATCAATCAATACACGCGCGTTTCGACGGTTTTACTATGCATTGTCCAAGCCGTGATGGCTTGCAGTATATTGTTGTCGCAATCGGGCAAATACGGCGGCGTTAATTTTGTGGTTCCGGGTATAACGAGTTACGAGTTCTACTTTTTCGGCGTGATTGGTTTGACGGTCGGCACCGTGTTTTTGATGTGGCTCGGCGAACAAATCGACACTTTTGGTATCGGCAACGGTATTTCTTTGTTGATTATGGCGGGCATCATTTCGTCGATGCCGAGCGCGATTTCAACGACGATTATTTCGACGTTCGGCAAACAAGGCGGAATGACGACGTTCAAGGTCTCGTTGTTGATAGTCCTGTTTGTGCTAATGACCTTGGCGGTGGTGTTGATAACCTTAGGCACGCGGCGGGTGAGCGTGCAGGCGTCCAAAGCGATGCGCGGGCGCAAGGTTTATATGAATCAGCGTCAATTCTTGCCGTTGCGCGTTAATCAGGCGGGCGTGATTCCGATTATTTTCGCGCAAGCGATTATGGCGTTACCGGCGTTCTTTTTCGGTTTTATCGACGGCAAATTCGGCACGCAGTCCTCGATATTTTTTGCGCCGGGGGCGTTTTGGTACACGGTGTTTTATGTGTTGTTAATTGTCTTCTTCTGTTATTTTTATACGGCGATTACCTTTAATCCGAATGAAATGGCGGATAATCTGAAACAAAGCGGGATGTATTTGCCGGGGATTCGTCCGGGACAGCGGACGGCGGAACATTTAGAAAAAATAATGACGCGGATTGCGTTAGCCGGTTCGGTGTTTTTGGCTTTTATCGCGATTGTGCCGCAGTTTATCAGCCGTGCGCTCAACGTCGATTATACCATCGCGGGAATGTTAGGCGGCACGGGTTTGTTGATTGTCGTCGGCGTGGCGTTGGACGTGGTGCAACGGGTCGAAAGTTATTTGCTGATGCGCAATTACGAGGGGTTCGGCATCGGTGACGGGCGGATTCACGGGCGAAACGGCTAAAAGTGAATTAAGAATGCAGAATTACGAATTAAAGAATTCTATAGTTTGATTTTCAGATTCGCGAAGCGTTATTTTAGCAATTCTTCCCCGATGCTTAATTCTGCATTCTTAATTCTTAATTTGGTTGCAAGATGCGGCAAGACCATAATCGCCCCATACTAAAAACGGAAGCGGAAATCGAAAAGATGCGGGTGGCGAATAAGATAGTGGCGCGCGCGTTGCGGTTAGTCGAGGAAATGGTGCGACCGGGGATTAGCACGGCGGAAATTGACGGAGCGGTGGAAAATTTAATTCGGGGCGCCGGCGCGGTGCCGCTGTTTAAGAATTATCCGAGCGGCAATAGCGAGGTGCCGGATTTTCCGGCGAGTATTTGCGCTTCGGTCGATTATGAGGTGGTGCACGGCATTCCGAAAAAAACGCGAATTTTGCAAGCAGGACAAATTATCAGCGTGGATGTCGGCGCGAAAATCGACGGTTATTGCGGCGATGCGGCGTGGACGTTTCCGGTAGGCGAGGTCGGTAAAAAAGCGCGAAAATTGCTGACGGTAACGGAAGAGTGTTTAAGAAGCGCGATTGCGGCGATTCGTCCGAACGGTCGTTTATACGATATTTCCGGCGCGGTTCAGCGGTGCGCCGAAAAAAACGGTTTTTCGGTGGTGCGACAATTTGTGGGACACGGCATCGGCGCGGAAATGCACGAGCCGCCGCAAGTGCCGAACTACATTTCCCGCAAAGAAAATTACGATATGCCGCTTGGCGCGGGAATGGTGTTGGCGATTGAGCCGATGGTCAATATCGGCGGCTATGAGGTCTTGACGGCGAAAGACGGGTGGACGGTTTTTACCCGCGACCGCAGTTTATCGGCGCACTTCGAGCATACGGTCGCGATAACGGCAAACGGCGCGGAAGTGTTGAGCGTTTAACTGACTTGTTTTTGCGCAGATAAAAACGGTGGCATATTTAATTAAGAATTAAGAATAGTGGAGTAATTGTCAAAAAGACGCTCCGTGAATCTGATAACAAGGCGCCAAAAATTCTTAATTCTGCTTTCTTAATTCTTAATTGAAAGAAGTTATTATGGCAAAAGAAGAAGCGATACCGGTGGAGGGGGTGGTCAAAGAAGCCCTGCCTAATGCTAATTTCCGCGTCGAAATCAGCAACGGTCATATCGTTATGGCACACATTAGCGGCAAAATGCGCCAGCATTTTATCAAAATTTTGCCGGGCGATAAAGTTACGGTCGAATTGTCCCCTTACGATATCAATAAAGGGCGGATAACTTACCGAAGTTGAAGGAGCAATTAAGAATTAAAAATTAAGAATGGTGGAGTAATTACCAAAACGACGCTCCGCGAATCTGAAAGTTAAACGCTACAATTCTTAATTCTCAATTCTTAATTTATGATAAGGAGCGCGATTATGAAAGTTAAGCCATCGGTGCGTCCGCGTTGCGACAACTGTCGCGTAATCCGGCGCAAAGGCGTGTTGCGAGTGATTTGTAGTGTAAATCCGCGTCATAAGATGCGGCAGGGATAAGGAGAACTGTAATGCCACGTTTATTGGGTGTTGACATTCCGAATGACAAAATCGTCGCGATTTCGTTGACTTACGTGTATGGCGTCGGGCGGCGGACGGCTTTGGATATTTGCAAAGAAGTGCGCGTGAACCCGCAGATGCGTGCGAGCAAATTGACTGAAAGCGAATTAAGCCGCATCGCGTCGTTGTTGGAAGGACATTACGTTGTCGAAGGGCAGTTACGGCGGCAAATCAATCAAAATATCGGTCGTTTGAAGAAAATCGGTTGCTATCGCGGCATCCGGCACGGGCGTAATTTGCCGGTGCGCGGACAGCGGACGCGCACCAACGCCCGCACGCGCAAGGGCAAGCGCAAGACGGTCGCCGGCAAGAAGAGCGTCAAAGCGATGCGGTAATTAAAACGGCTTATTACGGGCGGAACCCCTCCCATAAATTTTGGAGCAAAGTATGGCGAGCACTTACAAGAAGAAAAAAGTCAAAAAGAGCGTGGCGAAGGGGATTGCGCACGTTACCGCGACTTTTAACAACACGATTATTTCGATAACCGATATTTACGGCAATGTGTTGGTGTGGGCGTCGGCGGGAACTTGCGGCTTCCAGCACAGTCGGAAAAGCACGCCGTTCGCGGCGCAACGCACGGCGGAACAGGCGGCGGAAAAGGCGCAAAAAATCGGGATGCGGGAAATTGAGGTACAGGTCAAGGGACCGGGAAGCGGTCGCGAGAGTGCTATTCGCGGACTGCAAGCGGCGGGATTGACGATTAAGGCGATTGAAGACGTTACGCCGTTGCCGCACAACGGTTGCCGTCCGCCGAAGCGCCGTCGGGTGTGATGAGCGAGTTTTGCTGGCTACCGGTTGGCGTCAAACTTCCGTCTCTAACCATAAATGGAGTAAACCAATGCCGATACGTTGGAATGGATTTGAATTGCCTTCGCAGGCGGATGTCGATAAATCGAGTTTAACTCGTGAATACGGCAAATTTGTCTTTGAACCGTTTGAGCGCGGTTTTGGTGTAACGATTGGCAATTCGTTGCGGCGGGTTTTATTGAGTTCGTTGGAAGGCGTGGCGCCGGTTTCGCTCCGTTTGCAGGGCGCGTTGCACGAATTTTCGTCGATACCGGGCATTTACGAAGATGTCATCAATATCGCGCTGAACGTCAAAACCATTCGCGCGACGTTTGACGGTCCCGGACCGGAAACCTTACGTTTGCACAAAAAAGGCAAGGGCAAAGTTTTAGCCGGTGATTTGACCGGTTGCGCGACGCTGAAAGTGGCGAATCCGACCTTTCAGATTTGTGAAATTATCGACGACAAAGTAACTTTTGACGCGGAAATTGTTTTCCGCAAAGGTCGGCGTTTTGTGCGCGCCGAGGATTTCACTTTCGATTTGCCGAAAGAAGTCGGTTTAATTCCGTTGGACGCTTCGTTCTCGCCGATTGAGCGGGTGCGCTATCGGGTTGAAGAGACCCGCGTCGGTAAGATGACGAACTATGACAAATTGGTCTTGGAAATTTGGACCGACGGCACGCTGACGCCGGAAGATGCGCTGATGGAAGCGGGCGTGATTTTGCGCAAACACTTAAATCCGTTCGTTAAAATGCCGGAATTGGGCGGCGAGTTTAAGCGCGAAAATCCCGAATCGGATGAGGGAAGCGTGGTGGTGAATTCCGAATTGCCGACGGAATTGACGAAAGGCGATGCGTTAGACCAGTCGGTGTCGGTGTTGGAGCCGAGCGTGCGCGCGGCAAACTGTTTGGCGGCGGAAGGCATCAAAACCTTGCGCGATTTGGTCAAACACAACGAGCAAGATATGCTGAACGTCAAAAATTTCGGCAAAACCAGTATGAAAGAAATTAAATTGAAATTGGCGGAAATGGGCTTGGCGTTTGGAATGGATTTGAAAAACGATTAAAAATTACAAATTACAAATTAAAAGCGATGGATTGAACTTAAAAATTGCGCGAAGTGATTTTGACAATTAAACTCCATAATTTTTAATTTTTAATTTTTAATTTTTAATTGCTCTTTTTATCGGGAAGCAAAAATGAGACACTTAAAACGCGGACGACACTTAAACCGGACTTCGGCGCATCGCGGGGCGTTGGTGCGAAATTTGGTGAGCGGGCTGTTTGAGCACGGCAAAATTATCACGACTTCGGCGAAGGCGAAAGAAGCGAAACCTTTTGCCGAGAAGATGATTACGTTGGCGAAAACAGGCACGTTGGCGGCGCGGCGGCGAGCGATTGCGTTGCTCCATTCGCGGCAGGTGGTGGCGGGATTGTTTGAGGACATCGGACCGCGTTACGCCGAGCGCGCCGGCGGCTACTGCCGGATTTTGCATTTGCCGACGCATCGTATCGGCGACGGCGGCGACCAAGTGTTGTTCGAGTTGGTCGAAGGGCGCGTCAAAGAAAAAACGGCGAAAGCGGAAGCGTAAAGTTCGGCGACGTGCCGCGAAATAAGTTATGGTTCGAGCGCGTTGTCCGTTACGGCGGAAAACGCGCTTTGTTTGTTAAAGCGCAGTTAAGCGAATTTGTTGAAGGCGCAGTTAAGCGCAAAGGAGTGGCGATGAACATTTTGACCAGTCGTTTCGGCGAGATAGAAGTGCCCGACGAATCGCTGATTGAATTTCCGCGCGGCATCATCGGCTTCCGCGACGCGCGGCGGTTTGTGATTTTTGATTGCGGCGAGCAGGGTATTTTCAAGTGGCTCCAATCGGCGGACATTCCCGATTTGGCGTTTGTGATTTGCGAAGCGCATCTGCTCGTGCCGGAATATAAAATAACGTTGCGCCCGGAAGAGAGTGAAATTCTCAAACTGACGAATTCCGAAGACGCGGCGGTGTGTTTAATTTTGGTGATTCCCGAAAATCCGCAGGAGGCGACGGCGAATTTATTGGGACCGATTGTGATGAATTCGGCGTCGCGGTTAGGGATGCAGTTGGTCTTGATTAACGCCGATTATTCGACCCGTTACAAGATTTTCGCCGGACGGACGTTCGCCGGCGCGGCGGACAAGGAGGGCGACAATGTTAGTGCTTAGCCGCCGCCGCGACGAAACGATAATGATCGGCGATGAAATTGAGATAACGGTGGTTGACATCAAGGGCGACGCGGTGCGCATCGGCATTAACGCGCCGCGGGCGGTGTCGGTGCATCGCAAAGAGGTCTATGATTCGATTAAGGCGGAAAACGAAAATCTGAAAGCGCAAGCCGCGCCGACGGCGGACACGCTCGGCAATTTGGCGAAAATGCTCGGTCCCTCCGCCGGACAATTGACGAAATTATCGCGGTTACAACCGTCGCAATTATCGCAGACCTTGCCGCTGTCGAACAAAAATAAAAAGAGCGGGCAGTGAGCAGTTGCTGTCCACCGACTACCGACCACTATCCACTGACCACTGTCCACGAAAGGAAAAGACAATGACTAACGGCTGTTTAATTTGCGGTAAAAAGACGACGTTCGGGATTAAGTATGCGCGGCGCGGCGCGGCGAAGAAAAAAGGCGGTTCGGGCGCGAAAATCAGCGGCAAGACGCCGCGCACGTTCAAACCCAATTTGCAAACCGTGCGCGCCAATATCGACGGCGTGGTGAAACAAGTCCGCGTGTGCGCCAGTTGCTTGCAGGCGGGCAAAATCACCAAAGCCGCCCGCGGCGTCGGACACCAAAAAGCCGGCTAACGCCGACGGCAATGTTTGGTAGGGAATACCGGTAGGGGCGAATAATTATTCGCCCCTATATTGTTTTTGTTTCCCTCCCGCCAAAATAGTCGCTTTCTTCATTGCCGCGTCTTTTAAGGCGTGGCAATTGAAGAGAGCAAGCGCCGGTAAAAATTTGGACGCAACCGAAATTTTGCGTTTTCCGAAAATATCCCTTTGTCGTTCGTAATTTTTAATTTGCGCTTCTTTAACCAGGAAATTTTCGTGTCTATTCGCGTAAAAGTGGCGTTGCTTATCGTCGGGATAGTTACGTTTATCACCGTCCTGTGCATCGGCGCGACCGCCTATCTGAACCGCTCCTCGCTCGTGGAAAGCACGGTCAAAGACCTGCAAACCATTGCCCAAATCGCCGGCAAAATGGTCGCCGCGAATTTGCGGTTCCTGAAAACCGATATTGACGCGGCGGCGAGGGAATGTTTGGACGCGATGGTGCGCGACGCCGAAACCGGCGCGGCGGGACAACAATTAGCCGCCGTGTTGCGCGAGCAACTCCTCCGCCGCAAGTGCCTGTCGCTGACGATTTTCGACGCGCACGGCATTGTC
This sequence comes from Planctomycetales bacterium, assembly GCA_025997475.1. Lineage (GTDB taxonomy): Bacteria > Planctomycetota > SZUA-567 > SZUA-567 > SZUA-567 > MS499-59. Next base: position 78,170 of record BNUQ01000001.1, read on the forward strand.
GCCTCCGCGGGCGACGCCGCGCCGGACTCGACGTTCGCCGCCACGCCCGCCGCCAAACGCGCCTGGCGCGGCGAGCGCGTTGTCACTTCAACCGAACACGCCGGCGATAAATTAGTGATGCGCGTCTGCGTGCCGGTCGGCGCGCGGATTCTTGTCGCGACTTTTAGCGGCACTTACTTAAACGAAATCATCACCTCCTTTCGCATCTGGGAACACGGCAATATTTTTATACTCGACCGCGCCGGCGTTATGATTGCCAATTACCGCGAACGGTTGGTGCGGGAACGTTACAACGGCGCCGCCGACGGGCAAGCACAGCCGACGATGGCGAGCGTAATGAGCGAAATGATTAAAGGCAAAGACGGCAACGGCACTTATATCTACGAGAACGCGGCGCGTTTTTGCGCCTACACGTCGGTCGTCGGCGCGGACGGCTGGATGTTGGGCGTGGTCGGTTTAATCGACGAAAGTCCGTTGATTCGCACGCGGCGGACTTTCTGGTTGCTGGCGCTCTTTTTTCTGGCGTTCGGCGTCGCCGCCTCCGTCGTGTTTTCAAAAATCATCGTCAAACCGTATCGGCAAATCAGCGAGCAAAACGCGCTGTTGACGACGCTCAAAGAAACGGCGGAACGGGCGAGCCGCGCCAAGAGCGAATTTTTGGCGAATATGTCGCACGAAATCCGCACGCCGATAAACGCGATTGTCGGGATGACGACCATCGGCGCGTCCGCGCCGACGTTGGCGCGCAAGGACTACTGCTTCGGCAAAATCGGCACCGCCTCGGAGCATCTGCTCGGCGTGGTCAACGATATTTTGGACATCTCGAAAATCGAGGCGAACAAATTTGAGTTGGCGTCCGAGCCGTATAATTTCGAGGCGATGTTGCAAAAAGTAACCGACGTGATTGCGGCGCGGGTTGGCGAAAAAAAACAGGAATTCACCGCGTTTTTAGACCCCAAGATACCGTGCGAGTTAATCGGCGACGACCAGCGGTTGGCGCAAGTGATTGCCAACTTGTTGTCCAACGCCGTGAAATTCACGCCGGAACGCGGCACGGTTCGTCTCGACACGCGCCTGCTCGGCGAAACCGACGGCGTTTGCACGCTACTTATCGAAGTCGCCGACAGCGGCATCGGCATCAGCGAAGCGCAACAGGCGCGACTGTTCAGTTCTTTCACGCAGGCGGACAGCGGCACCTCGCGGCGCTTCGGCGGCACCGGCTTGGGACTCACGATTTCCAAGCGGATTGTGGAAATGATGGGCGGGCGGATTTGGTTGCAGTCGGAGCCGGAGCGGGGCGCGACTTTTTCGGTAACCGTGCAGGCGCGGCGTGGCGCGGCGGCGGCGGCGGCGAAACCGGCGGGATTTAATTGGCGGGATTTGCGGGCGCTCGCGGTGGACGATATGCCGGCGGTCGGCGAGTATTTTACCGAAATGGCGCGGCAGTTCGGCTTTCATTGCGACACCGCCGACGGCGGCGAACAGGCGCTGGCAATGATTGAGCGCCACGGCGATTACGACCTTTATTTTATCGACTGGCGGATGCTCGATATTGACGGTTTGGAATTGGCGCGGCGGATTAAAATGTTGACGGCGAGCGCGAAAATCGTGCTGATTTCGGGCGCGGAATGGAGCGAGATTGAAAAACAACCCGACAGCGAATGGGTCGATAAATTCCTGTCGAAGCCGCTCTTCTCCTCGGCGTTGTTCGACGGCATTAACGAATTGCTGACGGTCAAAGAGGACGCCGCGGGCGATGACGTCAACGCGGACGATGGCGCGAACGCCGATTTTTCCGGTCGGTCAATCCTGCTGGTCGAGGACACCGAAATTAACCGCGAAATTGTGATTACCTTGTTGGCGCCGACGGGGCTGACGATTGACTGCGCGGTCAACGGCGCGGAAGCGGTGCAAAAATTCGGCGCGGTGCCGGAAAAATACGACTTGATTTTTATGGACGTGCAAATGCCGGAAATGGACGGCTACGAGGCGACGCGACAAATCCGCGCACTAACGGTCGCCGCCGCCAAAACCGTGCCGATTATCGCGATGACGGCGAACGTGTTTAACGAGGACGTTGAAAATTGTTTGGCGGCGGGAATGAACGAACACCTCGGCAAGCCGCTTGACTTTGACGCGGTGCTTGCCAAATTAAACCGGTATCTCAAATGTTAGTCGATAGCGGCGAAGTTTGATGGTCGGAATGCGGCGGCTCTTTTTCTACTTCCCGCGAAAGGAAGGGCGTATGAAAAAAATACTTCTCGGCGCGGTCGCGTTGGCGCTTGTCGCCGTTGTCGCCGTTGTCGCGATAAAATTATCCGCCGGTAAAAATCCACCGGCAACGGCGTCGGTCGCGACGGCGGACAGTATTGGCGTTTATTTCATTCCGAAAAACATCGGCAATCCGTATTTCGACGCGCTCAGTTCCGGCTTTTACAACGCTTTCGCGGAAATCGGCGAGGAAAATTTCACCTATAAATATGTCGGACCGGACGTCGCCACCGACACCGGTCAAATTCCGTATATCGAGGAAGCGGCGAACGCCGGCGCGGCGGCAATTTTTATTTCGGTCAATTCCGACACCGCGCTCAACGCTTTGCTCGACCAAGTCCGCGCCCGCGGCACGCGGGTCTATTTCATCAATCAGGACACCATCGGCAATCAACGACATCGCGACGCGGCGATTATGCCGGTGAATTTCGCCACTGTGGGAAGCGCGCAAATTGAATTGTTGGCGAGCCAACTCGGCTACGTCGGCAAGTTTGCGATTCTCTCCGCGACCGCCGAGGCGCCGGACCAAAATGCGTGGATTGAAACCATCAAAAATCAACTCGCCAATAATCCCGCCTATGCCAAAATGGAGTTGGTCGAAATTGTCTATGGCGACGACCAGTCGGGCAAGTCAACGGTGATGATGAAATCGCTGTTGGAAAAATACCCCGACTTAAACGGCGTCATCGCCCCGACGGCGGTCGGTTTGCCCGCCGCCTGCGCGGTGCTTGAGCGGGAAAAAATGGCGGGAAAAATCACGATTACCGGACTGGGCTTGCCCTCGGAGATGGCGCGGTTTGTCAGGAGCGGCACCTGCCGGGCGTTTCATTTGTGGACGCCGCCGGACGAGGGCTATATCGGCGGCTATTTGGTGTGGGCGGAGAAAAAACTCGGCATCGCCATCAAGCCGGGCGCGACTTTTTCGGCGGGCAAATTAGGCGACTATACCGTCCGTCCGAACGGTCAAATTCTGGCGTTGGAAGCGCCGATGCTCTACAACGCCGCCAATATCGAAAAATACGCGGTGCTGTATTAGAGTTGAAAGTTGAAAGTTGAGATGACCGCTTTCAACTTTCAACTTTCAACTTTCAACTTTCAACGCTCAACTTTTAACTTTTAACTTTTAACTCCCGAAAGCCCCTACCTATGCGTCGGCATTTAATTTTATGCGTCTTCATTTTGGTCGGTTCCGTTTTGACCGCCTGCGGCAATCCGCTTGCCGGCGACAGTAGCGGCTTTTTGCCGGAGGACGGCGAGTTCGCCGGTTTGAGCGCGGTCGGCAAACGGCAAGTCCTCTTCACCGACGGTCCCAAAGAAAAGTATTTGGGGGCGGAGCGGGCGCGGTTTTTCAAGCAATACGGATTAAGCACGATTTATTCGCGCGACTACGCGCTCGGCGGCGAAGCCCTGACGATTGAGGCGTATCAAATCGGGAGCGACCTCGGCGCGGCGGGGATTTTCTACTACTACGTCGGGCAACAGTTGCGCAACACCGGCGAAGAAATTGATGTCGGCGCGCAAGCCGTGTCGGACACGGCGCACGGCGGGCGCAATTTGTATTTTTACAAAGGACGCTGGCTGTTCGCGCTGATTTACACCGGCAAAGAGCCGGTGCCGGACTTAAAGCCGCTGGCGCAATTTTTGACGGCGCGCGTGCCGGGGCAAAGCCGCAAGCCCGCCGGTTTCGCCTATATCGACGTGGAGGGCGTGGCGGGCAAATACGCGCGGGTAACGCCGGGCAACGCGCTGAACTTTGATATTTTCCCGCCGGGCGTGTGGGCGCTCGCGCCGGGCGGCGGCGGCGATGCGCGCATTTTCGTCATTGATTTCAGCGAGGCGAAGGCGGCGGAAAAAGCCGGCGACGATTTCTGGCGCTATCTGCAAGTCAACGCGAGCGACTCGGCGCGGGAAAAACGGCAATTCGGTAAAACGGCGGTGGTCTTCGCCCGCGCCGTTGACCCGCGGGAAAAGAATGTGGTCTATGCGGCGTTCGACCGCTTCGTGATTGTCGCGTCGCACTTGGACAACTTTGCCGCCGGCGAAACGCTCGTCACGCGCGTCATCGACAAAATCCGCGAGAGCCGGAGGGGCAATTAAAAACAGCGTTGAGAGTTAAAAGTTGAGAGTTGAGAAAAAAGCGGATTGTTTTTTTTAAGACGCGCGAAGCGCCACCGCCCGTCTCAACTTCTAACTCTCAACTGCCAACTTTTCTTTTTTGCCCGTCCATTACGCCCGCCCTAAGCCAACCAATGTCCCATTCGCGTTTTTTTGGTGGCGAGGTAGTTTTTATTTTCGGCGACCGGCGGAATTTCTATCGGCACGCGCTCGGCAATCGTCAAGCCGTAGCCCGACAACGCCGCGATTTTTTGCGGATTATTGGTCAGCAGTTTTATTTGGCGAATACCGAGGTCGGCGATGATTTGCGCGCCCAAACCGTAATCCCGCAAGTCCGGCGGAAAACCGAGCGCGACGTTCGCCTCGACCGTGTCGAGTCCCTTTTCCTGCAACGCATACGCTTTGATTTTATTTTCCAAGCCGATGCCGCGCCCCTCCTGCCGCAGATAAATCACCGCGCCGCGTCCGGCGTCTTTAATCATTTTCAGCGAACGGAGCAACTGTTGCCCGCAGTCGCACCGGAGCGAATGAAACACGTCGCCGGTCAGACATTCGCTGTGCACCCGCAACAACACCGGCTCGTCAATCAGTGCGCCGCCCGGCGCCAAGTCGCCGCAAGTAACGGCGAGATGGGTTTCGCCGAACAACTCGGCACGATAACAATGCAACGTAAATTCGCCGAATTCGGTCGGCAGTTGCGCCGCCGACACGGCGGCGACCAATTTCTCACGGTGGCGGCGGTAGGCGATAATTTGCGCGACGCTACACATTTTCAATTGGTGTGCGGCGCAAAATTTTTCGAGTTGCGGCACCCGCGCCATCGTTCCGTCGGGATTCATCACTTCGCAAATCACGCCGGCGGGCGGCAGTCCGGCGATTTTCATCAAGTCCACCGACCCCTCGGTTTGACCGGCGCGTTTGAGCGCGCCGCCTTTGCGCGCGCCAATCGGTTGCACGTGTCCGGGGCGGACGAAATCCGCCGCCGTCGCCTGCGGGTCGGCGGCAAGGCGGATGGTCGTCGCGCGGTCGGCGGCGCTGATGCCGGTGGTTACGCCGCGCCGCGCCTCAATCGTAACGGTGAACGCCGTGCCGAAAGTGGCTTCATTGTTGGCGGTCATCGGCGGCAAGTCGAGGCGGCGGCACGCCTCTTCTTCAAGCGTCAGGCAAATCCAACCGCGCGCGTGCGTCGCCATAAAGTTGATGGCGTCCGGCGTAACGAGCGACGCCGCGAGCGTTAGGTCGCCCTCGTTTTCGCGGTTTTCGTCGTCAATCAGCACGACCATTTTTCCGGCGCGCAAATCGGCGACGGCGTCTTCGATGGGGGATAGCATTTTTTCGCTTTCGTGATGTCCGTTTGATTGGGGAGTTCAAAGTTAAAAGTTAAAAGTTGAAAGTTGAAAGTTGAAAGTTGAAAGTCGAAAGTCGAAAGTCGAAAGTCGAGAAAAGAACCATTGCCGATTAACCGATGCGTTTTTCTCAACTTTCAACTTTCAACTTTCAACTTTTCTTCTCGCTGTCCCACACCGTCGCGGTAACGGCGAGGCGTTCTTTCGCGAGTTCGCGCAATTTGTATTTTTGGATTTTGCCGCTCGCGGTCAGCGGAAACGCCTCGACCACGAACACGTGTTTCGGGATTTTATAGCGCGCGATTTTATCCAAACAAAATTCGCGCACGCTCTCCGGCGTCAGTTCCCGCCCCGCGTGCGGAATGATAAACGCGCCGACCGCCTCGCCGTATTTCGCGTCCGGCACGCCAATCACCTGCACGTCGCGCACCGCCGGCATCGTGTATAAGAATTCCTCGATTTCCCGCGGGTAAATGTTTTCGCCGCCGCGGATAATCATATCTTTCAGCCGTCCGGTAATCCGCACGTAGCCGTTCGCGTCCATCGTGCCGAGGTCGCCGCTGTGGAGCCAGCCGTTCGCGTCGATGCATTTCGCCGTTTCCGCCGGCATTTTGTAGTAGCCCTTCATCGAGTTGTAGCCGCGGCAGACGATTTCGCCGACCGTGTCCGGCGGACAAAATTCGCCGGTCTCCGGTTCCATAATTTGCACTTCGATTTCCGGCAACGCCCGCCCGACCGTTTCGACGCGCAATTCGAGCGGGTCTTCGACGCGCGTCTGCGTCATCACCGGACTGGCTTCGGTCAAGCCGTAAGGAATCGTGATTTCCGGCATATGCATTTCGCGAATGACCTGTTTCATCGTTTCCATCGGACACGGCGAGCCGGACATAATTCCCGTGCGCAACGACGACAGGTCGAATTCCTTAAAGCGCGGATGTTGCAATTCGGCGATGAACATCGTCGGCACGCCATAGACCGCCGTGCATTTTTCTTTGGCGATTGCCGCCAGCACTTTTAGCGCGTCGAACACTTCGACCATCACCGCCGTCGCGCCGTGCGTCAAAATCGCCATTATGCCCAACACCGAGCCGAAGCAGTGAAACAGCGGCACCGGCAAACAGACGCGCTCGGCGCCGGTGAATTTCTGGCACTCGCCGATATAAAAACCGTTGTTGAGAATGTTGCGGCTCGTCAACATCACGCCTTTGGGAAAACCGGTGGTGCCGGACGTGTATTGCATATTGATAACGTCGTCCACGTTGCCGGCGGCGACCAAGCGGCGCAACTCGTCGTCGGGGTAGGTCTTGCCGAGCAGAATCAATTCGTTGATGTTGAACATTCCCCGCTGTTTTTCCGGTCCCAAATAAATCAGGTGTTTGAGAAACGGAAATTGCGGACTGCGAATTTCTTCACGCTGACCGCGCCGCAATTCCGGCACGAGTTCATACATAACGTCGATGTAGTTCACGTCGCGGAAACTGTCGATAAGTCCGAGCGCGACCATATCGGACTGTTCGAGGACGTAGGCGACCTCGTGCAGTTTGTAGGCGGTGTTGACGGTAACGAGCACCGCGCCGATTTTGGCGGTGGCGAACATAAACGTCAGCCAATCGGGAACGTTGCGCGCCCAGATGCCGACGTGGTCGCCGCGCTTGATGCCGAGCGACAGCAATCCTTTGGCGACGTTGTTGACGCGCTCGTCGAATTGGCGGTAAGTCCAGCGCAGGGCGCGGTCGGGATAAACGATAAATTCTTTCTCCGGCTGTTGTTGGACCAACCGGTCGAAAAATTGCCCAATCGTAACGGCGGTGAATTGCAGGGACATATTTTTTGCTCCTTTGAATTGGGGTGGAAATTATTTGTCCGCGAATTTTTACGAATTAAACGGATTAACACGAATTAAGAGTCAGAGATTTCTCACCGAGTCACAGAGGCACGCCGGATTGAATAGAGCGACCGCGTGGCGCGGATTTTAATTTATATTTTTTTTCTCACGGAAACACGGAGTCGCGCCGGATTGAAAACGCTCTATTCAATTGTTAATTCTTAATTGTTAATTGTTAATTGTTCTTAAATCTCGCAACGCCGCTAAAAATTGTCCTTCGTTTTTCACGCCGTCCGCGAGCATTTGTTCAAGCCGCCGCGCCGCCGCCGCGAATTGTTCCGCCGCCGCCGGCGACCGTAAAGACAACGCGGCGGCGATGGCGTCCGGCGTTTCGTCCCGCGGGCGCAAATGCAATTGCCGCCGGCAGTCCCACAACGCGCCGCTGAAAACCGCCTGCGCCACCGCGACGCGCGTCCGCCCGTTTTGCAACAACCGTGCGAACGCCGCGATATATTCCAACAAATTCCGGCGCGACGGCGACGGTTCCGGCAACGCCGGTCCCAACCGGACGCCACCGCGCCACGCCGCCAACAAACCGAAAAACAACAGCGCGGCGAGCATTTCCCGTTGCGGCGAGGACGCGAACAATTGCCACGTTTTTTTCACCGCGATATGCCCGTGATAAAATTCGTCAAAAACCGTCGTCCCCGCCGCTCCCGTCGGCGACGCCAACAAATTGACCGCCAACGCCGCGTTGCCGGTTTGTCCCAAATACGAATTGTAAATCAGCGCCGGTTCGGCAATCACCAACACGCGCCCGCGTCCGACGGTAAATTCCGCGCCGAGCAGAAAATGCCGCCCCTCCCGCGCCACCGCCAACAGCGACGCCGGTTCGCCGGCGAGCGGTTCGTCGGTAAAACGCATCGTCTGCAAAATTTCCGGCAGAGTTACGACGGGGATTTTTGCCGCAAGTTGGGCGAAACGCCCGTTGCCGAGCAGTTGGTAATCTTGCTTTTTTTGCAATTCCGTCGCCGCCTGTTGCAAGCGGTTGACCTCGGCAAGCAACGAGCGTTCGTGTGGCGCATCTTCCTTGGGCTCATTCCAAGCACGCGCGGCAAGCGAAGTGTTCACGAGAAACGGAAACACTGCCAAGTCGCCGAGCAAATTTTTCAGCAATAAATTTTCACGCCGACCGCGTAGCCAGCGGTCGTTACTGCCGGCGCCGCGCGGCGGCGCGACGACGACCGTCCCGCCGTTTTCAACCCAGCGACGGAGCGGGCGCAGATACGCCGGTTCGCGTTCGGTCGCGGCGAGCGGCGTTTCCCAAAAAATGAAAGTGCGATTATTATCGTCGTCGCCGATTGCTGTCGGCGGCAACCGCGAGCGCGCGACGGGTTGATTTAATCGCGCGAGGGTTTCGTAGAGTCCGCGCCAGCCGTAATAATGCGTGCCGAAAGAATCTTTGCCCGTCCCCGCGGTCGCGGGGTGCGCCGATTGCCACCACGTGCCGCCGATGGCGAGGAGCGCGGCGAGAACGCCGAACATAATCAAATAACGGAGAGGAGCGGAGTTCATTATCGGCTCCGGCGGGGAGCGGTGGCGCGAATGAAGAATTGGTGCGGAAGAGAGGATTTGAACCTCCACGAGTGTAACCTCACCAGAACCTGAATCTGGCGCGTCTGCCGTTCCGCCACTTCCGCGCGGGCGAGTTGAAGACGCGAACTGTAAAAAATTCACGGCGACGGTCAAGAAGAGGGGGCGTAGCCGCCGCCGCCGCCGCGCAACGGGCAACGCTTGGGATAAATAACTTGTAACCGGCGCGGGGATTGGTAGATTCCGCATAGGTTGTTTTCAATGCGGTTGTTCTATTCAATTGCCACGCCTTTTAAGGCGTGGTGGGCGGTCAAAAAATAAAAGGGCTTTAGCCCAAATTAAATCATTCGGCTAAAGTCGGTCATTTTCTAACGCTGACCACGCCCTAAAGGGCGTGGCAATTGAATAGAGCATCTCCAATCGGAATTTCTCCGTGTTCTCTCCGTTTGAGAAAAAATTAGGACCCCGGTCTGATGAGCGCTCCGCAAAAAACGAAAACGAATTCCTTGCCGGTCGTGGCGCAAAAGAAATCGCCCGCCGCGTTGCCGCCGCGACTGCTCGCCGCCGACACCGCTCGCAACAACACCAACGTCGTTTGGCAACCCGCGCCGTCGCGCTCCCTGAAAAACGAAAACACGGTGGTCCCGGCGTCCCAGTCCCAACGCACGGTTAATTGGCGCGAAGAAAACACGCAGGGAACCGGCGCCACCACCGAGGTGAAAGACCGCGAGGAAAGTTTGTCGGCGTCGGCGAAAAATTTTCGCCGCTGGCGCTGGCGCGAAGCGTTGCGACAGACCCTGCCCATCTCGCTGGCGATGGTCGTCGGCGTAACGCTGATTTTAATTTTCAATCTCCGCATCGTTTCGCAGGTGATATTGGAAGAAATCGCCCGCGCCGGCTTGATGAAGACCACGTCGTTAATTCACGTCGGCTCGCAAATTATCCGGCAGGCGCCCAACGAAGACGACTGGCCCGTGCAGATGCGCCTCATTTCCGCCGCCGACTACCGCGAGTTGACCTCCGACCCGAAAGTGCGCGACAAAAGCGAGGTGGAAAAAAATCTCTTCGCGCTGAACCACGGCAATTTGTTGAGCAGTTATTTTGTCGCCATGCCCACTTCCGCCACCGAAGAGGAACAATCGCTGTTGGTGCAATTCGCCTACATTTACAGTTTTTTGCCGCCGGCGAAAAACAACGCGCCGCTCGCGACTTACGAACGCGACCGGCAGGGCAGAACCGACGGCTTGGAAATCCGCGCCAACGGCGCGTGGATGAGCGGCTTGTCGCTCGAAACGCCGATGATGAAGACGTTGAAAAACACCTGCGAAATTTGGCCCGGCATGGTGGCGCAACGCGGCGGCAACAATCAGTTGCGCCAGCACCCCGTTCTGCTGTTTAAGATGTATATTTACAACAACGTGGACGCGCCCGCGACCGGCGGCGAGTCCGACCAACACGACGGCAACCGTCTCGACGGTGCGCGTTTCGACGGTAACCGTCTCACGCCGACCGCCGACTTGGCGGCAAGCCAAGCCATCGGTTACGTGATGTTAGGCGTCGGCGCGGACCAAATCGCGATTGCCACCAAACAAGTGCAAATGCGCACGTTGGTCGTCAGCGTCGGCATCGTGCTGTTGGTCAGTATTTTTTATCTCTTCGTCGGTTATTTCGGCACGCGCAAATTGGAGATGTTGTTGCTCGACATCGAGCAAGTCGCCGACGGAAATTTTCGCCACACCAGCGTCGTCGCCCGTAATCCGGGCTTGCTCGGCGAATTGGCGCGCCACTTCAACGCGATGATTGAAAAACTCGCCGGCGCGCAAACCGATGAAAAAAAATTGGCGGCAATTCGCACGGAACTCGACATCGCGCGGGAAATTCAGGTCAAACTTTTGCCGACGCGTCTGCCGCGCATCAAAGGTCTCGACCTCTTCGCCGATTACAAACCGGCGAAGGAAGTCGGCGGCGACTATTACGATTTCTTTCCGGTGGACCACGACCATATCGGCATCGTCGTCGCCGACGTGTCGGGCAAGGGCGTGCCGGGATGCGTGGTGATGGCGACGGCGCGCACGGTGTTGCGGTTTATCGTAACCGGTCGGCTGTCCACCGCCGACGCGATGAAACGCACCAACGCGCTCGTCGCGCAGGACATCCGGCGGGGAATGTTTATCACCGCGTATTACCTGATTTACAACGTGCGCACCTGCGAACTCACCGGCTCTTCGGCGGGGCATAATCCGATGGTGATTGTCCACGCCAACGGCGAATGCGATAAAATCAACCCGAAAGGCATCGCGCTGGGCTTCGACAAAGGCAAAATTTTCAACCGGATGATTCAGGAAGAAAAAGTCCAACTGCAAAAAGGCGACCGCGTGGTGCTTTACACCGACGGCGTGGTCGAAGCGATGAACTTAGAAAACGAGGAATACACCGACGAGCGTTTTTACGCTTTTTGCGCCAAAAACGCCGAACAATCGAGCGAGGATTTTGTCGGCGCCCTACTGGCGGACTTAAACACCCACCGCCACAGCCGCGACACGCGCAAAAAACACGCCGAGCAACACGACGATATTACGGTGGTAACGTTTCGGGTAATGTGAGCCCGTCGCCTTGATTTTCCGCCGCTTGCCGCGACAATCCGCCGCTTGGGATACGGAGATATAAGATGGACGTATTAAAAATATCGGCGAAAAGCGCGGGCGACCACGTCGTCGTTACGTTGGACGGTGCCTTGAACACCGCGTCGTTCGACGATTTGGACAAGTCCTTCGCGACCTTGTTCAAAAAGGGTTTTCATCGGCTGATTATCAACTTGGAAAAGTTGACTTACGTGTCGTCGGCGGGTATCGGCGTGTTTATCGGCTATCAACCGATGGCGCAGGAAAGCGGCGGCAATATCGTCCTGATGAAACCTATCGAATCCGTGCGCGAAGTGTTTGATTTGTTGGGCTTGACCGACATCTGCGCCGTGGTCAACACTTACGACGAAGCCAAAGCCGAAATGGCGAAAGCCGGCGGCTCCGGCGGCGTGGTGGAATAGAAAGGCAATTAACAATTAACAATTAACAATTGTGGAATTTGATTTTCAAATTCGCGAAGCGAAATCGGTAACGGAGCGAAGCGACCGCCGCCATTGTTAATGGTTAATGGTTAATTGAATAAAAGATGTCCGCGCTCGCCCTGATTTTTTTCGTCGTCGCGTTGTGGTCTTTCGCTTACGCGCTCGGACAGACCTCGCAATTGTTTTTGCCCGCGATGCCGGCGGGCGACGAAGAAATTTTGCCCGCCGCCTATTCAATTCTTCATCGCCGTTTCATCATCAAAACCGCCCTTGGCGGTTACGCGCTGGCGGGCGGCTACGCCGTCGCCGCCGCCGGTTTTTGGCGATGGTAACGAGTTCAATTAACAATTAACAATTAACAATTGTGGAATTTTTATTTTCAAATTAGCGAAGCGAAATTGATAATGGAGCGAAGCGACAACCGCCATTGTAAATTGTAAATTGTTAATTGTTAATTGCCCTATGGAAGCGCTTTTAGCCGAAGCCGACGCGCTGTTGAATGCCGGTCGCCCCGACGACGCGGCGGCGTTACTCCGCGCCAAGTGGGAACACGCGCCGGACAACGCGGCGCTCGCCAACGCTTATGCCTGCGTCTGTTTCCATTTGGGGCGGACGGTCGAGGCGAAAAAAATTTTCGCCGCCTTGCGCGACAATTTCCCGCCCGACGCGCAAACGCTCAACAATCTCGGCTATCTGCACCTCAACGAAGGCGACCACGCGGCGGCGGCGGCGTGTTTCCGCTCTGCGCGCGAACTCGCGCCGGAGGATTTGGAGATTCGTTTGAATTGGGCGACGGCGCTTAGCCGCGGCGGCGACGCGACGGGGGCGTTGCAAATTCTGGACGAAATTATCGCCGCCACGCCGCGCGCGGTCATCGCGCACAACAATCGCGGCGTCGTCTTGCGGCGGTTGGAGCGGCTGACCGAAGCGCGCGAAGCGTTCACCGCCGCGTTGGCGTTAGACCCCAACGACGCCACCGCGCTGAACAATCTCGGCTATTTGGAACTCGCCGCCGAGAATTTGGACGCGGCGAAAGATTATTTCACCCGCGCCGTGGCGAACGCCCCGCGCAACCGCGCCCACGCCGCCAACCTCGCGTTAGTCGAACGCAAGTTGAAAGAACGGGAGGAGAGCAGAGTTGAAAGTTGAAAGTTGAAAGTTGAAAGTTGAAATTGCGCGAAACGAAAAATTAGACACGAAAATTTGCTTGCTCTTGATTATCGAACAGGTCTGTTTCAACTCCTAACTCTTAACTCATGTTACGTGATTTTGTCATCATCAACTCTGCTAAAAGCCCCGATAGGGGCTTAAGGTGAATAACCCCGACCGGCGCGACGAGAGCGCGCGTCGCTTGGTCGGGGTTATTCATATTAAACGCCTACGGCGTTTTTTAAGGATTTTTACTTTTATCAAGCCGGTTGCGATTTTGGGGAACGCGTAACATGAGTTCTCAACTTTCAACTCTCAACTCTCAACTCTCAACTCTCAACTCTCAACTCTGCTCTTTCACCGCCCAATCAAATCCAGAAATTCGGTGCGGGTCGAGAGTTCGTCGCGGAACGAACCCAATACCGACGAGGTGGTGAGCGAGGAATTTTGTTTTTCGACGCCGCGCATCATCATACACATATGGCGGCATTCCAGCACCACGCCGACGCCGACGGCGCCGGTTACTTGTTGAATCGCGTCGGCGATTTGCGCGGTGAGCCGTTCCTGAATTTGCAAGCGGCGCGCGAACATATTGACGATGCGCGCCAATTTGCTGATGCCGAGCAATTTTTGGCGCGGGATGTAGCCGATGTGGCATTTGCCGTAAAACGGCAACAAGTGATGTTCGCAGAGCGAATAAATTTCAATGTCGCGGCAGATAATCATATCGTGCGACGCGGCGGTAAAGACCGCGTCGTTGACGACGGCGCGGAGTTCCTGCCCGTAACCGGCGGTCAAAAACTTGAACGCTTGCGCGACGCGCGCCGGCGTTTTTTGCAACCCTTCGCGGGCGGGGTCTTCGCCGATTTCGCGCAACAGTTCGGCGATTAGTTGTTCGACACGAGTGTCATTCATTTTAGAGTTGAGAGTTTAGAGTTAGAAGTTAAAAGTTAAAAGTTAAAAGTTGAAAGTTGAAATGTGGATTTATTTGAAAAATGCGCGAAGCGCATCCGCTAAATTTCTAACTTTTAACTTTCAACTCTCAACTCTGACTTTTCAAATCGGCACGGCGATTCGTCGCGGCGCAGGTAACGCGGCGCAAAAGACAACGGTTCGACGACTTCGCCGCCGCCGCGCGCGGCAATTTCCGCCACCGCCGCCGCTAACGGCGGCTCACCGGAATACGGGAAAAATTTGACGCCGCGCTCTATCGGCGGCGCGAAAATATCCGGCGTTTTTTCCCAGCCGCCGCCGACCACAACCGTATTTTCATCGAGCATCGGCGCGACCGTCGCCGGCGACAGCGCGACGTCTTTCTCCCGCGCTCGCGGCATTCCGTCCGGCGCGATGGCGTAAAAACCGCAATATAGTTCGTCGGCGCGCGCGGTTTGTAAGGCGACAATTTTCGCCGCGCCGTCAAGACGATTATCGTCAAGACGCGCACCGTCAAGACGCTTATCGTCAAGATGCGCGGCATCAAGATTAGCCGACCGCGTCGCCGCCAACGTCAGCGCCGCCAAACTGGAAACGACGACTAATTTTTTTTGCAAACTCCACGCCAACGTTTTCGCCGCCATCACGCCGATGCGCGTGCCGGTGTAACTCCCCGGTCCGCCGCCGACCGCGACAGTGGTAATTTCCGCCAACTCAATTTTATTTTGCCGCAGTAAATCCCGCGCCGCGGCAACGAGCAACCGCCCGTGTTGCCAGCCGTCGGCGAGGGTCGCGACCGCCGCGATTTTTTCGCGGTCGCCGCGTCCGTCGCGCTCGCCGCGCTCATCGTGTAGCGCGACGCTACCGAATGGCGAAGAAGTGTCTAACGCCAAGAGCATTCGTGTCTCCGCAAAAACCGCTCTTATCCGACAAAGTAAAAAAAAATCAACCGCCCGACATCGCCGGCGCGCTTGACGGGAGCGACTTGCTCGCCGGCGGCTTGTTCGCCCGCGAAAACGGGTGGTCTTTTTTTAAGGGGTTAAGAACCTATCTCTTTATCAAGATTAGTTGCAATTGGTCGCGGCGATTATTAGACCTGCTATTAACGTGCGTCGTCCCGTAGGGGACTCAGTCCCGTAGGACGCAATGTCGGTAGAAACGATACGGTAGAAATTCCCCGTCCCGTAGGGACGGAATGTCGGTAGAAACCGTAGGACGGAATGTCGGTAGCGAGACATCAAGCGCCATTTAACCGACATTGCGTCCCTACCGACATTGCGCCCCCAAGGGGGCGGTTGTAGGTGGCGGCGACGTTTCTACCGACATTTTGCCCCTACGGGGCAAACCGCCGATTAGTTTGATATGCGGATAAGTTCTTATAGTTCCGCGCTTTCGTCCACCGGTTTAGGTTTCAGCGGATTGAAATACTCGCGCATTTTTTGGAACATCGCGTAGAGCGGCGGGACTAACACAATGCCCGCCACCGTCGCCAGCAACATTCCCGAAAATGTCGTGATGCCGATGGCTTGGCGACTGCCCGCGCCCGCGCCCGTCGCAATCACCATCGGGAACACACCAATCAAAAACGACCACGCCGTCATCAACACCGCGCGATAACGCACCCGCCCGCCGTTTTGCGCCGCCACTTCAATCGGCAGTCCTTCGTCTTCGCGCGCCTGTTTGGCAAATTCCGCCATCAGAATCGCGTTTTTGCCGGCAAGCCCGATGAGCATAATAAAGCCCAATTCCGCGTAAATGCTGATGGTCATTCCGCACAATTTCAAACCCAGCACCGCGCCGAGCAACGCCACCGCCACCGACGACACCACCGACAGCGGCATCGTCCAACTTTCATATTGCGCCACCAAAAACAGATAAGCGAAAATCAGCGACAGCATCATCAAATAGCCGATTTTTCCGGCGTTGCCGCGTTCTTGAAAACTCATATCCGTCCACGCGACGCTGTATCCGGGAAAATCCGCGCGCATAATTTCTTCAATCCGCGTCATCAATTGGCTCGAACTAATCCCCGGTTTCGCCATCGACGTTACGGACGCGCTCCGCGCTTGCTCGAAACGGGTAACCACCCGCGGACCGACCGCGTAGCGCACTTTCGCCACCGCCGAAAGCGGCACTAATTTACCGGTCGTGCTTTGTAAATTTATTTTTTCGATGTCCGCGATGTTCGAGCGGTCGCCGCCTTCGGCTTGCATTTTCACCTTAAACGAAAAACCGTTGAAATTGAAATCGTTGATGTAGTAATCCGACAGATTCGCTTGCAGGGTCGAAAAAATCACATCGGTCGGCACGTTCATAATTCGGGCTTTTTCGCGGTCGATTTCTAAAAACAACTGCGGCGTGTTGGCGTTATACGGCGAAAACGCCATCAAAGTTTCCGGCGCGGCATTCAACTTTCCGAGCATTTGATTGAGCGCAATTTCGAGTTCCCGCGCCGACTGTCCGGCTTTCGCCTGCATCATAAAAGTAACGCCGCCGCTGACGCCCAAGCCCATAATCGCCGGCGGCTGAAAGACGTTGATTTTCGCCGACGGCACTTGCGCCGCCGCCATTGCCGCCTGCCTCATAATGGAATTAATCAGCAAATCCGGCGTTTTTCGTTCTTCCCACGGTTTCATTTCGACAATCGCCAAGCCCAAATTCTCGCCTTGTCCGCCCATAAAACTAAAACCGTTGACCACGACGACATCTTGCACGCCGGGGATTTTCATCACGAGGTCGGAAAATTGCGCGCCGGCGTCGCGCGTCCGCGCCAAGGTCGCGCCCGGCGCCAGTTCAATTGCGGTCAACACGCCGCCTTTGTCTTCGGGAGGCAAAAACGAAGTGAACAGCGAGCCGTGGGTCACATGTCCCAGTCCCAAAACCGCGGCGAAAATCGCGAGCGTAACCAACGATTTTCTCACCAAAAATTTCGTGCAGGTCAAATAGAAATTGCGCGAAAAATTCAGCCCCTTGTTGAACGGATTGAAGATGCGGCTGGGATTGTCGTTGGGGCGTAAAATCAACGAGCAAAGCGCGGGGCTGAGCGTCAGCGCGTTGATGGTTGAAAACACCAGCGCGACGCAGATGGTGACGGAAAATTGTTTGTAAATCGTGCCGACCATGCCGCCGTAAAAACCAATCGGCGCGTAGATGGCGATATTCACCAACGTCGTCGCCAAAATCGCACCGGTGATTTGTCCCATACTTTTGATGGTCGCTTGGCGCGCCGACAGTTTTTCATCGTGCATCAAACGGGTGATGTTTTCCACCACGACGATCGCGTCGTCAACTAACGAGCCGACGACGAGAATCAACGCGAACATCGTCAGCAAATTTACCGAATAGCCGAGCGGATACAGCACGAAAAACGTGCCCATCAACGACACGGGAATCGCCAGCGTCGGCACGATAGTCGCGCGCCAACTTTGCAGAAAAAAGTAAGTGATGGCGACGACTAAAATCAAAGTCAAAATCAAGGTCTCGATAATTTCTTTCATACTGGCGCGGATAAATTTCGTCGGGTCATAGCCGATGCGCACCTGCACGCCTTGCGGGAACGATTTCGCCAATTCCGCGACGCGCGCTTTGGCGGCGTTGGAAGCGGCGAGCGCGTTGGCGCCGGTGTTGCGATAAATCGCCAGCGCCGCCATCGGCTTGCCGTTAAAAGTCGCATTCCACGCATAACTGTCGGCGCCGAGTTCCACGCGGGCGATGTCGCGCAAATGCACGACCCGTCCGTCGGCGGTGGTGCGCACGACGATATCGCCGAATTGTTCGGGCGTGTTCAGCCGTCCAAGCGTGTTGACTTTTAGTTGCAAATAATCGTTGCTGTTCTCTGAGCCGATGGTGCCGGAGGCGGCTTGGAGATTTTGCGACTTAATCGCGCTCGCGAGGTCGCCGGGGGAAATGCCCAATTCCGCCATTTTCATCGGGTCAAGCCAAATCCGCATCGCGTATTCGCTCGCGCCCATAATTTCGGTTTGGCTGATGCCGGGGATGCGCGCCAATTCGTCCTTGACATTCATCCGCACGTAATTGCCTAATTCCAACATCGACATTTTGGTTTGCGTTTCGTCGATGGTGAAGACGAACAAACACAAAATATCGGTGGAGCGCTTAATCACGTTGACGCCGAGGGCGCGGGTTTCGGCGGGAAGTTTCGCCTCGGCGCGACGGACGGCGTTCTGCACGTTGACTTGCGCGATGTCGTCGTTGGAATTCGGCTCGAAAGAAATCGACAGCGAATACGAGCCGTTGTTGTTGGACTCGGACGAGAAGTACAGCATATCGTCCACGCCGTTCATTTCCGCCTCAATCGGCGCGCCGATGGTGTCGGCGATAACTTCGGCGCTGGCGCCCGGGTAAGCGGCGCTGACCACGATTTGCGGCGGCGCGACTTCGGGATATTCCGCCACCGGAATTTGCAGAACGCACAAGATGCCGAGCAACGTGATAACGATGGAAATCACCATCGCCAACTTCGGTTTGTCGATAAAGGTCTGAGAAATCATCATGGTCGGGGCTACCTTGGAGGGGCTGGCTTTTTAATTAAGAATGCAGAATTAAGAATTAAGAATTACGCGAAGCGAATTTTACGAAGCCAACGCCGCAATTTTAATTTTTAACGGTTCTTTCTTTTTCACTGTAACGCCGCGATAAATTCATCAAGCGTGGCGCAGGTCGCCGCCAATGAAGTTAATGGCGCGAGTTTTTCCGGCGCGGTTATCGCCGATAGTTGCTCGCGCGCCGCCGCCGGCACCGTCTGAAAACGCGCTTGCAAAACGAGAATAATCGCGTCGGATTGTCCCTCGGCTTTACCCTCGGCTTTACCCTCGGCGTAACTATCGTTTTTCGCGGTTTGCATAATTGCGTAATTGTCGCGATAGTTTCTTAAATCCCGTTCATACAACGCTTGGTCGTTGCGCGAAAGGTTATGGTATTCGGCTAACGCCGACGCTTGCTCAAACACCTCATCGCGCAAAATCGCCGGCAATTGGTCAAAATCCTCCAAGTGCTTCAAAAAATAAAACCACTTGTCCTTGTGCGTAACCAATTCCGCTTCGGTCTGGTTAAACAGCGGCATTTGCAAAAAAATAAAATTGAGTTTGTCGGAAAAATTGTCTCCGTCTTGGTCTTTCAGCGAGACCTCCCGCAAAAATTTACGTTTTTCCTCTTGCTCGTCATATTCAAAATCCAATATCCCGACAAAATAAACTTTCTTCAATTGCCAATCCCAATCGCCTTTTTGCGCTTGACCGCGTATCGGGAACGTCGAGTAAAATAACGAGCGGTCTTTGAAATAATGCTGTTTGGCTTTTTGCATTTCGACGATAAATTCCTCGCCGCTTTCACTGCGGCAAGCAATATCGAACACCGCGCGGCGTTCGTTTTCGCTGTCCGGCAAACCTTCAAGATTTTTGAAGGTGAGCGATTGAATCCGGCTTGCTTCCGGTAACACCGAATTCAGAAAATCAATCAGCAAATTTTTACTGCCTTCTTCGCCGAACAATTTCTTGAAGCCGAAATCGGTGTAAGGATTGATGTAGCGGGCGGTCATTCGTTATCTCCGTTGAAGGCGATATTTAGTTGGATTTATCGGCACTGCGGTAATGAAAATCGAATAATCAACGCGATGCCGTTTCGTTTGCCGGCGGCAGTTTGGCGAACAATATCAATAATAACGGCAACGAAATCACCGCATTAAAATGATGAAAACGAACATCTATGCCCGGTCCTTCCGAAAACGGCATAGTCCCAATATTGTAACATACGGTAGGCAAGACCAGCATAAGCGCTTTTACCCCGTAGCGGTGGCAAGCCAAGGCGCCGCCAAGCAGTATCGCGAGCATTTGCCAGCCGGTTTTGACAAAAATATCGCCTAACGGGGTTATGCCCAAGATAAAAACATCATACGCGGTAATCGCAATATATAATAACATCTGATAATAGCCGCTATCGGCTTCAATATCGATATTCGCCGACCAAGGAGTTCGAAAAGCAAATACTTTACCGGGCAATGCCCACACATGCGCGGTCGCGTCGCGAACCGCAATCAGCGAATTATGCGGGTCGCTTTTAATGGTATCCCACGTCATACGGAGCATTTGTCGCGGCTCAACGCTACTAAGTTTATGGATAACGCCAAACTTACGATATTCTATCGACGCATACATACCGGGGATATAGGTTGCTTGCCATTCTTCGTCGGTGCCAAAAGTATTCAACCACTTCTTTACGTCCGGCGGTAATGCTTGCGGATTTTTCACCATTACGTCCCCCATAATCACCATCGGCAGACAACAAGCGATTTGGTAGAACATATGAGCGCTCGGAACTTTTAACGCCTTATAAAGCGGAAGTTTTACCGTAAGAATAACCACAATAACCAATAAAACGGTTACGACGATGCGGCGGCTCCGGCTGGCATACAAACCGAGGACAATCAAAGATAAGGGAAGCGCGAATAAGATAAAATTAACTATCCCGATTTCGCGGTGAACGCCGTAAGTCAGCGCCAGCGCGACCGCGAAACCACCGATGTATTTAACGCTTTTGCCCCACGTTCCGCCTGATGAATAGAGATAAACGAACATTGTGGCGGCGAAAGTTAAAATTAAACCCGCCGGCGGCGACATTACTGCTAATATCAACGCGACGGCGGCTAAGACCAAGGTGACTAATTTAAATCTTTTATCGGCATAGACCAGCAATAACAAACTCAATAACGGTAAAGTGAACAATATGCCATTATGCCGCACTAATGAAGCCAGACCGACGGTCAGGGCAAAAAGACCAATATGAGTATTCTTTTCTAACCAGCGCCCGTGGGAAAGATAAATGTTAATGGTCATCGCCACGGCGTAAGTCAACAAAATGGTAAAGGCAACGTCTTTCCAGACGACCATCATTATGTTTATCGTATAAGGGTTAAGAATGATAATGGCACCAATGAAAACCAGTGTTTTTTTACCTATTCCCCACGCCTCCAACGTCGCCATCAGATAACCGACCGCTAAACTAAAGGCGATGATTTGTCCTAAAACCACAAAAGCATAATGGTCAACGAGGCGAGAAAGCACATACATTGCCAGCGTATGAATAACCGGATGCACGTCATCGAACACTAAACTATGCGCCTGTCCCCATTGACCGACGGTATCGTCGGACATATAACCCGGAAACTTTGCCAACAGAACGACAGCAAGAACCGTAAAACAAACCAACCCGAATATCCATACCGTTTCGAGACGAATCTTCGCGGCGGCAGATTTCGTTTCTATACCGACATCGCCTATTTTATTACAACAAAAAGATACTGCGGCATAGATAAGCGCAAATAATAATAGCGCCGTAATAACCGCTTGCACCGTCGAGAAAACACCGGTGAAAATATCACTATAAACAATGTTGGTGATAACAACCAGATATGCCGACAAAAAGATATTGTAAGGGGTAAATAAACGCCGATGCGGTTGACCGGATTGTTTTTGCGGGTGAGGGGTAATCAAATCAGACCCAATCCTCGCGAAAAAAACGCCGCAATAGCGAAACGCGGCGTCGATTATCCAACGATATTCCTTGATGTCATCCAGAATGGAGTTAAGTAATTTCATCGCATTTTCCCGTAGCAGTTAGAATTTATCCGCATATCAAACTAATCGGCGGTTTGCCCCGTAGGGGCAATATGTCGGTAGAAACACCGTCGCCCTGAAACCGCGTCCCGTAGGGACGCAATGTCGGTTAAATGGCGCTTGATGTCTTGCTACCGACATTCCGTCCTACGGTTTCTACCGACATTGCGTCCCTACGGGACGGGGAATTTTTACCGTATCGTTTCTACCGACATTGCGTCCTACGGGACTGCGTCCCCTACGGGACGACGCACGTTAATAGCAGGTCTAATAATCGCCGCGACCAATTGCAACTAATCTTGATAAAGAGATAGGTTCTTAATACCGTAAGGGGGAATCTATACTAATAAATCTCGGTTAAGAGCGATTAACCTTGGCTACGCGCTAATGGGGCAACCTTTTTTGCGCCAACGCATAAATTTTTTCGGCGGCGTTCAGCGCGGCTTGGATAATTTTTTAGTGTTACACCGGCACTTCGACCTCAATAATTCTGCGTGGCGGCTTGCCGATGCGCCGGTGCATTTCGGCGAGTTGTTGTTCGCGGTCGGCGCGGGCTTCCTCCGGCGTCATATTATCCCATCGTTCAGTGAGTTTCTGCCGGATTTCGTGTAACATTCTAATGGTTTCATCCATAGTTATTCCTCTTCCACCGTTTCCTTTCGCGCAGTTTTGACCGTCAATCCCATCGCTACGGTTTCGTAATTTTTAATTCGTAATTTTCGTTAATTGCCGCTCCCCGTCGTTCTAATCGCGCCGCCGGGCATTATTTTGTGCGTGCCTTCGACGACGACCGTTTCGCCCGCCTCGACGCCTTGGGTAATCACTTGTAAATCACCAATCACGTCGCCGACTTCGACCGCTCGTAATTCAGGTTTATTGTCGGCGCCGACCACATAAACGTAATGCCCGTTGTCGCGCATCAGCACCGCCGTAACTTTCACCGCCGCGACTTTTTGCGCCGTCTTTTTGGTGATAATCACGTCAAGCATGCCGCCCGGCGTCAGAATTTCGTCGGCGTTGGCGAACGTCGCCCAGATTTTGATAGTGCCGGTCGCCGGGTCGATGCGGTTATCGACGAGCGTTACGGCACCGGTTTCGTTCAACAACGTCCGGTCGGCGGCGCGCGCCCGCACGACGGCTTCTTTTTTGCAATTCTCCGCGTTGCCGCCGAACATCGAGGCAAAATCCGGCTCGCTCATCGCAAAACGGACGTAAATCGGCGCGGTTTGCACGATGGTCGCCAATTCCGGCGTCGTCGCCGCGTTCAAATAATTGCCGCGCGTGTAAGCCGCTTTGCCGATGCGTCCGCTAATCGGCGCGACGACGCGCGAATAGGAAAAATTCTTTTCCGCCACGACGAGTTTGAATTTCGCCGCCGCGTCCGCCGCCTTGGCGGTGCGCAGGGCGCGCTCGGCGTCTTCCAATTCTTTTTTGGCGACGACTTTTTGTTTGGACAGGTCAACCTGCCGCGCGTGATTTTGTTCGGCGAAAACCAGCGCGGCGTGGGTTTGTTCGAGCAACGCCCGCGCCTCTTGGTATTCGGCTTCGTAGATGTCTTTTTCGATTTCAAACAACAAATCGCCGGCTTTAACCTTGTCGCCTTCGGTGAAGTTGATGGATTCCAACCGCCCGCTGACGCGCGCGCGGAGCGTAACGTCTTCAATCGGCTCGACCGCGCCGACATATTTTTTGACGCCGCTTTCGTCTAAGGCAACCGCCTTGTCCACCGCGACCAACACCGCCGCCGGCGCCATTTCGCCGGCGCTAACGCCGCCGACCGCGACGAGGAGCGACAACAATCCGAATTTTTTCAGCATAGGAATTCTCCTGTTTTTGCGCTTGATTATCAAAAACCGCAAAATGAAATCTAACGACAAAATTATTTTTTTCGTGGGCGGTGAGCCGTCGGCGGTGGACCGTGGTGGCGTTTTTATTTTCGGATTCGCCGGCGCTCGCGGTTCGCTTCCGTCCGCGTTATTGCCGCCAAGTCAGTGCGGACCGACCATGATGCGGTTTTTCCCCAGCAACAACATGCTGTTTTGCGGGGCGTTGCCGAGGTTGTTATAAGTATCCTCCGTCCCGTCCTCCCAAACGACGTGGACATCAAACCCCTCAGTGCTTACTTCGACTTCGATGTCCGCGTTTTTCGCCAGGGGGCGGTCAAGCAAATCGTCTCCCCAACTGTCCGCCTCGGCTTCCGAGACGTACAGTTCGACGATATTCAAACTATCAACGTCGATGTTGGCTATCGTGATTATCCCCGCCTCGGCTTTCGCCGTGAACAGTAAAGCCGCCAACATAACGAAACATACCAGCCAGACCTTCTTCATTTTCACTCCTTCACTTTCTAAATTTTTATTTTTTTAATATCGCGGCAGGCGAGACGAACACCGGCTACCGACGCCACCGGCGAAACCGGCACCAACGCCCGCCCGTCATCGATTGCTTCTAACGACGCCCGTTGCCGGTTTTCTGCCTGAAATTTACTCGCCTTACGCTTTTTTCGCCAACTCCATGCGGGCTTGGGCTTGGCGTTCTTTGTTGCGTTCTTGCCGGAGCGCCCATTCCACCAGCACCGGCGCGACGACGAAGATGGACGAATACGTGCCGACGAGAATCCCGACGAACAACACGAACGAAAAGCCGCGCAACGCTTCGCCACCGAGGAACAACAAAATGACCACGACCAACAAGGTTGACGCCGAGGTTACGACCGTGCGCGTCAACGTTTGGTTAATCGCGTCGTTAATCAGCGTCGGCATCGACACGCCGCTGGTCAGCCGCATATTTTCCCGAATACGGTCGAACACGACAATCGTGTCGTTAATCGAGTAGCCGACCATCGTCAACAACCCCGCCACCACGACTAACGAAATTTGTCCGTTCAATAAGCCGAGATAATCGACCAACGCCAGCGCGCCTAAACAGAACAACACGTCGTGCGCCAAACCGACGATTGCCGCGATGCCGAAGGTCAGGCGGAATTGGAAGCGCAACCAGATGTAGGCGCTGATGACAATCAGCGCGAACACCAACGCCCCGATGGCCGAAACAATCATTTCGTCCGCCGCCGCCGGTCCGACGGTCGAGAAACGCGGGAACGGCTCGGTGAATTGCAAAATGCCCAAATCGCGCAACCGTTGCAATTGGTCGCGCACCAGCGCCGCCACGTCCGCGTCGCCCCGTTGCGTGCCGTCCGGCGCGAGCAACGGCAAACCGGCGAAAATTTGCAATTCGCCGTTCGCTCCGTCCGTTACTTCGATGTTTTTCAGCACCGTGTTGGCTGTCAGCGTTTTATTTAATTCCGCCGCCGCCAGCGGCGTGGTCAGCGATATTTTCGCCGCGAACACCGCGACCTCCGGCGTGGATTTGGCGGCGACGCGCTCGGCGCCCACCGTCAAGCCGTTCGGTTGCAACGCGAAATGCGCCGCCAATTTCTGCCGCAATTCGGCGACCGTGTAAGCGCCGTCCAAATCGGGATTCGCGTCGTCTTTAATTCGCGAGGTGCGCACGATAAATTCGCCGTATTTGCCATCGACGGGTTCGCCGAAACGTTGCACGTCGAGGTCGCGGCTGATGTCCGTCGCCTTGGCGCGCGCCTCCGCCAGCGTCAGCGGTTGCGTCAAACTAATCTGCGCCAACACGCCGCCGGTGAAATCCTGCGCCAAATTTTTATTGCCGCGCGCGGCGAACAACGCCATGCCGGCGATAATGCAGACCGCGCTTACCGCGAACGCATAGCGGCGGACTTTGACGAACTGGATATTCGGACTGGTGAAAAATTGCGCCATTTTCAGTTCGCGCAACCAGCCCCACGCAAGGAGCGCGTCGAAGCACCAGCGCGTCAGCACGACCGAAGTGAAGACCGAACACACCGTGCCGACAATCAGCGTCTTGGCAAAACCGCGCACCGCTTCCGTGCCGAACTGGTCGAGAATCACCGCCACAATCAGCGTGGTGATGTTGGCGTCGATAATCGTTACAAACGCCCGTTCGTAGCCGAGTTTGATTGCCCGCGGCAAGGTGTTGCCGCGCCCTAATTCTTCGCGGATGCGCTCGAAAATTAGAATGTTCGCGTCAATCGCCATCCCGACGGTCAAGACCAAACCGGCGATGCCCGGCAACGTCAGCGTCGCGTCGAACGCCGACAATAAACCGACGATGAACAGGAAGTTGATGCTTAGCACGAGGTCGGAGATAACGCCCGCGACGCGGTAATAAATCAACATAAAAATCAACACCAGCGCGATGCCGGCGACGACGGCGACGATGCTTTGGCGGATGTTGTCCTCGCCGAGCGACGGACCGACGGTGTTTTCAAATTCGACTTCGACCTGCGTTTTCAGCGAGTCCTTCAAGATGACTTCGAGCGACTCGGCTTCCTCGCGCGAGAAATTGCCGGTGATTTGTCCGCTGTGCGAAATCACGCTTTGGATGGTCGGCGCGCTTTTGAGTTTGCCGTCCAAAATAATCGCCAAGCCGCGTTTGAGGTTGTTGCGCGTGATGTTCTCGAATAAAAACGAGCCGCGCGGCGTCAGCGTGAAACTAATCATATAATTGCCGGGATGCTCGGCGTCCGGCGCGGCGCGCGCCGTCGAAATGTAGTCGCCGGTCAATTCGATTTCTTGCGAAATCACCATCGCCGTGCCGTCGTCGGTGTGCAGATAATCGTAAAGTTCCTCGCCGCCCGTCCCGCGCCGCCGCCCGTTGCGGTCGATGGAGACCTCGTTTTCGTCGAGGAAGCGATGCGCCGCGCGCGAATAATTGCGCAAGTCGCGCGGATTGTCGGCGGCGAGATTTTTGATTTCGTGGACCAATTCGTTATCGACGCCTTCCATCGCGATACGAAATTCGAGTTGTCCCATGCGCTTGACGCGGTCGATGATGCTCTGCGCGCCGTCGGCGCTCATTCCCGGAATCTGCACCAATAATTTGTCGCCGCCCTGCACGGTAACGCTGATTTCTTCGAGACCGGAAGCGTTCAAGCGATTGCGAATGACGTTCGCGGCGTTGCGGAAATTCTCGGCGAGCGCTTCGCGTTCGGTTTTGATTTCTTCGTCGAGCGCGGCGACGCCGTCCGTAACGCCGGCGGCTTGTCGCTCGGCGAGGTCGTGTTGCAACTTTTCGAGCCGCGCGGTGTCGGGGCGCAGGCGCAATTGCATTTCGGTGCCGCCGCGCAAATCGAGACCGAATTTCAGCGGCAAATTGTCATACCACGCCGGAATGACCGCGTTCAGTTTGGCGATTTCGGCTTGTTGCTCCGGCGTCGGGCGGTCGATTTTTTTCAACGCGGCCAGTTGGGCTTTGAGCGCCGGCAGGGAACTTTCGGCGCGGGTTTTCCACGCGCGCACGAGTTCGTCCACGCGGGCTTTGAGGTAGTCGGCGGGGTATTGATATTTTTCCAAATCCGCGAGGAGCGGCGTCGCGGCGTCGCCGCCGTGGTCGGGTTTCAGGTTGAGCGCGACGAGCGGCTCGATGGTGGACGCAAACTGCGGCGGCATATCGGGGCGCAGGGCGTCGGTTTCGAGTTTGGCGGCGAGTTGGCGGATGCCGGCGTCGAGGAGGGTTTCTTTGGGCGCGGCGGTCTTGAACATTTGGAGCAGGACGAGCGCGGTCAGCCCGAACATCACGGCGAGTTTGGCGGGGACGATGCGGTTTTTAGCGGACGCGGCGAAGGCGAAAACGCCGACCGCGACCACCACGGTCCACTGCCAAAAATGAAGCGAAGACAACATTTCCATGGGTCTGTTCCTCTTTCTATGTGGATTGGTGAAAATTTTTAAGTTCGGGCGGTTAGGCGGGTATGTTTCATAATTTCTTTTTTTTGTTGCGCACGGAGGCACGGGACACTTCAATCGGGAAACGCTCTATTCAATTGCCTCGCCTTTTAAGGCGTGGTTGACGGTCAAAAAAAGAACGGGCTTTAGCCCAAATAAATCATTCGGCTAAAGCCGGTCATTTTTTCAACGCTCACCACGCCCTAAAGGGCGTGGCAATTGAATAGAGCAATCGCGTTTGCGAGACAACTCTATTGACGGATTGATGCGACGGTGATATGGAGTGGCAATTTGCCTCAATTCCCCGGTTGCGCCAGCGCCGTCGCGCCTTCGACTTCTTTGTCTTTGTTGTCGCCGTCTTTTTTGTTGTTTTCGACGCGGAGAACCGCTTCGCGGTCGAAGGTAATCTGATAATCCTTGTTCGGGTCGGGGCGAACGGTGAAGGTCTTGTCGGTCGTGCCGACGACGACGCCGTGCATCCGTCCAATAGTTACGACGCGGTCGCCGCGCGCGATACCGCCGAGTTCTTCGCGCCGTTTTTGCTCCTGCTTTTTGGAATTGCGTCGGCTGGTCCAAATAAACAGCATCCAAATACCGGCGATAGCCACCAAAAACCACGGACTATTTAACATCGACGGCGGCGGCTCCACCGGCAACGCATTGGAGTCAACCACGATATTTTCCTGATATTCGGTAATCGCCGGTTGATTGCCGACGGGCGCGGCAGTGATTTGCGGCGCGGACGTTGGCGCGGCGGCGGGGATTTCGGCGGCATCGCTCATGATAAACCTTTCATTTGATAAAAATAATCGCGCGGCGGACGCGGCGCGCGGCGAAAAAACGCCGTCAACTTACAACGAAACGGTGATTTATATGAAAAATTTCCCGTCAAACAACCAACCGGCGCAAAAACTTCCGCCGCGGATTATAGACCGTTTTCCGTTGCCGCTTTATACTGCGGGAGGTTGGGGCGAAATTGAATAGAACCACCGTGTGGGGGGGAGACAATTCTAAGATGAAAAAAATCGCGATTATCGGGGCGACCGGTTCGATTGGTCGAAGCGCGCTATCCGTCGTTCGCGCCCACGCGCCGCGGTTTCGCGTTACGGCGCTGATTGGCGGCGGCAACGCGACGGCGCTCGCGGCGCAAATCGCGGAATTTCAGCCGCCGGTCGCGGCGTTGCGCGACGAAAAGGCGGCGCGCGCCTTGGCGCGCAATTTTCCCGACACCAAAATTTACGGCGGCGAAACCGGCATTGCGGAATGTTTGCAAGCGTCCGGCGCGGAAATTTGCGTCAGCGCCTTTGGCGGAATTGCCGGTTTATTGCCGACGCTGACGGCGATGGATTGCGGAATGGATATTGCCTTGGCGAATAAAGAATCGCTCGTCGCCGCCGGCGTTATCGTCAAACGGCGGGCGCAATTACGCGGCGTGAAAATTTTGCCGGTCGATTCCGAACACAGCGCCTTGCGCCAATGTTTGGCGGGAAGCGAAATTAGCCGCGTCCGCCGCGCGATTATCACCGCGTCCGGCGGCGCGTTTTTGCACCGGACAAACTTGTCCGCGGTTACGCCCGCCGACGCGCTGAATCATCCGACGTGGTCGATGGGCAAAAAAATCACGATTGATTCGGCGACGCTCGCCAACAAAGCGCTCGAAGCCATCGAGGCGCATTTTTTATTCGACCTGCCCTATGATAAAATCGAGGTGTGGATTCACCCGCAATCGGTGGTGCACGGCGCGGTGGAATTTATCGACGGCGCGCTGGTCGCGCAGTTAGCCGTGCCGGATATGCGCCTGCCGATTTTGCAGGCGTTGAGCGGCGGCGAGCATTTGCCGGACGGCGTGCCGCCGCTGACGCTGGCGCAAATGGCGAATTTGACTTTCGCGGCGCCCGACGCGGAAAAATATCCGTTGTTGCGTTTGGGTTTGACCGCCGGACGGCAGGGCGGACTCGCGCCCGCCGTTTTTTCCGCGGCGAACGAAGCGGCGGTGCTGGCGTTTTTAGCGGGTGAAATCCGCTACCCGCAAATCGCGGCGTTGGTCGAAAAATGTTTAGCGCGCGTCCCGTCCGGCGACGCGACCTTGGCAAACATCCTCTCCGCCGACCGCGCCGCCGCCGCGTTCTGCCGAGCGGGGATAGAGCAATTACGAATTAAGAGTTAAAAATTAAAAACTCATGTTATGCGATTTTGATAATCATTCTGCTAGCCGCCCCAACGGGGCGAAATATATCAGCCTATGGTAAGGCGCACGCTCTTGGCGCCGCCACCATAGGTAGCGGTTGATTGATAAAACCATCCGACAGTTCCGCCGTTAGGCGGCAAACGCCGTCTTCGGCGGCGAGAGCGGTTCGCCAAAACGCGGCGAACCGTCCAATTGCGGTTGGCGCTCCGCGCCGTCTTTACCTATGGTGGCGCGGCTGATAGAACGTCGCCGCTTACCATAGGCTGATATGTTTTGCGCTTTCAGCGCGACTGTCGGAGTTTTTTTTCAAATTCTTCGTTGCAACCGCACCAACGAAGACTGCGTAACACGAGTTCTTAACCAACTACGGAGGTCTTGATGCCCACGCTTGACGACCTGCGACCGCTGACCGCGGATTTGCCGCCGCTCGTCCTGCTCAGTTCGGCTGACAACGGCGGCGCGGGGATTGTCGCCCGCCGGTTGCTCGAAGGGCTGATTGCCGCCGGCGCGGACGCGAAAATGATTACGTTGGTCAAAGCGTCGAATTTACCGCAAATCGGCGAATTGCGCGACGAAGACGGCAAACGCTTGTGGTCTTATTTGAGGGAGGAACAAGAATCTCTTCGGCAAATTTATCCGAGCGTGAGCGCGGGTTGGTTTTCCACGGGACGCGCTTGGGTCAATCTCGCCGATTATGACCTCGTCAAAAACGCCTCGTTGATTCACCTCCATTGGATTTCCGGTTTAGTCGGTTTCCCGCAAGCCCGCGAATTTTTAGCCGATAAACCGGTGGTGTGGACGATGCACGATATGAATCCGTTCACCGGCGGCTGTCATTACGCCGGCGCTTGCGGCAAATATCGGGACGGCGGTTGCGCCGATTGCCCGCAACTTCGCCCCCCCTCCCGCACCGCACCGCCGCCGCCCGGCGACGATTTGGCGGCGGGCGGTTTTCAGAATAAGCGATTAGGATATGAAAATCTGCATTTGCATCTTGTGTCTATCTGCGGGCAAATGGGGGAATTGGCGGCGGCAAGTTTATTGTTGCGATCATTCCCGCAGACCGTCATTCCGAATATGGTCGATACGGCGGCGTTTGCGCCGTCCGCGCGCGCGGACGCCCGCCGTAAATTCAATTTGCCGCCCGACCGGCAAATAATTTTGTTCGGCGCGACCACCATTTACGACCCGCGAAAAGGTCTGAAATTATTTATCGAGGCAATCAATCTCCTTGCCGGAATCGAGGTAATCAATCTCCTCGCCGAACCGGCGGAGCCGGCGGTGGTCTTTTTCGGCGACTGCGGCGGGGAGGCGAATCGTCCGGGACTGTATTTTTTAGGAAGAATTGACGACCCGCAAGCGTTGGCGGAGTTGTATGCGGCGGCGGATGTTTTCGTCACGCCGGCGATAGAAGAAGCGTTCGGCAACACCACCGCCGAGGCGTTGGCGTGCGGGACGCCGGTAATCGCGTTTCCGGTCGGCGCGGCGCGGGATTTTATCAAGAACGGCGAGAACGGTTATTTGGCGAATTTAGCCGACCCCGTTGACCTTGCGGTAAAAATCAAAATCGCGTTGGCTCTGCCGAAGGACCGTTACGAGAAAATGCGCGAAAACGCGCGGGCAACGGCGGTCGAAAATCTATCGTTGCCGTTAGTCGTCGAGCGCTATTTACGGCTTTACCGGCGGATGCTGAATTTGCCGGAGAGGTAACGGCGGGGCGGCGACCGGGAATAGAAGCGGATTTTACCGCGCCGGAATGAGTAATTTTTGTCCGACGGTGAGCGGTTTTTGCGGGTCGAGGTCGTTGGCGCGCCAGATTTGCCGCCAGCGGTCGCCACCGCCGTAGAATTTTTTGGCGATGCGGAACAGTGTGTCGCCGTCTTGCACCTGATAATAGTGCGCGCCGTTTTCACGCTCGCCGGTTTCGCGCGCCGCCGGATAGGCGCTTGCGGGCAAGAGCACGCGGTTGGAATAAATTTCGCGGTCGGCGGACGGTTGCATCGCCGAGTAGGCGTTTTCGACCGGCACGGCGCCGATGCGCATCAGCGTTTTTTCGCGGGCGAGTTCGCCCGACTTTGCCGCCGACCGCGCGGGCGTCATCGCGACCTCCGGCGACGGTTCGCCGAGCGTCGTCTGCAACGTCTCGCCGAGCGTTGACCGCCGTCCGACTTGGCTGAGCAAGCCGAAAACCAACAACACGCCGCACAGCATCGTCAAAAACGCGGCAAAATTATGAGAAGGTCCGTCCGGCATTCGTCATTCCTCCGTGCGCGAAAAAACGTCCGCTTTATCGACTTTGCCGCGTCAAATCTGAAAATAAAAAATGCCGCGGCGCCGCGGCGGCTCGCCGCGGCGCCGAGCCGCACGGCAAAAATTTGCCAAAAATTGCGGTCGTCGCCGTCGTTTGACCGATAAAGAACGGGCAGTGGTTGTAGAGTTTAGAGTTGAGAGTTTAGAGTTGAGCAATGGTTGCGCTTCGCGCTTTTTAAAAATAAAACTCCACTCTCTAAACTCTAATCTCTCAACTCTAAACTCTGCTCGCCGCCCACTCTTTTGAAAAGGGGAACTATGTTGCTCCGAAAAATTCTGACGCTGGCGTTGGTGGTGGTCGCCGGTTGCGCTTACTCGACGCAGACGCGCCTGCCGGCGAGCATTCATTCGTTTTCCGTCGGCGTCTTCGGCAATTCGACGGAGTATTTGAGCATCGAAGGTCGATTGACGAGCAACTTGATTGCGGAAATCGGGCGCTCGCCGCGCTACACCGTCGTCAACGACCGCGCCGACGCGGAATTGAGCGGCACGATTATCGAAGTGCGGCAAACGGTGTTGGAATACGACGCCAACAATCAGCCGCGCAATATGCAGACGACGATTCGCGCGCGGTTTTCGCTGTTCGACCGCGCCAGCAATTCGTTCTTGATTGAAAACCGCGAAGTCAGCAGTAGCCAGTCCAGCACGCTGGCGGGACGCTATTATCCGGCAAGCGGCGACGGCGGCGAGAACGCGATGGACGCGGCGTTGCAGGAATTGGCGCGCGTGCTGGTGCGGTCGATAATGCTGACCAAAACGGGAGACCGTTGATGCCGTTCGCGTTCGCCGACGAGGAAAACGCCATTCCCTTTGCCCGCGCCGACGACGCCGTCGCGGCGGCGCAAGGATTGGTCGGCGGAAAATTCAATCTCATTCAGCGAAAGAGAGTCGAGGCGCGGTTGCGGGCAAGTTGGCAATTCGCGGAAAAATTCATTCCGATTTTGAGCGACCAGTTGCACCTGCAAGCCGTCAACGAGCGGCACGATTTTCTCAATCAATTCGAAGCGCTGTTAGACCGCGGCGTCAATTTGTCCGGCGCCGCCGACCAGTTGGCGCGGCAGATGACTGACGCGAATTTCGGCATTCGCGCCAAAGCGGCGCGGCTGTTGATTCGGATGGGAAGCACGGCGGCGGCGGCGACCGCGCGCGCGCAGGGAATGTTGCGCTCGCCGATTGAGGACGTGCGTGAAAACGCGCTGAATTTGTTGGCGGCGATTGGCGAGTCCGTGACCTCGCTGCCGAAAATCACGCAGTTGCTTCGCAGTTCGCAACCGTCCGCCGTGCGCCTCGCCGCGGTCAACGCGGTCAAAGTTTTGTGCGGCGAAATGGCGGCGGCGGATTATTTGCCGATTGCGAAAATCAAAGCGTCGGTGTGGCAAATCACGATTTTGGCGCTTGGCGGCACACCCGCTTGGGCGGAGCGGTTGAGCGGGCTGTTTCCCGCGCCGCAATTTGCGGTGGAATTTTTTCCCGACCTCGCGGCGGCGGCGGAATTTTTCGCGCAACCCCTGCCGGCGGCGGTGGCGCTGATTGACGCGACGGATTTGACTTGCGTGGCGACGTTGGAGAACTTGCGCCGCCGGAGCGGCTATGACCAAGCGCCGGTGTTGTTGCACAGCCCCGAACCGGCGCGGCAAATTATTTTCGCGACGGCGAAGTTCCGGGTGGCGCGTTTTTTAAGCGACGACTGCGCCGACGAAGAATTGCAAAAAGCCGTCGCCGACGTTTTGCCGCCGGAGAGAAGGCGGTTTATTTAAATCAACAAAAAGACGCGAATTTTTCTATTCCGTGATTTTCGCGAAATTGTCCAAGACCTCCGTCAGCGCGAACGGCGCGGACAGCGCCACGGCGCGGCGGGAAATCGGCGCGGCTTTTTCCTTTTCGCCGTTCGCCAAATACGCCATCGCCAGCGTGTCCAAAAACGCCGCGTTGTCGCATTTTTCCCAGTCCGGCGCCGCCAATTGCGCGTAATGCAACGCGGTTTCCGGTCGGCGCAAAGTCGCGGATTTCGCCGTTGCGTAGAGATAGCCGAGCGCGTTGTAATAATCCGGCAAAAACGCCAGCGGCGCGTCGTCTCCTTGCCCGTTAATTCCCGCCAACAGCAAATTCTCCGCGCCGGTTTCGTCGCCGGTTTCCATACGCAACGTCGCGAGCAACAGCGGCAGGGCGCGCCGCGCGTTCGCCGGCGTTTGATGCAACTGATTTTCAAAATACGAGTGCGGCGCGGCGTCGGCAAAACCGGCGCGCGCCGCTTCCGCCTCCAATTTCGCGCGTTGCCGGAGCGCCTGTTGTTCGGGCAGACGCTCGGCGGCGTAGGCAAAACCGGTCGCGAGCAAATAGCGCGAATACGGCAAGCCGGTGGCGGCGTTTTCCAAATCCGTCAATTTCGCCGGCAATTCGGCGGGCAACGCGGCGTCGAATTGCGAGAGCAACCATTCCTGCCGCGCCTCGCCCGCCAACTGCGACGACGCCGCGAACCAGCCGCCGAGAAACAGAAAACCGCCGCCGAGCCAACACGCGAAAATGAACATCCGTGCGCCGCGCGGAAAAAACGCCGGTCGGCGCAGACCCAATAAGGAGTAAGAGTGGCGGGAGGACATAGTTTTTTTTGCGGCGAGTAGTGAGCGGCGGACAATAAAGCGGTTCGGCAATTTCCAATTAAAAATTAAAAATGGTGGATTTTGATGGTCAAAATCGCTTCGCGTAACTTTGATAATCATTCCTCAATTCTTAATTTTTAATTCTTAATTGCCTTCTACACCGCAAACTTCGTCTCGAACAATTTATTTTCGACGAGTTCTTCCGGCTTGAACCAGAGCGCGATTTCGCGCTCGGCGCTGGCGAGCGAGTCGCTACCGTGCACTAAATTGAAACTGCGGCTGTTGCCGAAGTCGCCGCGAATGGTGCCCGGCTCGGATTCCGCGCCGTCGGTTTTGCCGAGCAGTTTCCGGCAGACCGCCACCGCGTTGCGTCCTTCGACGACCAGCGGCACCGCCGCGCCGGCGGTGATAAATTCCAACAGTTCGCCGAAAAACGGCTTGTCCCGATGTTCGGCGTAATGCTTTTCGGCGAGCGCGCGCGGCACGTTGAGCAGTTTCAGCGCCACGAGGCGCAAGCCCTTGCGCTCCAACCGCGCCAACACTTCGCCGCACAAACCCCGCGCGACACAATCCGGTTTCAAAATCAACAGCGTGCGTTCCATAATTTTTCTCCTTGGGGTGATGGGGTAATAATGCCGACGGCGCGAGTTCAAACAATTAGAAATTACAAATTAAAAATAGAGGAGTAGTTACCAAAATGGCGCGAAGCGAATTTGAAAATCAAACCCCACCATTCTTAATTCTTAATTCATGTTACGCGCCGCCAAGAAATCGTAACTGACTTGATAAAAGTAAAAATCCTTAAAAAACGCCGTAGGCGTTTAATGTGAATAACGTCAAGCGACACGTTCTATCGTCGCGCCGGTTGGGGATGACGCCGCCCGATGCCCGAACCCCGAGAGGGGTTCAACAAATAGTTCAACCCCTTCGGGGTTGAGATTGGCGGGAACGCTTTTCCCCGAGTTGCGCGGCGGATACCGCCTCGCCGCTCCACTCGGGGTTATTCACATTAAGCCCCGGTCGGGGCTTTTAGCGGAGTCGTTGATGGTAAAATCGCAAACATGAGTTCTTAATTGTTAATTGTTAATTGTTAATTGTTCTCATTCCCCTTCCTGGTGAATCCGGCTTAACGGCTCGAAGCGCAATTGGTGGTTGAGGAACGACAGGTTGACCGTGCCGGTCGGACCGTTGCGCTGTTTGGCGATGATGACTTCGGCTTCGCCCGGGTGGTCGTTTTCGTCGTAATAACACGGGCGGTGCAACAACATCACCACGTCGGCGTCTTGCTCGATGGCGCCGGATTCGCGCAAGTCCGACAACACCGGACGGTTGCCGCTTCGGTCTTCCGCCTTGCGGTTTAACTGCGACAGCGCGATGACCGGCACGCTCAACTCTTTCGCCAACGCCTTTAAGCCGCGCGAAATTTCCGCGACTTCCTGCTCGCGGCTCCGTCGCGCCGCCGCCGCGCTTCCCTGCATCAACTGTAAATAGTCGATGACGATTAAATTGACCTCGTGCTTCTGTTTTACGCGGCGGGCTTTGCCGCGAATTTCCGCGATGGATAAGAGCGAGGCGTCGTCGATGATGATGTTCGCCTGTCCCAATTCGCCGACCATCATCCCGATTTCCTGCCATTCGTCGTTGGTGATGTTTTCCGGCTTGCGCAATTTTCCCGCGTCGATTTTCGCGTGCGCCGCCAGAATGTTGGTCGCCATATTTTGCGCGGTCATTTCCAACGAAAAAATCAGCACGCCCTGTCGGTTGTTCAGCGCGACTTTACGCGCGAGATTCAGCGCCAGCGTGCTTTTGCCCATCGACGGGCGACCGGCGATAATAATCAATTCGCCGGCGTGCAAGCCGGTGAGTTTGTCGTCAAGGTCGTTGTAGCCGGTGAGAACCATTCCCTCGCTGACGTGGTGTTTGTCGGCGAGTTTTTGCAACAGGTCGAAGGTCGACTGCATAATTTCGCGCATCCCGCGCGGCTCGGCGCGGACGTTTCTTTCCGCCACCTGCATAATCGCCTGTTCGGCGCGGTCAACCAAGGCGCCCGCGCTTTCGCCGCCGGACGACGCGGTTTCGACAATTTCGACCGCCGCCGCGATGAGCCGCCGCAACAGCGATTTTTCGCGCACGAGGTCGGCGTAATAGTCAACGTGCACGCCGGTCGGCACGGCGTCGGTCAGCGCCGCGAGCGCGCCGTCGCCGCCGACTTTCGCGAGGTCGCCGCGCCGCTCCAACTCACTGCGCAACAATAAAATATCAATCGGCTTGCCCTCGCCCTGCAACGCGGCAATCGCGGAAAAAATCAAGCCGTAACCCGGATTGAAAAAATCATCGGCGGCGAGTTTGCCGTCAATATCGACGAATTTTTCCGGCAACAGCAACAAACCGCCCAACACGGACAACTCCGCCTCCAAGTCGTGCGGCGACTGGCGGGGGAGGACGTTGTCGAGCGGGGAGACGTCGGACATATTTTTTCTCGGTGGAAAGCGCGTTTTCAATTAACAATTAACAATTGACAATTAACAATTGCTGTCGGAGTAATTGTCAGAATTACGCGAAGCGAATTTATCATCAAACTCCCAAATTGTTAATTGTTAATTGTCAATTGTTAATTGTTTTTCAATTTCCATATTGCAACCGTCGCGCCAAGAACTTCGGCAAGCCGACGTCTAAAATCATTCGCGCGGTTTTTTGCCAATCGTATTCCAAACGGTGGTAGGTAACGTTGTCGTCTTCCCACAGCACCCACGACGCGCGCGGGTCGCCGTCGCGCGGCTGACCGACCGAGCCAATCGACACATAGACCTTTTGTCCGGCGAGATAAAACGTCGTCATCGGCGGCTCGGTGTCGTCGTGCGGAAACAAAAAACCGAGCGCCGTGCCGAGAAACGCGCGGTGGTTATGCCCGACAAACACCCGCTTGAAACCGGTGAAATCGTCGCGCAAGGTGTTCACCAACTGTTCCAAAAGATACGGACTGTCGGCTTCGCGCACGTAATCGTTGGTGTAGTCGTAAATACTGCCGTGCACGAACAGTTGGTCGCCTTCAAGGTAATGCGTCGGCATTTGGCGCAGATACGCCAAGACCTCCGGCGCGCGCAACCGGTGCGTCGTCCACGTCAGCGCGTCTTCGGCGAGCGGCGTGAAATCCGTCGCGCCGTGCAACACGGCATATTCGTGATTGCCGGTCAGAACCACGGCGCAATAGTCGCGGACCAGTTGCAAGCATTCGAGCGGTTGCGGACCGTAGCCGACGATGTCGCCGAGACAAACAATCCGCTCCGCGCCGACACGCCGAATATCCGCCAATACCGTCTCCAACGCCGAAAGATTGCCGTGAACGTCGGAAATTACTGCCGTGCGCATCGCCAAGCCGCCTAATCAGAACAATTGAAAAATAACCAAGAGTTTAGCGTTCAGAGTTGAGAGTTTAGAGTTTAGCAGAGGAGTTAATTTTTGATAATGCGCGAAGCGCAACTTTCTCTCAACTCTCAACGCTAAACTTTCAACTCTAAACTCTCGTCTTACCGCCGCCGCCGGTGGCGATGATGGCGATGGTTGGCGTTTTTACCGGTGTATTTCGTTTCCGCGGCGGGCGGCGCGACGGGCGCCGGCGCGACGGGCGCGGTCGCGCGCGGTTGCGGTCGCGCGCGTTTTTCGTTGTGTCCCGCCTGCAACGGATTGGCGTGGTCGTAATTCGGCGCTAAAAATTTTTCCACCAAACTGTCGTCTTTATTCCACGCCAATTGGTAATCGTTCAGGTCGGCGTCCCAGCAACCGTTTTCGACGCCCAAACCGTGCAACAGCGGCAACGGCGTCAGCGCCCGCGCCAACCACAATTTTTCCACCGGCAACGCCGCGAGCATTTCCGTCAACGCCGCCGCCGCCGCGTCCGTGAACCGTTGGTCGTTCGCCCAAAATAACCCCAAGCAGGCGAAGAGCGGCGCGGCGAGCGTGTCCGCTTCGTGCACGATGCGCCCCCACGGAATATCGTCTTTGACCTCGCGCCAATCGAGCGTCGGGCGCTCGTCTAAGAAACGCGGCGCAAAATTTTTCCCCGCGCGCAAAGGCGGCAAAAACAGCGGCGCGATTTCCTTCATCTTCGCCAGAATTTTTTCGTGTTCGACGACAAAGCGCGTGTCGATGACCGGCGGCTCTTTGACTTCCGTTTCCGCGTCCGCTTTTTTCTTTTGGTTCGGCGCCAAGTAGCGGCGCGGCTTGAACGGATAAAAAATCTGCGCCAACAGCCGCAACGCCAATTGCGCGTTGAATAATTCGCGGAGCGGCGTGGCGGCGGTGAGCGGCGCGGCGAGGTCCAGCGCATTTATCGCGAGGTCTTTCCATTTGTCTTCGCCGGTCAGGCGATAGCCGACCGCGAGCAACGCCGGTTTGACGATGCCGCGCACCAATGCCGTTTCGTCGGTTTCGAGCGTTTGCAATTTACTCGCCCACAAGTCGCCGACCCAATGCCCGCCGATACTGCGGATTTTCGTTTGACTGTCGAGCGCCCCCGTCGGCGTCGTGCCGGCGCGCCACGCCTGATACGCCCAATATAAAGTCGCCTCGTAACCGGCGGGCGGGTAGTAACCCTTGCCGTCCGGCGTCAGTCCGGCGATGACGGTGTGGCGCGGCGCAATCGTCGCCAAGCGAATCAAGCCGCCAATCAGCCGGTCGTAGATTAGCCCCTCGTCCGCCGCCGCGATGCCGAGTTCGACGCGCGTCGCCAAGCCGTCGAACAGCAACGCGCCGTTCAGCGCGCAGTCGGCGAGCCCGCTACCGACGCCGCGCGGATTCGGCAGTCCGGCTTTGATGTCTTTCAGTTCCGGCAACGGCGGCGACAACAGCGCCGTAACCTCGGCGTAGTAGTCGTAGCAAAGACCGAGTTTGCGAAAGACGAAATGATTGGAGAGCGAAGTAATCGCCGCTTCGGCGGCGGCGCGAGGGGTTGCCATTATTTTTTTCTCGGTTCGGGGACGGATTCAATTAACAATTGACAATTAACAATTAACAATTGCAGTCGGAGTAATTATCAAAATTACGCGAAGCGAACTTGAGAATCAAACTTCAAAATTTTTAATTGTTAATTGTCAATTGTTAATTGTTAATTGCTCTTTACTGGGCGCGAAAGAATCGTTGTCCGGTGCCTTCGCCGCCGATGCGGACTTTCAGCGTCCGTCGGCAACGCGGGCAACGCCCTTCGTAATGCGTGCCCGCCGCGTTCGGATAAATGCGGGCATACACCTGACAGCAATCAAACATAATGCCCAAAAATTTTTTCTTGGCGTTAGACATAATTTCGCCGGTAACGTGTTTCTTCTATAGACCTTTTTTTATTTCTCACCGAGGCACGGAGGATACAGAGAAACATCAATTTCAAGGATGCTCTATTCAATTGCCACGCGCTTTAGCGCGTGGTGAGCGTCTCTCTGAAAAGGGCTTTAGCCCAAACAATAATTCGGCTAAAGCCGGTGGAATAAG
Organism: Planctomycetales bacterium; assembly: GCA_025997475.1. Classification (GTDB taxonomy): domain Bacteria; phylum Planctomycetota; class SZUA-567; order SZUA-567; family SZUA-567; genus MS499-59. The sequence goes on from BNUQ01000001.1 coordinate 118,453, forward strand.
ACCACATTTTTTTATTTTGGGCTAAAGCCCTTTTCTTTTTTTGCTCGCCCACCACGCCTTAAAAGGCGTGGCAATTGAATAGAGCCACCGCGTTGGTGAACAACGCTAACCTGTTAAATTTCACAATTTGGAAAACACACTAACCTCCGCTTCGCTCGATTTCGTAATTGTTAATTTTTAATTGTGAATTGTTAATTGCTCTTCCCCAACTCCGCGCTTCGCTTCGCCGCCGCGGCGATGGCCGCGACGACGGCGTCGCCGGTTTGATTGGCGGCTAAATAGTTCAGCGCCGCCGCCGTGGTGCCGCCTTGGCTGGTTACGCGCTCGCGCCAGACGCTCGGCGGCAAGTCGGTCGTCGAAAGAATTTTCGCCGCGCCGACGACCGTTTGCCGCGCCAAGAGCGCCGCCGCGTCGTCGGGCAAGCCCAATTTTTGCGCCGCCGTCTGCATCATTTCCGTCAGCCAAAAAACATACGCCGGACCGCTTCCCGACACCGCCGTAACCGCGTCAAAATGTTTTTCGGCAAGCGCTATTGCCTCGCCGCCGGCGCGGAAAATTCTTAGCGTTAATTCCTCGTCCGCCGCCGTCGCGCGCGCCCCTCGCGCCACCGCGCTCATTCCCGCGCCGCCGACAATCGGCAAATTCGGCATCACGCGCATCACGCGCCCCGCGAGCCGTTTTTCCAACGTCGCCGTGCTCACGCCCGCCATAATCGAAATAAATAATTTTTCCGCGATGCAAGCATCTGCGACGCGAGCGTCCGCGACGCGATTATCGCTTGCCAACGCCGTCAATGCGGCGTCCATTTGTTGCGGTTTGACCGCGAGAACAATCACCGGCGCGGACAGCGCGGACAGATTGTCGGTCGCCGTCTGTATGCCGAGCGCGGCGAAAATTTGCCGCCGCTCCGCCGCCGGGTCGCAAACGATAATTTTCGCCGGCGCGGACAGTTCATTTTTAACGACGGCGCGGGCGATGGCTTCCGCCATATTGCCGGCGCCGATAAAGGCGAAGTGCATTTTTATCTTCCTCAATTTTTAATTCCCCTCCGTAGAGGGGAATTTAAGCGGAACGCCACTATACCCAACAAGCGCAAAAATCGAAGCGGCGGTTTTTCCGTTCAAGGTTGCCGCGTCCGATAATTGCCGCGTTCCTTGCCGCCGCGTCCCGCCTGCGGCGAAACCCGCGTCTTTCCGCCGCTCCCGCGCCGTCCGCGTTTCTCCGACCACAGTTGCCGACGAACGCCCGCGTCAAAAAAAATGCGCCGCCGATAAAACGATAGCCGAAACACTTGTAAGTGAATGGTGTTCGGCGTCGGCATATCAATGCCGGACGGAGATATCGGCTTAATTTTATTTTTCATTTTTTTAAGGAGAAGGACCATGAGCAAATGGTTGAGCGCGGCGGCATTGGCATTGGCTCTGCCGTTCGGCGCGTCGGCGGTCGAAAACGACCCCGCGTTAGGCACGCCGGAAGACATCGCGGCGGTGAACCGCTACTACGAGGGCGAAAATTGCAACGAAACGCCGGTGCCGCACGAGTTGCCGTTTGAAGAGGGCAAAACCCCGCCGCGTCCGTGCCGCGGTTATTTTTGGACGTTAGTGACGAAACCGGCGGTGTTCAAATGCGTCAGCGAACAAGTGCCGGTCAGCGAAGCGACGTTTTATCTTCGTCCGACGCCGCCGAAATACGAATGGGTCGAGGAGCGCGTGATGGTCGCGCCGCCGCGTAAAGTGCCTTACAACCAGCCGGCGAAATTCAATAAAGACCTGAAAAAAATCGTCGTGCAGGAGGCATATACCGATTACGTCATTACCGCGGCGGAATGGGAAGATGTCTGTGAAACGATTACTTTTCGTCCCGCGATGGAAAAAGAAATTCTGGTGCCGGCGCAATACAAGACCGAGATTTTGACGATTGAAGTCGAGCCGGAGCGCGACGTTCTTTGCGGTATGCAAACGCCGAACGACCTTGAATTGAACAGCGGCGAAAAAGTCGCGGGCAGTATCGGGATGACGCACAAACCGGCGCGATGCGTGACTATTCCGGTGCAAAAAGTCGTCGTGCCGGAGTCGACGCGCAAAATCAAAGTGCCGGCGATTACCAAAACCGTGATGGTGCGCAAATTGAAAAAACCGGCGAGCGTGCAGGAAATCAAAGTGCCGGCGGTCGAACAGGAAATTCCGGTCGAGAACTGCGTCGGCGAGGAATGCATCAAGTTCAAAGAGATTCCGGCGGAATACAAACAGTTGCGCCGCCTTATTTTGAAATCGCCGGCGGGGACGGAACGGGTCGAAGTGCCGGCGCAATTCCGCACGTTTAACCGCAATCAGATTGTCGAACCGATGAAAATGCTCTGGCGCCAATACTCGATTCGCAAATGCAAAGCGGTGGCGGATTCGGTGGCGCGCTACGGTTGCCTGCCGGCGTCCGGTCCTTGCCAGCGCGACGGCAAATAAGCGGGATCTCGAAGCGTCTGAATAGGATGTCGTCTGAAATTAAAGCGTGTGTTGTCGCTCCTTTCCGACCGGCGGGGCAGTGAGGTCGAGGCAACGGTGCCTCGAAAAACTTACCCGCACGACTACCGGATAAATGCGGCTATAACGGGAGACGGAGACATTGCCGGACGACCGTGCGCGACGCCCATTCCCGCAGGCGTCTAATTAAATGTAAGCGGGACGTTCGCGGAATTTTTCACGCGGTAAAAGTCGAAGCGGACGGGAGCAATCCCGTCCGCCGTTTTTTCCATTGGCGCCTTCGTCTTTTCTCGCGCCGCTTATTTGCTACCATTTCCCCGTTTTCTCTCTACGGGGGCCATAAAAAGGAGCGCGCGCGATGATTAAATTTCTGAACGCCTACACGGAAGAATTGGACGACATCGACGCGGCGGTGGCGGATATTTTGCGGCAGTTGGATTTACCGAAAAATCTGTTGCCGAACGCCGTCGGTTTGGTGTCCTGTTACTATGAATTTGTCGAGACCGGCGTCGCCGCGGCAATAGCGGAAAAATTGCCGTTTGACGTTATCGGTTGCACCGCGATGGCGAGCGGCATTAACGGGCATTACGGGCAGGAGCAATTGTCGCTTACCGTTTTGACGAGCGACGAACTCACTTTCGCCGGCGCGTTTTCCGACGAAATCACGCCGGACAACGCCGTCGCCGTTACCCAAGCCGCGTATAAAAACGCGCACGTAAAATTGTCCGCCGAGCCGTCGCTGATTTTCGCGCTTGGTCCGATTATGACCGATTTATGCGGCGAGACCTTGGTCAAAGCGTTGGACGAAGCGTCCGGCGGCAAGCCGATTTTCGGCACGTTGTCGAACGACACCTGCCTCACTTACGAAAACGCGCGCACGTTTTTCAACGGCGCGGTCCATCAATATAAATTGGCGGTGGTGTTGGTCGCCGGCGCCGTCAAGCCGCGCTTTTTCGTTACCGCGATTTCGGAGAAAAATATCCAGCGGGAAAAGGGCGTGATTACCGCGTCCGACGGCAGTTTTCTGCAAGCGGTCAATCGTCTGCCGCTCCTCGATTACTTGGAAACGCTCGGTATCCGCAAAGAGGGCTTGGCGGCGATAACTTCGATTCCGATTTTGGTGGACCACGGCGACGGCTCGAAACCGGTGGCGTTGAGTATGTATGCGTTTTCGGAACGCGGCGCGTTGTGCGGCGGCGCGATGCCGGTCGGCGCGACGATAACGATAGCGCACGTCGATTACCACAGCGTTATCGACACGGCGCGGGAAACGGTCGCCGCCGCGCTGAAAGAGCCGGATATTCACGGCATTCTCGCGATTCCGTGCTTCTCGCGCATCCTCGTCGCCAGCCCGAAAACCGACGACGAAATGGCGCTGACCTGTCAACTCGTCGGCGACCGCATTCCGCTACATATCGGCTACTCCGGCGGCGAAATCTGTCCGGTGTATGACGACGCCGGCGCCATCGTTAATCGTTTCCACAATCTCACTTACACTTTGCTGGTGCTATAAAAGAGCAATTAACAATTAACAATTAAGAATTAAGAATTAAGAATTAAGAATTAAGAATTAAGAATTCATATTACGCGCGCCCAAAAATCGCAACCGACTTGAAAAAAATTGCAACGTCGAAGCAAAAAGGTTTTTGATATTCGCGACATTAAAAAGGGAGGGTAATTCTATGTTTAATTCCGGCTGGAAAAACACCGATGACAAACTTACGCCGTTTGAACAAGCGACTTGGGATATGTTAGGCGTCGGGCTATATGCCAGTTTTTGGATAATCAAAAATTCTTGGTGGATGGCTATATTATTTACCATTGTGTTGATGTCATTGGCTGGATAATTGGTTCAGAGGTCTTTGAAAAGTGAGGTGGGGACGTAAATCCCCACCTTGCGCGAAAAACAAACTTAAAATTTCGGAATTTCACTCAAAATAAAACTCCTTAAAAAACGCCGTAGGCGTTTAAGGTGAATAACGTCAAGCGACACGCGCTATCGTCGCGCCGGTCGGGGATAACGCCGCCCGATGACCGAACCCCGAGAGGGGTTCAACCATCGTTCAACCCCTCTCGGGGTTGAGATTGGCGGGGACGTTTTCCCTGAGTTTCGCGGCGGTAGAACCTCGCCGCCTCACCCATT
>BNUQ01000002.1 GCA_025997475.1 Planctomycetales bacterium
AGTTGATAAAAAAAGAGTGGATAATGAAATAGTATATTACATTTCAGGGAGTAACGACAAATAAAGGTAAAACGCCGAACCATTTTATCAACTTCATCAAAGGAAAATCACTATGCCGGACAAAAACGATGCCGAAGAAGAAAACGAGGACGAAAGCGAAGGTGTGGACGATTCCGCCGAAACCGAAAAGCCCGCGGGCTGTTCCACCGGCGGGATTATTGCCGCCGCCGCCACTTTTTTCGCGCTAATTATTCTCTTCTTTTTTCGCGACGCGACCGGTTGGCAAAAATTCGGCGGGGCGCTTTTGCTTATTGTGTTTTGCACCCTTTTCACGTTTGTCGGTTATACCGTCGGCAACGCGCTACGGAAAGCGCTGAGTCCGCTTTTTGTCATCGCGGATAGTTTTTGGGGCTTGTTATGGGCAAAGGTCTTTTGGGCGCTTGGTCCGCAACTAATCGGCGCGGTCATCGGTTGGTTAGCGAGCGGTGAAATTATCTACTATGTTCTCGGCATCGACGGCACCAGCGTTCCGGGGGCAAACCCTAATACCAAGAATTTCATTAACTTTATGCTTAATCCTAACGGAAGATAAGGTTAAGGCGGTTGCTCTGTTCGGCGATGTTTTTGTAATTTCCGGTTCAACCATTCAAAAAAGGATTGTGCTATGAAAACATTCGGCAAATTGGCGGTGGCGGTGGTGGTCGGGGCGATATTTTGGGCGGCGGGAGCGGCGGCGGCGGATACTCCGGCAAGTGAGTTCAAATACGCTCTTAACAAAGATGGCGACGGAGTCGTCATACAGGGTTATTCAGGTACAAGCCCGGAAGTGGTGATACCGGCGGAAATCGAGGGGTTTCCGGTCAAAGTAATAGGTAGTGTTCGCGGCGAAAGTCTGACATCAATTGTCATTCCCGACGGCGTAATCGAAATTAGCAAGGGCGCTTTTAGAGGTTGTCGCGCCTTGACATCGATAACCATACCGAATAGCGTTACTCAAATAGAGGAAGAGGTTTTTGATGATTGTAGTGGTCTAACGTCGATAACCATACCGAATAGCGTTAGCAAAATCGGGGTAATGGCTTTTCAAAGGTGTAATGGTCTAACGTCGATAACCATACCGAATAGCGTTACCCAAATAGGATTCTATGCTTTTAAGTATTGTAGAGGTCTAACGTCAATAACCATACCGGATAGCGTTACTCAAATAGGAGGCGGGGCTTTTTACGGTTGCAGTGGTCTAACGTCGGTAACCATACCGAATAACGTTACCTCAATAGAGGAATTTGCTTTTTATGAGTGTAGCGGTCTAACGTCGGTAACCATACCGGATAGCGTTACCTCAATAGGGGTCTATGCTTTTTATAAGTGTAGCGGTCTAACGTCGGTAACCATACCGAGTAGCGTTACCTCAATAGGGGACTATGCGTTTCGGGATTGTCAAAAACTGACAGAAATTAAATTTACCGGCGATAACCAAATAAAGTTTGAGGATAATGTCTTTTATAATTGTGGAAAATTTTCTTTGGCTACCCAAGCCGCCCTGAAAAAACACGGCTATAAATAGGAACTAATTGCGTTAATTTAGTTCTCCCCGCCGTAGAACTTTCCCCGCGCCGAAAAGCGCGGGGAATTTTTTTTGGGCAGGGGAAAGCGCGCAACGCGATTAAAAATCGCCTTTAATTTACAGCGGCGACCTTCACGCCGCTCCCGCCGCGTGCAATCCGGTGCGGAACGCTTTTTGGTTGATTTCGAGGTGTTGCGGTTTGACGCCTGCGGCGAGGGCTTGGTGCCAACATTCAAGCGGCAAATCCAACCGTGCCGCGAGCGCGCCGACGACAATCACGTTGGCAACGCGGATATTGCCGATTTCCCGCGCCATTTGCACCGCGTCGAAGAGCAGGGCGGTGGGGTATAATTTTTTCACGCGCTCCTCGACATCCGCCGGATACGTCGCCGCGCCGCTACTTACGGTTATCGGCATTCGCCGCTCGGTGCTGGCGACGACCTGCCCGTCCGGCGCCAGATATTCGCCGGCGCGCAAGACCTCCAAACATTCGAGCGCCGCCAGCGCCGTCGCCGTGCCGAGCGGAATCAGCGGACTGTGCACTTCTTTGCCGTAGCGCACGTGCGCCGTAACCGCGCCGCCGCGTTGCGCCATCCCGTGCGTCTCGTTGGTTTTCACCGCCAAACCGGCGCTCATCGCCGCGCGCGCGATAAGCGTCCCCGCCAATAAAATTCCCTGCCCGCCGACGCCGGCAAGAATAATGCTCGTGGTCATCGCCATCCCCCGCGTAAAAGTTGAAAGTTAAAAGTTAAAAGTTGAGAATTTAGAGTTCGGAGTTTAGAGTTGAAAGTTGAGAGTTAAAGAATAAAAACGGTTCTACATTTTCAACTTTCAACTTTTAACTTTTAACTTTCAACTTTGATGATAGCGCATTACTCACAAGTCGAGTCCTACGCGCTGACCGCCGTCGCGCAAAGTCCGCAGGTCTTATGGGTCGGCTGGGACGCCGCGCAGTTAGCCGGCGCGGGCGGCGGACGCTGGGCGCTGAACGGTTGGTGTTTGCGCGTCGTGGCGCTCGGCGGCGACACGCGCGACTACGCCATTTTGCCGGAATGGGGCAAATTTTACGTAACCGGTTTGCGCGGCGGCGAAAGTTATTGCGTGCGGCTACTCTTGCAAAACGCGGTTCACGAATGGCACGCGCTCGCCGCTAGCGATTGGTTGCAGATGCCGGCGAACACGCTCGCGCCGTCGGTCGTAGGCGAAGAAAGCGACGCCGAGTTTTTGGCGCTGTTCGGCGACGACGTCATCGGCATCGGCGCGTCCCGTTAGAATGCCCGCCGCGCGTTTTTCCACATCACATAATCCCCATTATCGGACTCTGGAAATTTTTGGGGACGCGCGGCGGCTTCCCTGCCCCGCCGAAAGACAATCAAGAATTAAGAATGGTGGATTTTGATTAGCAAATTCGCGAAGCGGTGGCTCTATTCAATTGCCACGCCTTTTAAGGCGTGGTCGGCGGTCAAAAAAGAAAGGGCTTTAGCCCAAAATCTGACTCTGGTTTGGTTTTTCAATTCATAATTGAAAGAATCTCCGCCGGTTGCCGGACGATAAATTTCGCGCCGTTGGCGCGCAACTCGGCTTCGTCGCGGAAGCCCCACGACACGCCGCACGCCGGCATTGTCGCCGCCGTCGCCGTTTGCATATCCGTGCCGCTGTCGCCGACGTAAAGCACTGCCGTTGGCGGCACTCGTAACCGTTCGGCGATGTGCAACGCGCCCCACGGGTCGGGTTTGCGCGGCTGGTCGGGATGTTGTCCGTGCGCTTCCGCAAATTTTTGTCGCGGGAAAAAGTGCGCCAAAATGCCCGCGATGTATCGATGCGGCTTGTTCGACAGCACGTTAATTTTCACGCCGCGCGCCGTCAGCGCCGCCAACAACGCTTCAATGCCGGGATACGGCGCGGTTTCCACCGCCCAGTTAATTTCATAGTCGCGATTAAACGCCGCGAACACGTCGGGGGTCAAATTTTGCCGGTCGCGCGGCACGGCGCGTTCGACAAATTTTTGCAAGCCCTCGCCGACAAACAACCGGTGTCGGTCAAGCGAATGTTCCGGCAAACCGTATTGCGTCAGCGCGCGGTTCATCGACGCGGCGAGGTCGGGCAAAGTGTTTAACAACGTGCCGTCCAAATCGAAAATGATGGCTTGATACATAAAGGAAAAGGGGGTTAGGGAAAAGAGTAGAGCGGGCACGTTTAATCAAAAACTCAGGTTACGCGAATTTATCATCATCAACTCCGCTAAAAGCCCCGTAGGGGCTTAAGGTGAATAACCCCGACCAAGCGGCACGTTCTATCGTCGCGCAGGTCGGGGATGACGCCGCCCGAGACCCGAACCCCAAGAGGGGTTCAACAAATAGTTCAACCCCCTCGGGGTTGAGATAGACGGGGACGCTTTTCCCCGAGTTTCGCGGCGGTCGCCGCTCCACTCGGGGTTATTCACCTTAAACGCCTACGGCGTTTTTTAAGGAATTTTACTTTTATCAAGTCAGTTACGATTTCTTGGCGCGCGTAACGTGAGTTGCAAATTTAAAATGGCGGAAATTTTTGCAAATCGCGCTTCGCGAATTTGATAATCAAACTCCACAATTGTTAATTGTTAATTGTTAATTGCTCTTTAAGTAATACGTTCTCCCGTCGGCGGCAACGGAAACTTGCGGTCGGCTACCGACTTGCGGTCGGCTACCGGTGGTAATGGCAATGATGCGCGCGCTGAAATCTAACGTCTCGTTTAAGCCGACGACGCGCGTGTCGCCGTCCGGCGATTGGAGCAATGCCTGCCGGTCGGTCGCCGCCAACACGCGGTATTGCGCGAACCACCATTCTTCCCACGCCGCCGCGGAATAATAATCGGTCGGCGGCGGCGCGAGTTCCGCGTCGCGCAGATAAACGGTCAGTCGCCCCAGTGCTTTTTCCGCGATTTCGCGAGGCGAATTGGTCAACAGCGCGATTAACAGCGGGAGGTTGGCGACCGCCGGTTGTTTCTGCCACGCCGCCAACGCGAGATATAAATCATTGCGGTTGCCGGATAAAATCACGTGGCGGCAGGCGGCGAACGGCAATTTTTCCGCCGGTTTTTCATCCGGCGCGGCGGCGAGAAAATTCGCCAGCGTCAAGCGCGCCGAGAGCAATAGTTGCGCCTCCGGCTCGCGAGAATTTAACACCCGCTCGCGCACCGCCGCGGGCAAGCGTTGCAGATTATTTGCCGCCGCGGCAACGATGGTCAGCCACGGGCTATTCAGCCGCGCAAAAAAATAACCGGCGGCGCGCTCGTCGGCAAAATAACCTAAAAAATTGAGCGCCGCCGGCGCGAGCGCGGCGTCTTCCAGCATCCCGATTTTTTCGAGAAATTCCCGCCCGCCGCCGTCCGGCTCTAAACGCATCAGCGCCGCCGCCGCGTAAATTTGCATTAACGGCGGCGCCTGTTCCATAAATTCTCGCAACACCGGCGCGGCGGCGCGAATTTCGCCGCAAGCGGCGATAGCGGCAAGGCGCAGGCGCGGGTCGGCGTCGCGTAAAAATTTCAATGCCGCCGTTCGCGCGGTCGCGGCGCTATCGGCGTTGCGCCATTGCCAGAGCGCGTTAAACGCCGCGAGGCGCATTTCCGGGCGCTCGGCGTCGAGCGTCGCGACGATAACTTGGCGCGACGCCGGAAGCGGATGGGCGATTAAAATCTGCAACGCCGCTGACGCGAACGGATGCAACGGGTCGGCGACAATTGCGGCGAGATACGGAATGGCGGACGGTTGAAAATCGGCGGCGACGGCGGCGATTTCTTCGCGGTCGGCGAGCAGACGCCGGTTGATTGCGGCGGCGGTTTCCTGCCGCTGTTGGCGGGCTACCGGGGATAAATCCCGCATCGGAAATTCGGGCATTACCAACGCGGGCGGCGCGGGCGGCGCGGACGGCGCGGGCGGTTCTGCGGCTTCGGCGGCAAACGCGCCCGCCAACGCCGCGATAGTCCACGCTAAAAGTTTGCGCATCTTTATTACCCCAATTAACAATTAACAATTGACAATTTTTTTTAGAGGAGTTGATTGTCAAAATCGCTTCGCGAATTTTATAATTTCTCCGCTCAACAATTGTTAATTGTTAATTGTCAATTGTTAATTGTCTCTTACATATAAACCGCCTCAAACACCGCGAGCGGCGCCATACGGGCGCGGATTAGCCGCAGTTTGCCGTCGTCGCCGAGTTGGTAACTGTCGCAAACGGACAGCACGCGCGACAGTTCTTTTTCCGTGGTCATCGCCGCCGCGTTGAGGCACATTTTTTGCGTGGCGATAATCGCGTTAAACCGCAAGCGCGGCGGGGCGAGCAATTCGTAACGTCCGGTAAAAGTGTTGCATCCCAAATTGCCGTCAATCGTGCCGCCGGCGCGAAGCGTGATATGCGCCTCCGCCCCGCCCTCCGGCGTCTGCACGGGTTTGCCGTTCAGTTCGACCAACTTCCAGTATTTATTGAAAATCGCCGCGTCCGGCACCGCCGACTTGACGACTTTTTGGTCTGCCGCCGGTTGTTCGAGAATCGCGGCGTATTCGGTAATCGCGGCGGGCGCGGGCGCGGCGACGACCGGCGCGGGCGCGCATTGGACTTTCCGGCAATTATTTTTGGGGCAACCGCATCCGGCGACGCCGATTAACGTTAGCACAACGATAAGATTTCTGCGCATCGAACTCCCCTTCCTGAAAATTAAGAATTAAGAATTAAAAATTAAGAATGGTGGAGTTTGATTGGCAAAATCGCTTCGCGCGATTTTCACTTCCAAGCCATAAATTCTTAATTGTTAATTCTTAATTGTTCTTTCGGCATTTGCCGCGCCGTTACTGCAATAAATTTCCGGCGGCGGCGACGCATTGACGACTTCGTTACGGAAATTTACAATCCGCGCTTCGTTTTTTCAGTGAATCCTCTTGTTAAGGAGATGGCAATGGCTATTGACCCGAACTCGAAAACGGCGGCGAACTTGGCGACGGCGTTTGCCGGCGAATCGCAGGCGCGGAACAAATACACCTATTTCGCCGGCGTGGCGAAGAAAGAGGGTTACGAACAAATTGCCGCGTTCTTTACGGAAACCGCCGGCAACGAAAAAGAACACGCCGAATTGTGGTTTAAGGCGCTCGGAGGGCTCGGCGACACCAAAGCCAATTTAGTCGCCGCCGCCGCCGGCGAGCATTACGAATGGACGGAGATGTATAAAGAATTCGCCGAGGTCGCCGACCAAGAGGGCTACAAGGACCTCGCGGCGCAGTTGCGCAACGTCGCCCAAATTGAAAAACGCCACGAAGACCGCTATCTTAAATTGAAAGCGAATCTCGACCGCGGCGAAGTTTTTGTCCGCCAAGGCGAACAGCGCTGGGAATGCCGCAACTGCGGACATATCCACGTCGGTCCGCACGCGCCGGAACTCTGCCCGACCTGCAAGCACCCGAAAGCGTATTTCCAACTCGAAGAAACGAATTTCTAACGACCGTGGACCGTGGACAGTGAGCAGTTTGGAATCTTGGAGTTTTATTTTTAATGTCCGCAAGCGTTCGCTGACAACTGCCCACTGCCCACTTAATCGTCCGTTTCCGACCACGGCACTTTGTCGCGCCGTGGTCTTTTCAATGAGAAGCAATTGAGAAGCATTAAGTCCGTTGCTCTATTCAATTGCCACGCCTTTTAAGGCGTGGCAGGCGGTTAGAAAAAGAAAGGGGCTTTAGCCCAAATAAACCATTCGGCTAAAGCCGGTCATTTTCTAACGCTAACCACGCGCTAAAGCGCGTGGCAATTGAATAGAGCGTTCACGCGCCTATGCGAGAAACAAAAAAGTAAGTTAGGAAATAAGTCCAATGAGCGAAATCTCGCGCGCCGACGCCATTCGTGAACGGCTGTCGCATTTGGAATTAACGCCGGTTTTTTCCCGCGACCAACGTCCGTCGAAGCGCCTGTTGCTGGCGCTCGCGCTTTACGCGGTGTTGTTGGCGGTGCCGCTGTTGTGGGCGCGGACGGCGGCGGACCTTGCCGTCGGAATGACCGCGCGCGCCGACTTGGTCAGCCGCGTCGCCTTCGATTGGCAACCGTCCGCCGCGCACAACTATCCGGTTTTTCACGAAGTAGCCCTCGACGAATGGACGGAAAGCGTCGTCGCGTCGTTGGAGCAGTTGCTCTATTTGGCGCGCAACACCGACGCGGGCGATTTGGTCAAGCGCGTCGCGCCGCTGATTAAAATCAACCGCGACGACGCCGAGCTCGTCCGCAATTACGCCGCCTCCCCTGCCCTGCGACAAGATTTGCTGGAGCCGCTCCGCGCCGTGTTGGCGCGGCGTTTTTACCGGCACGGCGTCGTTCGCGCCGACGACTACGACCGCCTCAAAAAGCGGGAGATTCTCCGCATTTTCAATCAACGCGGCGAACCGGAGCGCGACGTTTTGCTCAACGCCGACGAAATGCCGCTGATTGCCGGACAACTCGCGCCGGACTTGCACAAGGCGTTCGGCGATTATTTAACCGCGGTGCCGCCGGAAGCGCGTCCGGCGTTGGTCGAGGTTCTCACGCAAATTATCGCCCGCAATCCGACGCTGATTTACGACGCCGCGCTCACCCGCGCCGCCGACCGCAACGCGCGCGCGCATACGCGCATCGCCGCCGACCGGTTGCTCGTCGTGCGCGGAACTCGCCTCAGTCACGACGATTTCGGCAAAATCGTCGCCGAACGGCAGGCGTGGCAAGCGACGCAAAAATTGTGGCGCCGCGCCGCCGAAGCGGCGGCGGTGGTGGCGTTAATTTTCCTATTGGTTTTAACTTACACGCAACTGTTTTATCATCGGGTCGGCAACTACCACCGCGCGCATCGATTATTCGGCGCGGGCGTAATTGCGTTGTTGATAACGGTAATCGCTTGCGTGGAAATGCATTACGGCGTGGCGTTGCATCTCACGCCGATTGGCGTGCTCGCCGGTATCATCGCGCTCAGTTGCGGCGCCGGCGCCGGCACGTTGAGCGTGATGTTTTTCTGTCTGCTCCTCATCGTCGCCGGCACGCGCCAATTTGAAGCGCTGACGATGTTTATGGCGGGCGGCGCGGCGTTCGCACTCCGGTTGCCGTTGCAACGTTTTCGGATGGGAATGACCAAAAACGCGCTGTTTAGCGCGCTTGTCGGCATCGCGACGGGCTGGCTTTACACGTTCAGCGTCGGCGCGGTGGCGGTCGGATTTTCCGGCTGGGAGGATTGGCTCGACGCGGGACTGATTTTGACGCGCGGCGCTTGGGCGGCGGCGAGTTGGCTCGTCTCGATAGTCGTCGTTTTGTCGCTGTTGCGGTTCGCGAAAAGATTGTTCGGCGTGACCAACAACATCATTTTGCAGGACTATCAGGAACACCCGTTATTGAACAAATTAAAGGCGTTCGCGCCCGGCACTTATGCGCACTGCTCGGTGGTGTCGGTGTTGGCGGAGGCGGGCGCGCGGGCGGTGGGCGCCAACGAAACGTTGTGCCGGATTGCCTGTATGTATCACGACATCGGCAAGTTGATGAAGCCGCAGTATTTTGCCGAAAACGAACAGGGTTTTAGCCGCCACGACACGCTGTCGCCGTATATGAGCAACGTCATTATTATCAGCCACGTCAAAGACGGCGTGGAAATGGCGCGTCTGCACAACTTGCCGCCGGAAATTATCGACGTTGTCGCGCAACATCACGGCACGACGAACACGGAATTTTTTCTGCGGCGCGCCGAGGAAGAACGCGCGGCGCAGGAGAAAATGCGGCTTGAAATGAAAATCGACGGTCCGGCGGCGCCGCCGGTGGAAAAATGGCTGTTCCGCTACCCCGGTCCGCGTCCGCAGACGATTGAGGCGGCGATAATTATGGTGGCGGATTCGCTCGAAGCGGCGAGTCGGTCGCTCAGCAAGCCCACGCCGGCGCGCCTGCGCGACCTCGTGCAAAAAATCGCCTACGGCAAAATGCAACACGAACAATTAGACGAAAGCGGCTTGACTTTCGCGGAACTGCGCCGCGCGATGGACGCGATGACCTCGCTACTCGTTAGCACCTCCCACTCGCGGGTCAGTTACGACAAGAAAAAATAAGGCGTCAAATGCGTAAAATTTGCCATACCGTCGTTACCGGCGACAGCCGGCAATTGAGCCAAATCGCCGCCGGCGCGGCGTTGCGGTAGAAAAGACGAATTAACCACGGAGACGTTATGTCCATCAAGGACGAGCAGGAAGCGGAGAAGCAAGACGCGCACTACGAGGCGGCGCGTTATTTGCGCAACGCCGAAGACACTTTGAAAAAAGCCGGTCAGGACGGCAAGTGGTTTGCCGATAAAAAATACGTGTCGGTCGCGTGCGGCACGGCGTATTTGGGCGTGTTGTTGGCGATGGACGCGATTTTCAAGTTGCGCGACGTGAAGCCGCCGAAAGGCAATTGGCGCGAGTCGATTAAATATTACCTTGAAAACGCCGCGAAAATCGACGGGCGTTTGGCGCGCGACCTGCACACCGCCTATGAGATTTTACACATTGACGGTTATTACGAGGGAATTCTGAAAATATCGACCATTCGCGACGGTTTTGAAATTGCTTATGACATTATCGAGCGCATTTGTCCTGAACGGGAATTGACGGACGAAGAGTATAAGGCGCGGCGACGGCGCGGTTCGTGGGTCGGGCGCTTGGCGGCGTGGCTGTTTTGATAAATTCGTTTAACTCTTTAATTTTATAATTCTTAATCGGTAGTGGCTCCGACTTTGTCGAAAGGACTAATGTATGAAAGCCGTCAACGAAGGCATCGCCAACCTGCGGGAAAAAGGGCGCAAAATTATCACCGAAGACCGGCGTTTGCTCGCCGCCCCCGGACTGATGAAAGCCGCCGGCGTCATCGACACGCTCGCCGACTTGAAAAAGCCGCTCGTTACCGTCGTCAATTCCTACTCGACGCAAATCCCCGGACACGCGCACCTCAACGTCATCGGCGAAACCGTCGTCGCGGCGCTGAAAAAACTCGGTTGCAACGTCTGGTATGTCAACCTCGGCGGCGCGGTGTGCGACGGCATCGCAATGGGACACTTCGGGATGAAATACTCGCTCCCGTCCCGCGAACTCATCACCGACCAAATCGAAACGCTCCTCGCCGCGCACCCGTGCGACGGTTGGCTCGGCATCGGCAACTGCGACAAAATCGTCCCCGGAATGTTGAACGCAATGGCGCGCGTCAATTTGCCCGCCGTGTATTTGTCGGGCGGCGCGATGCTCGCCGGTCGGTGCGGCGAAGACCTCATCACCATTTTTGAAGCCGTCGGCAAAAACGCCGTCGGCAAGATGAGCGACGCCGACCTCGACGCGCTGGCGATGCGCGCGCTCCCCGGTTGCGGTTCGTGCGCCGGAATGTTCACCGCCAATTCGATGAACTGTCTCGCCGAAGTGCTGGGCTTGGCGTTGCCGGGCAACGGCACGATTACCGCCGAAGTGTGGGCGGACAAGAAAAAGACGAAAACGAAAATCAACCCCGACCGCCTCGCGTTGGCGCGCGCCGCGGCGCAAACGTTGCTCCGCGTGGTCGAGAAAAATCTGCGCCCGCTCGATATTATCAACGAAGCGGCGTTGACGAACGCGCTGATTGCGGATATGGCGATGGGCGGCAGTTCCAACACGATTTTGCACACTTTGGCGTTGGCGAAAGCGGCGGGCGTCAAATTCGATTTGCGCCGCATTAACGCAATTTCGCGCACGACGCCGTGTCTGTGCAAAGTCGCGCCGTCGCGCCCGGAAGTGCATATCGAGGACTTGCACCGCGTCGGCGGCATCGCGGCGATTTTGCGCGAAGTCAAAAAAGTCGCGCCGTTTGCCGACCGTCTGCCGACCGTGTCCGGCGAGTGGCGCCAAGCGCTCGCGACCGCGCCGGCGGCGGACGGCGACATTATCCGCACGGTGAAAAAACCGTTCACGGCGGACGGCGGCTTGGCGGTGCTGTTCGGCAATCTCGCGCCAGACGGCGCGGTGGTGAAGACGGCGGGCGTCGAGGAGGCGATGAAAACTTTCACCGGACCGGCGGTGGTTTTCGACTCGCAAGACGCGGCGTTCGCCGGCATTTTGCGCGGCAAAGTCAAAGACGGCGACGTGGCGGTGGTGCGTTACGAAGGACCGCGCGGCGGACCGGGAATGCAAGAAATGTTGTCGCCGACGGCGGCGTTGGTCGGCGCGGGCGTCAAAGCGGCGCTCATCACCGACGGGCGTTTTTCGGGCGGCACGCGGGGCTTGTGCATCGGACACGTGTCGCCGGAAGCGGCGGCGGGCGGCGTTATCGCGGCGGTGAAAGACGGCGATACTATTGAAATCGACACGCATAAAAATTTATTGCGCCTTGACGTGAGCGACAAAAAAATCGCCAAACGCCTAAAAAAATTGCCGCCGTTCGCGACCAAAATCAAAGGCGGCTGGCTCGCGCGTTACGCCGCCCACGCGACCAGCGCCAGCAACGGCGGCGCGATGGAGTAAGTCGATATAGTAGTTTGATTTTTAGAAATGAACCGCGTCAGACCGTAATTAAAAATTACAAATTAAAAATATCGGAAGTCGCTTCGCTCCACTAAAATTGCAGAGCGAAGCGACAACCGCAATTTTTAATTGGTAATTTATCAAAAGAAAAAGAGTCCCGCTATGTTATTTCATAATGCCGCGTTGTTGGCGGTTGCCGCCGAAATTCCGCCGCGTGTCGTCGCCTCGGCGGCAATTGAAAACGAACTCGCGCCGGTTTATGAGCGGCTGAAACTTCCCGCCGGTCGTTTGGAATTGATGAGCGGCATCCGCGAACGGCGCTTTTGGCACGACGGGATGCGTCCCAGCCGCGCCGCCGCGCTGGCGGGCGAAAAAGCGCTCGCCGCCGCCGGTCTGCCGCGCGAAAAAATCGGCTGTCTGATTAACGCCTCCGTTTGCCGCGATTTTATGGAACCGGCGACCGCGTCGCTCGCGCACCACCTTTTGGGCTTGTCGGCGCGTTGTCAAATTTTCGATTTGTCGAACGCCTGCCTCGGCGTGCTGAACGCCGTTTGCCAATTGGCGGCAATGCTCGACCTCGGCATTATCGACGCCGGTTTAATCGTCGCCGGCGAAGTCGCCGAACCGCTCCATCGCGCCACCATCAAAAAACTGCTTGCCGATAAAACCCTCACGCGCCAATCCATCAAAAATCATTTCGCCAGTTTGACCATCGGTTCCGGCGCGGTCGGCGTGGTCGTGGCGAATCGGCAAAAATTCGGCGGACACAAAATCCTCGGCGGCGCGGGACTGACCAATTCCGCCGCCAATAAACTCTGCCGCGAAGACACGGCTGAAATATCCGCCGCCGGACCGTTGATGGCGACCGACAGCGAAAAATTGCTTCGCGCCGGTTGCGAACTTGCCGCCGAAACGTGGCGGTTAGCCGCCGCCGAACTCGGTTGGACTAACGACACGCCCGACCGCTTTTTCACGCATCAAGTCGGCTCGGCGCACAGTAAATTATTATTTGAGTCGCTCGGCTTGGACGCGGCGAAGGACTTTCCGACTTATCCGCGCTACGGCAACACCGGCGCGGCGGCGTTGCCGACGGCGCTCGCGACGGCGATGACCGAAAAACCGTTCGCCGCCGGTGAAAAAATCGCCCTGCTCGGCATCGGTTCGGGACTGTCCAGTATGATGCTCGGCGTGGAAATGTAGGACAATTTAAGCATTAAAAATTACGAAACCGCGATTGACGGCGGCTCTATTCAATTGCCACGCCCTTTAGCGCGTGGTCGGCACTCTCTCTGAAATGGGCTTTAGCCCAAACAAAGATTCGGCTAAAGCCGATTGAATGAAACCATATCTTTAATTTTGGGCTAAAGCCCTTTTGTTTTTTTTTGCCCGCCAACCACGCCTTAAAAGGCGTGGCAATTGAATAGAGCAACTGCACTCCATAACCAATCGCGTTGTGTCAAATAAAAAACGCCGCGCACGATTGGCGCGGCGTTTTTACTTCGGTTAAGGACATAAAATGTGGTTACGCGGTTACATTTATGGACTCTTTAATGTCAAGGTTAATATCAAGCCGCGCGCCCGACGGCGACGACGCGGAATTTTGCGAGTGCGCCGCCATTTCCCCGCGGTATAAACGGCGCAAAAAACGTCGGGGAAATTTAATTCGTATTTTTTAATTCGTAATTCGTCATTACTCCGGCGGCAAGCCCTTGTTTCCGGCGGGGCAACGCCTACGCTTCATCGTTCATTTTATTTTTGGGACCGGCTACCGATGGATAATTCTATGCGGCTATTGCAAATGGACGAGCGGTTGGTGGGAGTTTTAATCAAAGCGACGCGCGACGGCTTGGCGATGGGCGGAATGAAGCCGATACCAATGGGCGTCGGTCGTCGCTTCGTCTGTTCGCGCGACGTAACGGCGATTATCGGGTGCGTCGGGGCGAGTTCCGGCTCGGTGTTTATCAACTGCTCGAAAGAGTGCGCGACTTTTATGGCAAGCAAAATGCTGGGCGAAGAGCGTAAGTCGCTCGACAACGCGGTGCTTGACGGCATCTGCGAAATTGCCAACATTATCGCCGGACAAACGAAAGCGCTGTTGTCCACGACCGAGTTTAAGTTTGAGCGCATCAGCACGCCGGCGGTGGTGGTCGGGTCGAATTATTTGGTGTCGCATTACAAGGGCGCGACGACGGTGAGTTTGGACTTTGAAATGGAAGGCGTGCCGGCGTCGGTAACGGAAGATATGACGTTCACGGTGGCGATGTTCTTGGTGAAAATTTAATTTGAGAAAGGGGGCGAATTGGTCTCGACTGAATGGAGGATGACTTGGTTGCGCGCCGCAGTTAGTCGGTTGGCTGCGTAAAAAGCCGACTAAAAAACAAATGCTGAAGATTATAACGACAGCGACTACGCTATGGCTGCTTAATTAAAAGCGCCCCGACGTTTCTTGACGCCGATAGGGAAAAGGTCGGACAATATCGGATAAGCGGTTGCCGGGTCTGTTGAAAGCCGGCGATTGACGAAAATCAAATTCAAATAGCGACCGGAGTTCGTCGGAAAGACCGCCGGAAGCGAAACTAATTTTCCGACTACGCGCGTAGAAGCCACTTCGGATTTCATCTCAGGACGCGGGTTCGATTCCCGCCGCCTCCACCATTTACCCCCAAAAGACCGCCCGCAAACGGGCGGTCTTTTGTTTTAGCGGCGGAAACACGCCGTTGACTACTCTCCGGCGCGGGGCGTTTATTGGGGCGGTAAATTCAGCGTCGGCAAATTGAGGGGCGCGACGGGGTCGATGGCGAAACTGGGATATTCGGGTTTGACGACATTGGCGTTGAAATCCGTCGCCGCGTGTTCCGCCGCGAACAACGTTAAAAATTCCGTCCATTGCGCGAGGTCGTCGCCGTAATCATGACCGGTCAATTCGCGCAGTCCGTTCAACGCCGTCAAACGCTCGTCCGGTTTAATCGGCTGTTTCAGCGCGTCGAGCAAAAACGGCGCGGCTTGCGCCGCCGGATATTTGCCGATTGCCGTCAGCGCCTCGCCGCGCAACGCCGGCGCGTTGCGGCACAATTCCGCCAGCGTGTCAAAATTTTCCGGTCGGGCAATTTTGCCGAGCGCCCGCACCGCCGCGCCGCGCACCTTTTCGTCGCGGTCGTTTCTCGCCGCGTCCGCCAGAACTTTTCCCGCCGCTTCGCCCGCGATTTCGCCGAGCGCCCACGCCGCTTCGCGGCGCGTTACGGTGTCGGCGTCTTGCAACAAGCGCCGTCCGATTAACTCGGCGCCGGCGAGGTCTTTCGTCAAACCGAGCCAGCGCACGTAACCGGACAACGGCGCGCGTTGATGGCGAAGTGCCGCTCGCGCCTGTTTGGTCAAACTTTGGCTGAACGTTTCGCTCGCCAAGCGGCGCAAACCGTCCGCCGCGCTGTGGCGCACCGCCGGTTCCGGGTCGGTCAATAATTCTTCGAGCGTCGGTAAAATTTCCCGATTGCCGAGTTCCGCCAACAACGCGGCGGCGGCGGCGCGGCTTTTCGGACCGGCGGCGGTCAGCGCTTCGCACAGTTGCGGAATGGCGGAGTCGCCGGTTTGTTTGAGATACAAATAAGCGGCGCGTTTTTTCGCTTCGCTACCGGTGGCGTAACGACGAATGGCGGCGGCGATTTGCGCGGTTTGTTCCTGCCGGTTGGCGAGCGCCGCCTGATAGAGCGTCTGAATGAGCGTTTCCGGCACTTCTTGTCGTTTCAGTTCGATGAGCGCCGCCGCCGAAATATCGAAATTGTTCGCCGAAGTCGCGATTTTTTCTTTGACGATGGTTTCGCTTAAACCGGCCTCGACCATTGCCGCGATTTCGGCGTTGGTCAAGACCTCGTCCGCCGTCGCCGACCAGCCGCCGACGCAAAAGCCCAAAGTTATCAGCCAAGAACGCATATTTTTCTCCCTTTTGATTTTTTCGCGGGCGATGAATTGCCCGACGCGGTTGCTCTATTCAATTGCCACGCGCTTTAGCGCGTGGTCGGCGTTTTCCTTGAAACAATGGGCTTTAGCCCAAAATAAAAAATGCGGTTTTATTCCATCGGCTTTAGCCGAAATTCTTTTTTCTTTGGGCTAAAGCCCATTTCTTTCTTGACCGCTAACCGCGCCCTAACGGGCGTGGCAATTGAATAGAACATTTCCAAGCGCACTAACCTTCGCTTCACTACGGTTTCGTAATTCGTAATTTTTAATTCGTAATTTTTACGCGCCGCCGTTAGCAATAAACTCCGATTTATTTCAGCGCTCCGACGAACGGCACTTGCGCTTCGATTTTTCGCAACTGGACGCCGAAATGTTGGTTGACGATGACCACCTCGCCGGCGGCGATGCGCGTGTTGCCGGCGTTGACGTCCAAAAATTCGCCGGCGAATTTGCGAAATTCGATAATCGTCCCCGGCGCGATTTCTTCGACGTTTTCCACGCGCTTTTTCGTCGTCGCCAACACCACAATCACCGGCAGTTTGAGTTTCCACGCCAATTTTTCGTTACGGTGCATAAATTTCGGCGGTTCCGGCGTCGCGTCCGCTTTTTCCGCCGCCGTTTCCGGCAAACCGGCGTCCAAGCCCGTGCAGGACACGGTCATCAGCAAATAGACCTTCACCGGCGCGACGCCTTCAATCGTCAACATCCCGCTCGCGCAGAGCAAGTCCGCTTCGCCGGTAACGGCGGCGAGCGCGGCGGGATTGGCGGCGATTTGATTTTTTTCAATCGTCCATTCGATTTTGCCGGACATTTCGCCGCGCAGGGCTTGCGCGCCCTGTTGGACGAGCGCGCCGGCTAATTCGGAATAGGCGTCCAAGCCGTCGGTGTCGAGTTGCGTGCCTTCAAGGTCGGCGGGCGCGCCGAGCGCCACCGCGAGGAAAAACGCAATCGCGCCCTTCGCCGCCGTCGCCGGAACGACGACGTAAAACTTGCCGGCGCGTTCGCCGTCCCAGCCGACGCTGGTAACGACCAACGTTTCCGTTTCGTTGGCGAGCGCGGTCGCGGGGGCTTCGTAGGTCGTTTCGTCAAACTGAAACAACACGCCGCGGCTGAACGCTTTTTCCCAACTCTGAAAACCGCCGGTCAGCGTCGCCTTGGCGATTTTATTCGCCTCGTCGATGACCGCGGGATTGATGGTCGTGAAGGTCTCGTTGTGGAGTAAGTCCATTTTTGTAGCCAATTGCAAAGTTAAAAGTTGAAAGTTAAAAGTTGAAAGTTGAAAGTTGAGAATTGAGATAGGTCTTCTCAACTTTTAACTTTCAACTTTCAACTCTAAATTTGGTCGGCCGGACCCGCCGTTCGTTTAATTTGGAACGCGCGGTATTTGCCGAAGGTGCCGGCTTTGCCCATATATTTCGGTTTGCCGTCAATCGTCAGCAACAAATCGTCGGTGATGCGTTTTTTGGTGGTGATGATGTCGCCCGGCTTCAAACTGAGAAATTGGTGCATCGAGATATTCGTTTTCGCCACGTAGGGGATGGCTTCCACTTTGACTTTGTGGACGCCTTCGTTGAGTTTGCGCCGCTCGATTTCCGGGTCGTTGGAGCGGCGTCCGCCGAACCACGTCTGAATGGTCGAGAAATTGCTCATCACCGGCTCGACCACCGGAAACGGCACGCAGATATTCAACATTCCCGAACACTCGTTCATCTTGATTTCAAAGCAAACGAGAATGACGACTTCGTTGGGCGGGACGATTTGCATCAATTGCGGATTGGCTTCGTGCGCGGTTACGCGGAAGTCGATGTTCATAATCGGCATCCACGCTTCGCGCAAAAAGGTCAGCGTGTCGGTGAGGATGCGCCCGATGAGCCGCCATTCGATATCGCTCATTTCGCGTTCGGGAATGTGGACTTCGTTGGTGCCGCCGCCGAGCAATTTGTCCAAAATCGGATAGACGATGGTCGGGTTGAATTCCAGCACCATTTGCCCGTCGAGCGGCTCGCAGGAAATCAGATTGAAGCACGTCGGATTGGGCAAACTCATAATAAATTCTTGATACGTCAATTGCTCGACCGACACCATTTTCACGTCAACGATGGTGCGCAGATAACTCGACAGCGCCGCGCCGAGTTTGCGCGCCAGCACGTCGTGCAACATTTCCATCGAGCGGATTTGGTCGGTGCTGACCCGTTCGGGACGCTTGAAATCGTAAATGACGTAATCGACCGCCGGACGCGCCGCCTTGCTCGGGGCGGCGACCGCCGCCGGCGCCGCCGCCTCGCCGCCGACGGCGAGGGCGTCGATGTTGTTCAGGAGCGCGTTGACATCGTCTTGGGAAAGGGTGTCGGTTGCCATTTGGACTGCAATTAAGAATTAAAAATTAAAAATTAAGAATTAAAAATTAAGAATTAAAAATTAAGAATTGCGCGAAGTGATTGGGCTAAATCAAATGCCACCATTCTTAATTTTTAATTGAATCGCTCGTCGCGCCAAATTCATTCGCCGCGCCTTTGCGGATTTCGACGCGCATCACTTCTTTGACGGTTTCGGGGTCGCCGCGTTCGATTTCGGCGGCTTTTTGGCGCATCGCGGCGATTTGCGCTTCTTTTTCTTGTTGGCGCGAGACGGTTTCGCGGAGTTCCAATTCCAACGATTCGCGTTTTTCCCGCGCCGGTTGATAGACGCCGAAAAACATTCCCGCCGCCAAACCGGCGAAAATTCCGGTCAACAATCCGCCGCGCCACAACGGCGCCCAAAATTCGACTTGCATCGTTCCACCTCGTTTTTTCGGGATAAACGTTCTGCATTATCGGACATTGACCGCGCCCAACTTTAACCGTAACGAAAAAACGGTTTTGTTTTGACTTGCCCGCCGTAAAAAATAAATTCTGCCTTTTTCCGCCAAGAGTTGGATGCAATTAAAAATTAAGAATTGAGGTTACGAGATTTTGCCATTATCAACTCCGCTAAAAGCCCCGCAGGGGCTTAATGTGAATAACCCCGAGTGGAGCGGCGATGTTCTACCGCCGCGAAACTCGGGGAAAACGTCCGCGCCAATCTCAACCCCGGCAGGGGTTGAACGATGGTTGAACCCCTGTCGGGGTTCGGTGATTTGAGGACGCCATCCCCGACCGGCGCGACGATAGCGCGTGTCGCTTGGTCGGGGTTATTCAAATTAAACGCCTACGGCGTTTTTTTAAGGATTTTATTTTTGTCAAATCAGTTGCTATTTTTGGGTGCGCGTAACATGAGTTATGAATTAAAAATTAAGAATTGAGGAGTTTGATTTTTAGATTCGCGAAGCGCCGCTTTGATAATTATTCCACCATTCTTAATTGCTCTTTCCGAAATTCCGCATGTCTTTCGCCTTCCTTAACGCTTATTCACCGGACGCCATCGCACAGATGTTGCGCGACGAACTCGATTCGGCGGTCGCCGTCGTCTTGCAATGTTTGCCGGACGCGCGTCGGCAAGCGGTTATTGCGGCGTTGCCGCCGGAACGGCAAGCGGTCGGCAGTGATTTGCCGCCGGAAATGTTGGAGGTGTTGGGCGACGAAATCGCCGCGGGCTTGCGCGCCAAAATCCGCGACCAAGTGAAACGCGAGGAGGCGGCTCGCGCCCCGTCCGCCACTTCGAGCCGTTTCGCCGCCGCCGCTTACGGCAATCAAAGCGGAGTTATTGCTCGCGCTTCGCCCCCGCCGACCCCGCCGCCCCCGCCGCCGAGTCAATCGTCGCGGCGGCAAGCGCCGACGCCCGCCAATGAATTGAGCGCGACGTTGCAAAGAATTGTTTCCCCGCAATTGCGCGAAAATTTATCGCGCCGGAGCGTTTTGCCGCCGTCGCCGTCGTCGCCGGAATCGCCGGTCGTGCCGCGCGCCGAGCCGCCGCGCCCCGAAACCAAAGAGCAACGCCTCGCGGCGATACAGCGGCAAATCCGCGAACGACGCGAACAGATGCAAAATCCGGCGCCTGCGGTGCTGGCGACGCCCGCAACGCCGACGCGCCGTTCTCCGGCGGTTGCTCGACCTGCGGCACCTGTGCCGACGGCACCGCCGACCACCAGACCGCCGCGACCGTTTGATAAAAATAGCGCGATTAACGAAGAAATTGCGCGGGCGCGGCTTCTCGCGGCGCAACATCCGCGCGGGGAAAACATTGACGGGCTGGCGCTAATCGCCAGCATCATTCGCGAGGCGCCGGGCGTGGTGCGCGAAAACGTGTTGGCGGCGGCGCCGGAACTTTACGCCGCGCTGAAAAAGAAAATGTTTGTGTTCGCCGATTTGGAAAAAAGTTCCGCGTCCACGTTGGCGAAAGTTTTTACCGCCGCGCCGCCGGAAGCGGCGGCGTTGGCGTTGCGCTTCGCCTCCGACCAACTTAACGAGCGCGTGCGGCAGGTGATTTCTTCGCGCCGCGCGCGGCTCATCGAAGACGAAATCGCGCACGCCGGCAAGCGGGTGCGCCTCGCGGATATTGAAACCGCGCAACAGCAAATCATCGACCTCGCGGTGGAATTACAGCGGCGCGGCGAAGTGATTATCGACGCGGCGGCGGCGGACGTGGTGTAAGACAATTAAAAATTAACAATTAACAATTAACAATTAACAATGGTGGAGTTTGATTTTCAAATTCGCGAAGAGCAATCTTTAAGTCCGATCCGCCATTTGTAATTTGTAATTTGTAATTTTTAATTGTCTTCGCTTGCTCTAATTGTTAATTGTAAATTGTTAATTGTTAATTGGATGAAAAACTATGGCGGCACCGGCAGACGACGCAAAACCGGCAAGCACGAGCGGTCTTAGCGGCTTGCGCAAAGCGGCAATCTTGATGATTGCGCTCGACCCCGAATCGTCGTCGAAAATAATGAGCAATCTTTCGACCGGCGAGATTGAAACCATCTCGATGGAGATTGCCAAACTCGACCAGGAGATTAAAACCGACGTGCGCGACGGCGTGGTCAAAGAGTATTACCAGACCTATATGGCGAGCAAATATCTCGAACAAGGCGGGATGGAATACGCGCGGATGTTGCTCGAAAAAAGTTTGTCGCCGGAAGCCGCGGCGCGGATTCTTTCCGACCTTGAACAGTCGATTCAACAGACGCCGTTCCATTTCCTGAAATCGGCGAACAGCGCGGATTTACTGCGCTTCATCATCGACGAACACCCGCAAACCATTTCGCTGATTATGGCGCATTTAAGCCCCAAACAGTCGTCGGAAATTTTGGCGGGGCTCTCGCCCAAAAAACAAATCGAAGTGGTAAAACGTATCGCGCGGATGGACCAGACCACGCCGGAGGCGATAAGGGAAGTCGAAAAGGGCTTGGAAGAACGGCTGTCGTCCATCGTCAATCAGGACTTGGAAAAAGCCGGCGGCGTCGAAAACATCGCCGAAGTGCTGAACTTGGTGGACCGCACGACGGAAAAAACCATTTTGGAACAATTGGAAGAAGACGACCCGGAAATGGTCGAACAGATTCGCCGCTTGATGTTCGTCTTCGAGGACTTGATTCAAGTCAACGACAAGGGAATTCAGGCGACGCTCAAAGAAATCGAAAACGACGAGTTGGCGCTGGCGCTCAAAACGGCGAGCGAGGAATTGCAGGCGAAGATTTTCAAGAATATGTCCGAACGCGCCGCGGCGATGATTCGCGAAAATATGGAATTTATGGGACCGACGCGGCTGTCGGATGTCGAAGCCGCGCAACAGCGCATCGTCGATGTCGTGCGCCGCCTCGAAGAATCCGGCGAGGTCATCGTCGCCGGTCGCGGCGGCGACGCGGAAACGGTGGTGTAATAGGACAGCGTTGAGAGTTTAGAGTTAAGAGTTGAGAGTTTAGCAGTGGACGCGCTTCGCGCACATTAAAATAAAACACCGCTCTTTCAACGCTAAACTTTCAACTCTAAACTCTCAAATCTAAACGCTCAATTCTAAACTCTCAACTCTAAACTCTGCGCTTTATGGCTCAAATTATCGCTACCGAAGACCTGCCTGCCGTTGCCGGTTCGTCGGCGGTGGCGTTTAACATTCCCGACTTGAAAGCGACGGCGGCGAAAATTATTCGCGCCGCGAAAGGCGTCGCCGACCAACGCATCAACGAAGCCAACCGCATCGCCGTCGAAAAAGAAAAAGCCGCCTACGCCAAGGGCTTGGAAAAAGGCGAGGCGGAAGGAATGAAAAAAGGCGAAGCCGCCGGACGCGCCGCCGGCGAAAAAGCCGCGCGCGACGAATTTACCAAAAGCGTCGCCTCGGTCGCCGCCGCGCTGAAAGCGGCCATCGCCGAACTGAACCAGCGCAAAACCCAACTGCAAGCCGACGCCGAAACGGATTTATTGCATCTCGCGCTGGCGATTGCCCGCCGCGTCGCGCGGCGCGAATTGACCGTCAATCCGGCGGCGATAATGCCGAGCGTGCAGGAGGCGATTGGACTGTGCAACAACCGGAGCGACGTAACCTTGCGCTTAAATCCCGCCGATGTCGCGGCGGTCGAAAATGAAATACCGGCGTTGCAAGGCGTCTTCAACGATTTGGGACGGGTGAATGTCGCCGGCGACGACAACATCGAACGCGGCGGCGTGCTGTTGACCAACCGCCAAAGCACGGTGAATTTACAATTGGCGGAACAATTCGCGGCGTTGACGCGCGCGCTGACCGGCGGCGAACACGACCCGTTTAACGACGCAAGTTTTTCGGACGAAATTTCTTCGAGCGAGAGTTTCTCGAACGCGAATTTTTCGGCGGCGACCTCGCCGCCCGCCGGTATTGCGCCGTTGCCCGTCGTCGAAACCACGCCGGAAACGCCGGTCGTTTCGCCGTCGCCCGCGAAGCCGTCGCCGGAAGCATCGCCCGTAACTTCCGCGCCGCCGGAAATTGCACCCGCGTCGTCGTCGCCGACAAACGCGGCGCCAAGCGTTGCGCCGACGCCAGCGGCGGAAACGCCGCCGCCGCCGGTGTCGCCGCCGCCGGTGGCGGCGACACCGGCGGCGGTGGCGACGGCATCTGCGGTGGCGAATCCGTTGGCACAAACATTCACGGAAACGCCGGTGAACGCGCTCCCGCCGAAAACGTCGGCGACAATGTCGTTGAGCGGCTTGAAAAGTTTGAGCGATTTAACCGGCGACGAAAAAACCGAAGCGGCAATCAACGCCGCGTTGCGGGGCGGGTAAGAGCGATTACGAATTAAAAATTAAGAACTGAGGTTCCGCGATTTTGTCATCATCAACTCCGCCCCCGCCCGACCGGCGCGACGATAGCGCGTGTCGCTTGACGTTATTCAAATTAAACGCCTACGGCGTTTTTGCCGCTCTACTCCAACGCCTCCCGCAAATTGATTAGATTTTGCCGCATCAAATCGAGATACGACGCGCCGCTCAGCCATTCTTTTTTGCCGATGTTGTGGCAGGCGTGGAACAAAAGTTTTTTCGCGCCGGCGGCTTCGGCGATGGTGTTTGCCATTTTTTCATTGGACATTTCAAGATAAAAAACCACCGGAATTTTTTCGTCGCGAACTTTCCTAATCAAAAACGCCACCGTTTTCGCGCTCGCCTCGACTTCCGCCGCACAGCCCGGAAACGCCGCAAAATACCGCAATCCGTAGGCGTCGGCGAAATAGCGGAACGGAAACCGGTCGCCGAAAACGATTACTTTCCGCTTGCCGTTTTTCACGACGGCGGCGAAATCGGCGTCCAAGCGGTCGAGTTGCGCCGCATACGCCGCCGTCCGCTCGCGATAATAATCCGCGCCGGCGGGGTCGAGTTCGCCGAGCGCCGCGCCGACGGCTTGCGCGATTTTTTTCGCGTTGCGCGGCGAAGTCCACACGTGCTCGTCGTATTCGACTTCGTCGTCGCCGACTTGCGCCGGTTTTTGCAGACAGCACTCCAGCGTGCAATTTCCCTCGGCGGTTTGCATTCCTTCGACGATTTCTTCGGGGACGGGTTCGACGATTTTCATCATCGAAAGGACTTTGATTTTTTTACCGTCCAACGCTTGCAACACGGACTCGACCCACGTGTCGGATTCGCCGCCGCCATAGATAAACAAATCGCTTTTCTGAATGGCAATGAGGTCTTGCGGCGTCGGCTCAAACGAATGGCTTTCGGCGCCGGGCGGCAACAACATTTTGAGTTCGACGCGGTCGCCGCCGACGGCGCGGGCGAAATCGTAAGGCGGGAAAATCGTGGTTACCACCGATATTTTTTTCTCCGCGCCGTGCGCGAAACCGACGGCGAGCCATAAAAACACCATAAAAACGCGAGAAAATAAGTTATTCATAAAACCTCCGAATTTAAAACGGGAAAAACGGGAAAACGGAATCAACCGTGAACGGTTAATTAGACCTGTTCGACAACCAATTCGCGGCATCTTTTCGGTTAATTTTTCGTCCCGCTACGTCAAAATTCCTTGCAATACTCTCGGTATTGCTTCGTCATTTTTCCTTGCGGGACGGAAAATTAGACCCGAAAATTTGCTCGCTCTTGGTTATCGAACAGGTCTATTCTTAATTCCGAACGCGGGATTTTTAACCGGGCGGTTAAACGGTGAGTTGGACGTTGAGTGCGACCGGCGTGCGCGGTGTGAAATCGCGGCGGCGCGGCGCGGTCGGGATTTGCCGCGCGACGACGAGCGAAGAAAACGCGAGAATAATCGCGGCGGTGAAACCGCTTAAAAGTTGATGCGCGGCGGCAAGTTGCCAACAAATCGGGCAATCGGCGCCGGAACAATCGTGTTCGCGCGGCGCCGCCGTCGCGAGCGACAACATCGCGGCGAGTCCGACCGCCAAACCGGAGAGAAGTAATTTTTTTCGCGTGGACATTGGTCGTTTCATCGGGTAAATTTTTTTTCGCCGCGCGCCGAGTGCGGCGGTTTCGTCGGCGGAAGAAGCGGCGTTTGATTTTTTTAATTCGCCGCGCGCGGCTTCGGGTTAATGCGGGTAATTCGGACGCATCGCGCTTTTACGTCAACGCGAAAAACAGCCACGACAACGCCAGCAAACCGCCGGCGATATACGCGATATTCCGCCATTTACGGGCGTCATCGCGCCAGCGCCAGGCGTCGCCGTCGCCGAAAGCGGGCGCGGCGGGCGCGCGGCGGCGGCGCAATTTTTCCAACGCCGCGAACAATTCGTCGTAGGACTGATAGCGGTCTTGCGGGTCTTTGCTCATCATTTTATTGAGCATCCGCGTCAACTCGCGCGGCGCCTGCGCATTGACTTCGTTCAACGGCGGCGGCGGCTCGGCGATATGCGACGCCAACACCGCCGAACACGTCCCGTTGAACGGCGTTTGTCCCGAAACCATATGATAAAACGTCGCGCCCAAACTATAAATATCACTGCGGAAATCGAGATTTTTTTCGCCGTTCGCCGCCTCCGGCGAAATGTAGTCCGGCGTCCCCAAAACCTCGCCGGGCGTAACCGCGCCGACCGTCCAAATCACCGACTCCAACGAACTTTTCACAAAGCCGAAATCGCCGAGTTTCGCCACGCCTTTTTTAGTAACGATGATGTTGCTCGGCTTCACGTCGCGATGCACGATTTTCTTTTCGGCGAGATACTGCAACGCGCCCGCCGTTTGCGCGATAATCGCAATCGCTTCGCTCAACTCCAACCGCCCGCGCCGGAAAATCATTTTCTCGACCGTTTCGCCATCGACAAATTCCATCGAATAATACAACTGGTTTTGATGCCGTCCGACATCAATTACCTGAATCAGATTCGGGTGCGACAACCGTCCGACGAGCCGCGCCTCGACTAAAAAACGGTTGCGAAATTCGGCGTCCGACATCCATTTTTCGTGCAGAACTTTGAGCGCGACGAGCCGCCCGATGCTGATTTGTTTCGCCTTATAGACGATGCCGAGACCGCCCTCGCCGACCGTTTCGATAATTTCATAGTTGCCGATTTTGTGCGCGTGATTTTCGTAGTCGCGGAGCAACCGCTCGCGCGCCTTGCCAATCGCCCAGATTTGCGTTTCGGTCAAAATGTCTTCATGGCGCAAAATTTCTTCCGGCTTATGCGGCGTCTGCCCCATCGCGATTTGGGTCTGCATCGTCCGGCGCACGCCATCGACTTGCTCCCGCGTCAGCAACTTATGCGCCACCGCGACGGTCAGGAAATCATAGTTGTTGTCGTTGTAGTCGGACATATTTTTAGAGTTTAGAGTTTAGAGTTGAGAGTTTAGCAGTTGAGTTTTATTTTTAAGACGCGCGAAGCGCAACCTTTGCTTCACTCTAAACTCTTAACTCTAAACTCTCTCGATGAAAAATCCCGCACGCATTGTTCTTGTGCCGGCGTTTCAATCGAGCCCGGGCGGATGGCGCGAATCGCGTTGATTGCCTGTTCGGCGGTTTCGCCGAGCGCGACCAAATAGCAGGCGAGCATCGTGCCGGTGCGCCCGTAACCGCCGGCGCAATGCACGGCGACGGCGAGGTTTTGCGCGTTTTGTTCCTGAATAAATTTTATCAGCGCGGCGATTTGCGCCGGTTGCGGCGGCGTGAAATCCGGCACCGGCAAGTGCAAATAAGCCATCTCGGCGGCGGCGACGGCGGCGGCGTCCAACGGCTCTTCGGTCAGCGACACGAGCGCGGCGATTTTCTGCCGCCGGAGTTGCAACAGTTCGCCGGCTAACGGCGAAATCATTCCGGGCAAACCCATTCCGGCAAGTTTGCCCGGAATCACAAAGGAAAAATTAAACGGCATTTTTTATTCCGCTCCGGTCGCGTTAAAAATTTGTCGCGTATTTTACCGGTCGCCGACGCAAAGCGTAGCGGAAATTGCGAATTGCGAATTAAAAATTACGAATTACGAAGTTTGAGCAGTTTGATTTGAGGACGACAAGGGGATTAAGACGTTTAAGTTTCTTGTCAGCGCTCGCCTCTTATCGTCGGCGCTGATTTTTACGCGCGGCGATTGATGAGGCGCGCCGGCGCGCGTTCCATTTTGCCGTAGCGGTTGTAGGTTTGGGCTTCGTCGCCGGAGTGGCGGAGCATTTCCATAAACGCCTGCGCGTGGTCCATCGACGCTTTCAACAACTCCGTGTTGGCGCGCAGGCGCAGGCGCAATTTTTCCAACACGGTTTTCAATTTTTCGCGCGCCGCGTCGATTTCGCCGCGTAATTCCGGCGGCAGTTTCGCCATCAGTGCGCGTAAGGTCGGCGGCTGTTCGGCGACGGCTAATTTCGCCGCCAGGTCCGCGACCAACGCCTCGCGTGGCGGCGCCTGCGCCCGGATTTTTTCGATTAAATCGTATTCGGCGTTCAGCGACGCCTCCATCGCCGGCAAATCGCCGGTCATAATCGCCGCCCGTTTGGCGTCCGCCGCCGCGAGCATCCGCTCGTGCAACGCGACATCGGTCGTCAAAATGGCGGTCAAGGCGGCGACGGCGGTTTTCATGGCTTTTCTCCCAGTCAATTGTTAATTGCTTGATTCCGGCTTTTCAACGATTGATAAACCGTTTCCCCTAAACCGGTGCGGTCTTGGTGGGCGGCTTGGCGGGCGTATTCGTCGTAGAGCATCGTGCGAAACATTTCCTCGCCCGCGCCGCCGTTCATCAGTTCGGACTTGCCCACGCTTTCGCCCATCACTTTATACATTTGCCCGATAAACACGCCGACAAACTCGTTCGCCGACATCCGCAACGCCCGCTCGTCGCCCTGCGTTTTCATCCGCATCAGCGTCGCGCGGTCGGCGTTGACCGAACCGTTGGCGCGCGTCAACGCGCTCAAATTACTAACGGCAGAATTTTCCATAATTTCCCGCTCCGCAAAGTTGTTTCCGGCGTAACTGCAAAGAGGGTGCCAGAGCAATTAACAATTAACAATTAACAATTAACAATTTTCAAATTCCAGAATTGTCAATTGTTAATTGCGTCAGCGCGTGTCGCTTGGTCGGGGGTATTCACGTTTCGCGCCTACGGCGCGATTAACGGAGATTATTAAATACCGCAAAAATTGTTAATTGTTAATTGTCAATTGTTAATTGGTTCAGCGCGAACGTGGCGGCGAGGGTGTTGGCTAAATTCACCGCCAGCGCGGCGGGCGACGCCGTGAAGCCGCCGCGCGCCGCGGCGTCCGGTCGCAACAAACCGCGCCACGACGACGGGACCGCTTGCAAGGACAATAAAGCGCGCAAATTGTCCCGTCCCCATTTTTTCAGTTCGGCGGCGCGGCGGAAATTCGCCGCCACGCCCAAAATTTCCAACACCCGTCCCGCCTGCCCCGCGCTCAATAAATTCGCGCTCAAACCGGCGATGGTCGCCGACGGCGGCGCGTCCAACATTTTCGCCGCCAACGCCAGCGCGTCGTTCAACCAGCGTTTTTGGCGCGTCGTCTGATAGACCGCGAGACCCGCCATAATTCGCCACGGATTTTCGTCCACCGCGCCGCCGACGGTCGGCAAACCCGTAGCGGTCGGCAAACCCGTAGCGGGTGGCAAGCCCGTAGCGGGCGGCAAACCCGTCGCGGGCGGCAAGTCCGCCAAATTTTGCACCGCCGCGCCGCTAAATTCGCGCGGAGCGTCCGCCATCAGCGCAATCGTCAGCAAACAACGCCAAACATTTTTTTCCGCCGTCGTGGCAAATTGCCACAAATTGACCGGCGCGGGCGCGTTTTGTTGCGCCAGAAAACGGCGGAGCGGTTGATAGTGTTCGTCCGCGGTCGCGTCGAATAAAATCAATCCCCACCAAGCCAGCGTCGTCGCCAATAAATCGTCGCCGGTCGGATACGCGCCGCCGCGCAAATAACCGTAGTCCGTGCCGGGCGCTTCCAAATAATAATTCCGCCACAACGCCGCGAGCAGTTTCAACCCGCAAGCGCGAAGCGCCTCGTCGCGCTCCGCCCGCCAAAAACCGCCGAGCGCGGCGGCGGCGTTGGCGTTGGCGACAAAATCAACTTTGCCGTCCGTCAAATAAAAACCGTCCGCCGTTTGGTTGGTTTGCCACCACTGTTTTAACGCCGTCCGTGCCACCGCCAAATCTTCGGCGGTAACGGCGGGCGCGGGTTGATTTAACCAGAACGGCGCGGCGTCCGGCGGCATCACCAACGTGTCCGCGTGATAGACGCGCAAGCGCGCCGCCGCCAAAAAATCCAACCGCGCCGCCGGCGTAACTTCGGTCAACAGCGCGTCTAAAATTTCGCGCCACGACCATTGTTGCGCCAGCGCCGCCACCGCGCCGCAAAAAAATCGGCGCTCGGCGCGTTCGATTTGCCAGCCCTGCGTCCCTAATTCCGGCGTGAAGACCAGCGGCGGCGTCGGCGAAATTTGCCCTTCGTCGAACAGCGTCAGCCACAGCGAACATTGCTCGATATTTTCCACGCGAAAACCGTAAAGAGCGCGTCCGGCGGCAAGGCGCAAATTGCCGAGCAGACCGTTTTTTTCACGGGCGTTGCCTTGCGCCACGATTTTTCCGTCGCGCACAAGCGTGATTTCCACGCCGTTGCCGGCGTCGGCGACGACGGGCGCCAACTCGACGGGCATAACGGGCGAGCGACCGGCAAGCACCGCTTGCACGGTTTCCTGCGCGTAAGCCGCGAGTTGCGCGGTCAGCGTCGGCGTGCTTTTCGCCGCCGTCAGCCATTCGCCGGCGAACGTCAGCGGCGAGAGGAGGCAAATAAGGAGGGCGAGGGATAGTTTCATCGATTGAGTGGGCAGTGGGCGGTGGGCAATGGGCGGTTATTAAGAGCGGCTGGAATTACCAATTTACAAGCGCTCGCCGTTCAATGACCACTGCCTCATTGTTTCCCGTATGAAAATGGATAAATTTCGCGACATTGTTTTGGGGGCATTTTTTTGTGGGAACCGGCGCGGCGGCGCGTTAAAAAATCCGGCGCGTCAGCAGTTAATTGAGAAGGAAAAAATTATGTTGGTTGATAAATTTCACGCGGTGCTGACTTCCGTAATTATTCTGATTATCGCCGTCGGGGCGGTGATGATTGGCGGCGTGGTGACGGTGCGCCACAACGAGATAGAGCAGACGCTCGCGCGGATTGAGCGCAACGGTATTTACGACGCGGAGAAAATCAACAACTGGGTCGAGAAAAGTAGCAGTTTCGTCGCCACTTTCGCCGGCGGCATCGCCAATTTAGGCGAAGAATTTCCGACGGACAAAATGCAAGGCGCCATCAACCTCCACCTCGACCGTCACCCGGAATTTTTCCGTATTCATATGGGCTATCCCGACGGCTCGCTCATCTCCTCCGACCACCGGGAACTGGACTACAAGGATTACAACGCCACCGAGCGACCGTGGTATGTCGAGGCGGTCAACCACCCCGACCGCGTCGTTATCTCGGAAATTTTCGACGATTACGACTCCGGTCTGCCCTGCGTTTCCTTTGCCAAAGCGGTGCGCTCGCAAGGGAAAATTATCGGCGTGCTTTCGGCGGATATTTTTGTCTCGACCTTGGAAGAGATGCTAAATCAGGTGCAGGAAGAAGCCGACGACTTTTACGCCATTATCACCGATATGCGCGCCAACGTCCTGCTCCGGCAAACCAACAACCCGACGGTCGAGCGTTTGGGTTTTGACCAAACAACGACCAATATCGCGAAAGTTCATCCGCGGATGGCGGAAGATTTACTGGCTTTGAAAAACGGCAAAAGCGCGCTCTTGGCGTTGCCGTCCGGCGAAAAAAGATACTACTCCGCGCATGACATTCGCGCCGCCGAATGGCGGCTTTACACCTCGACCTCCGCCGACGAATTGCTCCAACCCATTAACCGGCATTCCAACATTATGTTAGGCGTGCTGATGTTAATGCTGATTTTAATCGTGCTGATGGTGGTGTTGACCCACGTCATTTTGCGCCGCGCCGCGCGCGTCGCCCGCGAAGAATCGCAAATGAAGTCGATTTTTCTCGCCAATATGAGCCACGAAATCCGCACGCCGCTAAACGCGATTATCGGTTTAAGCGAACTCGCGCTCAGTTCCGGCTCCCTGCCCCCCTCGGAAAACGACGACATCAACAAAATCTACGCCGCCGGCGTAACGCTCCTCAGCATCGTCAACAACATTTTGGACCTCTCGAAAGTCGAATCCGGCAAAATGGAACTCGTGCCGGTCGAATACAACGTCCCCTCGCTAATCAACGACACGCTGGCGCTGATTAGCGCCTATACCGGCTCGAAAGAAGTCGAATTTCGCCTGAATATCGACGAAACTTTGCCCTGCACGCTGTTCGGCGACGATTTGCGGATTAAACAAATTCTCAATAATTTGCTCTCCAACGCTTTCAAATACACCAACAAAGGGTCGGTCGATTGGAACATCCGCGCCGAGCGCGCGGGCAACCATGTCTGGATGACTTCTTCAATCCGCGACACCGGCATCGGCATCCGTCCCGAAAATTTGCAGAAAATTTTCAGCAATTACAGTCAGGTGGACACCAAGAGCAACCGCGCCATTCAAGGCACCGGTTTAGGGTTGGCGATTGCCAAAAAAATGGCGGAAATGATGGACGGCTCGTTGACGGTCGAGAGCGAATACGGTTTCGGTAGCACTTTCACCGTGCGCGTGCGGCAGGATTTCGTCAACGACCAAACCATCGGCGCGGACACGGCGAGAAAATTGTGTCATTTTGAATACCTGCGCCACAAGCGCGACCGCAATCAAAACGCCGCCCGCGCCGACCTGTCCTACGCCCGCGTGTTGGTCGTGGACGACGTAACGACCAACCTCATCGTGGCGCAGGGCTTGCTGAAACGTTACAAATTGCAGGTGGACTGTTTGACCAGCGGCAAAAGGGCGGTGGAAGCCATCCGCGAAGCGGCGGTGAAATACGACGCGATTATGATGGACCATATGATGCCGGAAATGGACGGCGTCGAAGCCACCCGCCTTATCCGCGCCCTCGGCACGCCTTACGCGAAAAATATTCCGATTATCGCGCTCACCGCCAACGCCGTGTCCGGTATGGCGCGAATGTTCCTCGCCAACGGCTTCAACGACTTCATTTCCAAACCCATCGACATCACGCTCCTCGACGTGGCGCTCAACCGCTGGGTGCGCGACAAAACCAAAGAAGCGGACGGCGCGGACGCGGTCGCGGACACCGTCGCGGCGAACGCGGCGAACGCGACGAACGCGGCGCAAGCGCCGCAAAATAAAAACGCGCCCCTCGACGGCGGCCGGCAGGAGGCGGTGCGCAATCTGCCGGGGTTGAATGTGGAAATCGGCTTGGAGAATTGCGGCGGCACGTGGGAGGTCTATGAATATGTGTTGCAGGCGTTCGTTACGGACACGACGCGAATGTTGGCGGAAATCCGCGACCCGAAACCCGAAGCGACGGTCGATTACGCGACCTACACGCACGGCATTAAAGGCAGTAGCAACAGCGCCGGTCTGACGGCGCTCGGCGAACAGGCGAAACAGTTGGAACTCGCCGCCAAAGCCGGCAATTGGAGTTTTGTCGCCGCCAACAACGCCGCTTTCGTCGCCGCCGCCGAAGCCGCCGTCGCGGCGATTAAAAAAGCCATCGCCAAAGATTCCTCACGGGGGGGGGGGTAATTGCGCCGGAGACGCCATTTGACGAGGTTGCTTCGGACGCGTGAATAACGCGGAGGGGGCGAGTTCGATAAAGCGAAAATAAAAGTAATTCCTTAAAATTCCGGCGAAAGGCATCGCGGTAAAAATGAGAAAATATCGAATATATCTTGAGACCTCGATTATCAACTATCTCGACGCGCCGGACACGCCGGAAAAAATGCGCGACACGTGGCGGCTATGGAATGAAATCAAATAAATTGCGGGCAATGCGCGCGGTGGAAACGATCAATAGCCGTGAATTGTTAAAAAACATCAAAATCTTGTCGCCGACTATTTTTTTAGGGGAGGATTAACCGATGGCTGACGCAATTATCGATGAAATTCATCAAATACGCCGGGAAATGGTTAAGCGGTGGAAAAAAATGACTGCGGCGGAAGCCCGCGCGGATTTCCAAAAAGACGTTGACGAAGGTCTGCATGCCATTGCCCGCGCTCGCGTTAAACGACAAAAAATTAATAGACCTGTTCGATAACCAAGAGCGAGCAAATTTTCGGGTCTAATTTTCCGTCCCGCAAGGAAAAATGACGAAGCAATACCGAGAGTATTGCAAGGAATTTTGACGTAGCGGGACGAAAAATTAACCGAAAAGATGCCGCGAATTGGTTGTCGAACAGGTCTAATGTCGGTTAGACGTTTTTTCGTTTTAGGAATTACTTATGAACATCGAAAACAACAAATTGTTGCTTTTTATCGGCGGCGGCGCGCTGGTCGGCATTTTGCTGTTCCCGTTGTTGTCGCGTTCGGCGACGTTTAATATCGTCGCCGATATTGTCTTTATCGCGCTGATTATCCTGCTGTTGCTGAAACTCCGCCGCACCGTCGGTCTGTTGGGGCGCGAGAAAACGCACCTTGACCAACTCGTCAAAATCCGCACCGCGCAACTCGAAGAACAAACCGCCAGAGCGCAGGCGGTGAACGAAGCCAAATCGACTTTCCTCGCCCAAATGAGCCACGAAATCCGCATTCCGATGAACGTCATCATCGGCATCAGCGAACTCGCGTTGCGGGAGGCGAACAACCCGGCGCTGTCCGAATACATCGGCAGTATCAAACAAGCCGGCTCCAACCTGCTCTCCATCATCAACGACATTTTGGACTTCTCCAAAATCGAAGCCGGCAAAATGGAGATTGTGCCGGTGGACTATCAATTCTCCGTCCTGCTGAACGACGTGATTAACATCGTGCGGATGCGCATCGCGGAAAAATCGCTTCGCTTCGTGATTCGGGTCGATAGCGCCCTGCCCGCCACGATGACCGGCGATATGACGCGGCTTCGGCAGATATTGTTAAACCTGCTCAGCAACGCGGCGAAATACACGCACCATGGGCATATTTTATTGGGCGCCGAAGGCAAAATGCGCGCGGACGGACAATTTCTGCTGGTGGTTACCGTCGCCGACACCGGCGTCGGCATCAAGCCGGAGGATATGAACAAACTGTTTCAGGATTTCAGCAAACTCGACTACAACATCGACGGTAGCGGTTTAGGACTAAGCATCGCGCAAAATCTCACGCGGCTGATGGGCGGCACGCTGACGGTCGAGAGCGTTTTCGGACAGGGAAGCACTTTCACGCTGACCGTGCCGCAAACTATCAAAGACCACAGTCCCCTCGCCACGGTGGAAAATCCCGCCGGCAAAAGCGTGCTGTTGTATGAAAGACGGCGGGTGTATGTGGAGCCGATGGTTTATATGTTGAAAAAATTGGGTGTGGAAAGCACGGCGACGGTAACGTTGGCGGATTTCCTCCACGCCTTGCGCTGGGAACGACCGGCGTTCGTGTTTGTCCCGACCGCCCTCTTCGCGGAAGTGCGACTGGAAATCGCCAACTATCCGAATGTAACGCCGGTGTTGCTCACAAATTTCGGCGAGCCGCCCGCGTATCCGCAAATCCCCTCGCTCGTTATACCGGCGCATTTGGTCGCCATCGCCAACATCCTGAACGGGCGCAGTGAAAAACAGCATCAGAATTTTTCCGCCCCCGCCCGCTTCACCGCGCCCGCCGCGCGGGTTCTGGTCGTGGACGACATCAGTTCCAACATCATCGTCGCCTCCGGTCTAATGGCGCCCTACAAAATGCAAATCGACACCTGTATGTCGGGCGGGGACGCGGTGCGCAAGGTCGAGGAAACGCCCTACGACTTGGTGTTTATGGACCATATGATGCCGGACGTTGACGGCATCGAAGCCACCAAACGGATTCGGGCGCTCGGCGGTGCCTGGGAAAATCTGCCGATTATCGCGCTGACCGCCGACGCCGTTTCGGGGATGCGGGAAATGTTTTTGAGCAACGGGATGAACGACTTTCTCTCCAAACCGATTGAAATGGAGAAACTGCACGCCATTCTGTCCCAATGGATAAAACCGGAAAAACAACTGCAAAGCGACGCGTCGGCGCCGGAAAAAAGCGACTCGTCGCGTAGCGCCTCGTCGCGCAACGCTTCGGCTCGCGGCTACTCGTCGCGCGACGACTCGTCGCGTAGCGGTGAGCGGCGCAACGACGGCGCGTGCATTATGTTGTCCGAACGGCGGTTGCCGGCGGTCAAGGGCATCGATGCCGTGTTGGGATTGGCGCGCGTCGGCGGCGAGCGCGAGGCGTATTTGCTGGCGCTCGATTTTTACCGGCAGGACACGCGGTCTAACGTCGAGGCGCTTAAACTCCACCACCGCGCGGGCGACTATAAAAATTTCACTATCCAAATGCACGCCCTGCAAAGCGCCGCCGCGTCGATTGGCGCGCCGGTCTTGTCGGAACGGGCGACGGCGTTGGAAAACGCCGGACGGGAAGGCAAAAAAGAATTTATCGCCGCGCACCTCGGAATCTTTATGACGGAAATAGACGCGGTCCTGACGGAATTGGACGCCTTCTTTGAGGAATCGCCGACGAATTCGGAGTTGAAAGCTAAAAGTTAAAAGTTGAAATTCATGTTACGCGATTTTGATAATTTATTCCGCCAGTCGCCCCAACGGGGCGAAATATATCAGCCTATGGTAAGCGGCGACGCTCTATCAGCCGCGCCACCATAGGTAAAGACGGCGCGAAGCGCCAACCGCAATTGGACGGTTCGCCGCGCTTTTGCGAACCGCTTTCGCCGCCAATGGCGGCGAGATGCCGCCTAACGGCGGAACTGTCGGATGGTTCGCTCCGCGAACCGCTACCTATGGTGGCGGCGCCAAGAGCGTGCGCCTTACCCTGGGCTGATATGTTTTGCGCTTTCAGCGCGATTAGCGGAGTTTTTTCAAATTCTTCGTTGCAACAGCACCAACGAAGACCGCGTAACCTGAGGTTAAAAGTTGCGGTTCTTAAATTTCTTAAACTCCATTAAAACCCTTAATCCGCCTTTTTATGCCGTCCCTCACTGTCATCACCGTCTGCCGCAATATCGCCGCCGAAATCGACGACACGTGCGCGAGCGTGGTC
Source organism: Planctomycetales bacterium (assembly GCA_025997475.1). Taxonomy (GTDB): domain Bacteria; phylum Planctomycetota; class SZUA-567; order SZUA-567; family SZUA-567; genus MS499-59. The sequence goes on from BNUQ01000002.1 coordinate 35,958, forward strand.
CGGCAAACTTTTCAGGATTTTGAATGGCTTGTCGTTGACGGCGCTTCGACCGACGGCACCTTGGACGTGTTGGAAAAATATCGCACGCGCATCACGCGGCTGATTTCGGAGCCGGACACCGGCATTTATAACGCGATGAATAAAGGCATTCGCGCCGCGGCCGGCGAATATCTGCTGTTTCTCAACGGCGGTGATTATTTGGCGAGCGACACCGTGTTGGCGGCGGTCTGGGCAAGCGGCGCGCTCGGCGGCGCCGATATTATTTACGGCAATACATTATTTCGGACTGCCGATAAAGTCGAAAACGGAATTACGCCCCCCCCCCCGTCGCTTATTTCCAAAATTTATTTTGTCAAAGGATGGCTCGGTCATCAAAGTTTTATTCGACGGGAATTATTTACTCGTTACGGTCTTTACGACGAAACTTATCGTATCGGCGCCGATGCAGAAAAGTGGGTTGTTTTCGCGGCAAACGGTTGTTCGTTCGCCCAAATAGACACGACCATAGCAATTTTTCGGACGAACGGCGCGTCTTGCGCGCCCGCCAATCGCTCGTTAGTGCGGGCGGAAAAGCGCCGGATACGCCAAAAGCATTTTTCCGCCGCCGAAATCGCCGCCGGCAGAAAATTGCACAACGAAATTTACGGCTATCAAACGCTTCGTTCGTGGTGGCGGGGAATTTTTTCGGTTACGCAAACCGCCGACGGCGCGAAAACCAAATACAACTTTTGCGGCTTGCCGCTGTTGAAAATCAAACGCGCTTCCCCGTAAAAAGTGTTGCCGGTTGGGTGTGGTGAATTAGAATGCGCCGCTTGTCTTTACCGTTTCAATCTCCCTCCACCTTATTGATATTATGTCTTTGACTTTAGAAAAATTTCAGCAAGCCGCGCGGGTGGTCAATGCCGTTATTCTCGAAACCGGTCTGGTTTTCAGCAAACATTTTTCGCAACAGACCGGCAACAAGGTCTGGTTCAAGCCGGAAAATATGCAGTTGACCGGCGCGTATAAAATTCGGGGCGCGTTGTATAAAATTTCGCTTCTCTCCGAGACCCAACGTAGCCGCGGACTAATCACCGCGTCCGCCGGCAACCACGCGCAAGGGGTCGGCTATGCCGCGCAACATTTCGGGGCAAAAGCCACTATCGTGATGCCGGAAACGACGCCGTTAGTAAAAGTCAATAACACCAAGGCATACGGGGCGAAGGTGGTGTTGCACGGAAATCTTTACGACGACGCTTACGCGCACGCCGTTCAACTCGCCGAAAAAAACGGCTACGAATTCGTTCATCCTTTTAACGATTTAGACATCGCCGCCGGTCAAGGAACGCTTGCCTTTGAGATTTTGCAATCATTACCGCAAACCGACGTGATTCTGGTGCCGATTGGCGGCGGCGGGTTGGCGGCGGGTTTGGCGACGCTGGCGAAAACGCTCAAACCGGAAATCAGCGTAATTGGCGTCGAGCCCGCCGGAGCGGACAGTATGCGGGTTTCCGTGAAAGCCGGCAAGGTAACCTCGCTACACAAGGTTGAGACCATTGCCGACGGCGTGGCGGTGCGGACGCCGGGCGACATCGTTTTTCCGTTTATCCAAAAATACGTTGACGACATCATCACCATCGAGGACAAAAAATTAGTCGATGTGTTTCTCGATATGATGGAGAGTCATAAAATGATTGTCGAGAACGCCGGTTTGCTCGCGGTGGCGGCGTTGAAATATCTCAACGTCAAGGACAAGAACGTGGTGGCGCTGTTGAGCGGCGGCAATATGGACGTGATTTCGATTTCATCGTTAGTCCAGCACGGCTTGCGCAATCGGGGGCGGATTTTCACGTTCAGCGTTCGTCTGCCCGACCGTCCGGGCGAACTGCATCGCATTTCGGGGATTATCGCCAGAGAACGCGGCAACATTGTGGAAATGCAACATAATCAGTTTGTTGATATTAACCGCAACAGCGAAAAAGGAACCGAACTGGTATTAACCCTCGAGACCTTCGGGCACGAACATAAACACGAGATTCTTACCGCCCTGTCGCAAGAAGGTTATCAAACCACGCTGTGAAAAAAGTCCGGTTGGCACCAACCGGACTTTTTCAGTTTTGCAAAGTTAGCGGGCGGTGAAAGAGCAATTAAAAATTACAAATTAAGAACTCACGTTATGCGGTCTTCGTCGGTGCAGTTGCAACGAAGAATTTGAAAAATCTCCGCCAGTCCGCGCTGAAAGCGCGAAACATATCAGCCTATGGTAAGGCGCACGCTCTTCGCGCCGCCACCATAGGTAGCGGTTGATTGATAAAACCATCCGACAGTTCCGACGCGTGGTTTGCGGCGGCAAACGCGTCGGCGGCGAGAGCGGTTCGCCCAAACGCGGCGAACCGTCCAATTTCGGATGGCGCTTTGCGCCGTCTTTACCCAGGGTGGCGCGGCGGTAGAGCATCGCCGCTTACCCTGGGCTGATATATTTCGCCCCGTTGGGGCGGACTGTCGGAATGATTATCAAATTCGCTTCGCGTCTTAATTGTTAATTGTTAATTCTTAATTGTTAATTGTTCCGCGGCGCCAATAACCCCCAAGGGAAAAAACCATGTCGGACGCGCTGATAACTTTGGACGAGGTGCATAAATCCTTCGGCGCCGTAACCGTGTTGCGCGGGTTGACGCTGACCGTTCAACGCGGCGAAACGTTGGTCGTCATCGGGCAGTCCGGCGTCGGCAAAAGCGTAACCCTGCGCCTGTTTCTCGGACTGCTCGCGCCGACGACCGGCGAATGCCGCTTTCAAGGGCGCGACATCGCGGCGATGGACGAAGACGATTTGACCGAATTGCGCTCGCATTTCGCGATGTTGTTTCAGAACGGCGCGTTGTTCGACAGTATGACGATTGCGCAAAATATCGCGTTTCCGGCGCAGTTGCGCGGCGTAAAAAACCGCGACGAGTTGCAGGGCATCGTCGAAGAAAAATTGTATCAGGTCGGTTTGGGCAAGGCGCGGTTTCCCGATATGCCGGACAAAATGCCGTCGATGGTGTCGGGCGGTCAGCGAAAACGCATCGCGCTGGCGCGGGCGCTGGCGCAAGAGCCGGAAATAATGTTGTATGACGAGCCGACGACGGGTTTAGACCCGATTATGAGCGACGCGGTGGCGGATTTGATTATCGCGACGCGGCAACATCTGGCGCACAAAAATCTGACCAGCATCGTCATCACGCACGATATGCAGGTCGCGTTCAAGACCGGCGACCGGATTATTATGCTGAACGCCGGCGTCATCGCCGCCGCCGGCACGCCGGACTATTTCCGCGAAATCAGCGCCCGCCCCGACGCCGACGGAATGAGCGAAAAAGAATTGATGATAAGGCAATTCGTGCGCGGCGAAGCCCGCGGACCGATTCAGGCGGTGCAGTAAGCAAGGAGGAAAATGCGACCGCTAAAATTTGAATGGGATAATCGCAAAGGCGAAGCCAACAAAAACAAGCACGGCGTTTCGTTTGAGGAAGCGCAGACCGTGTTTTTCGACCCGCACGCCAAAGTAATTTTTGACGACGAACATTCGCTTGACGAAGAGCGTTTTGTTATTTTGGGATTAAGCCGGAAAACTCGGTTGCTGATTGTTTGTCATTGCTACCGCGCCGACGGCGACACCATTCGTATAATTTCCGCCCGCAAAGCGACTACCGGTGAAACTCGACAATACCGCGACGCTGATTAAAGAGGAGGAACCGACCATGAAAACGGAATACGATTTTTCCCACGCTGTCGGCAATCCTTACGCGCAAAGATTGCATCGGCAAATAACGCTGAACCTTGACGCCGACGTCTGGGCGTATTTTCAGCAACAAGCGGAACTCGCCAGCATCCCCTGCCAAGATTACCTCAATTGGTGTCTTGCCGATTGCGCCGAACGCCGCCAAACGCCGGCGCTGTCGGCGAAATGAAAATCCACGGAGGGCGGTATGCGCGACGACGACTTGCACGAATATATGAACACGCTCGCGGATTTGCCGCCGCTGAACGAAGCGGAAGAAATCGCCGTCGTCGAAAAAATGGCGCGCGGCGACGCCGCGGCGCGCGAGTTGTTAATTTTGCGCAATCTGCGCTTGGTAGTGTCGTTGGCGAAAAAATTTCCCGTTCACGATTTGTCGTTTTTGGAATTGATTTACGAGGGTAACTACGGCTTAATCAAAGCGGTTGACCGTTTCCGGCTCGGCAAAAACACGCGCTTCGCCACTTATGCGACGCGCTGGATTACGCAAAGTATCGGGCAGGCAATCAAAGAGCGGCGGCGGCGCATTCACGTGTCGCACGAAATGTTTCGCACCACCGCCGCGTGGCGACGCGCCCGCCACGACTTGACGCGCGAATTGGAACGCGAGCCGACGACCGAAGAAATCGCCGCCCGCCTCGATTTACCCGCCGATAAAATTCTCCCGACCCTCGACGCGCTCGCCGCCCTGCGCGGCACGTCGAGCGAAGAAAGTATCGACTGGCAACCGACGGCGGACCGTCAAAACGAACCGCTCGCCAGAATGATGTCCGGCGGCGAAAGCGGCGACGGTCTCGGTCCCGCCGACGAGCGCAAATTCCGTATTTTATTGGAGTGTTTGGACGAGCGCTCGGCGTTGGTGTTGCGCCTGCGCCTCGGTTTGGACGGACGGAAAAATTTGACGTTGGAGGAAGTCGCCGCCAAAATGCCCGGACACGCCCACACCCGCGAACGGGTGCGCCAATTGGAACGCGACGCGCTCGCCGAAATTTTGCGGATACTGCGAGAGGACAATTAACAACTCATGTTACGCGCGCCAAAAAATAGCAACTGATTTGACAAAAATAAAATCCTTAAAAAACGCCGTAGGCGTTTAATTTGAATAACGTCAAGCGACACGCGCTATCGTCGCGCCGGTCGGGGATATTCACCTTAAGCCCATGGCGGGGCTTTTAGCGGAGTTGATGATGACAAAATCGCGTAACCTGAGTTATCAATTGTTAATTGTTAATTGAATTTCCGCCAAATGAAATGTTGCGACACGGCGTAATTCCACACGGCGCTGACCAACATTCCGAGCGCGCCGGCGAGTAGCCAATAGAGGTGCGACACTTCATACAAATAACCGGCAAGCACGATATTCGGCAACGCGCCGAGTCCGCAAATCAAAATAAACAGCGCCAAGCCGCGCCGAAGTTTCCGCCTTTTCAGCGACCGGTCGGCGTAGGTGAAAGCGTTGTTGAGAAAGAAATTCACGACCATCGCCGCGAACGTCGCCGCGCTTTGCGCGAAGACGAAGCCGGTCGAATACAGCGCCGCGAGGCAACCGAGATGAACGCCGACGCCGAGCAAGCCCACCGCGACAAACAGCAAAAATCGCGCCGGCACGTATTTGCCGACCGTTTTATCCGCCAATAACAAGCCGAAATCGCACAACACGCCGAGCGATAATTTGCTCTCGCCGTGTTCGCGCAAGCGAAACGTGTAGGCAACCTCGCCAATCGTCAGCGGGCGGCGGGCGCTGGTTAAGAGGTCTAATAAAATTTTGAACCCCTCGCCGGAGAGCCGCTCCACCACTTCGGCAAACAGCGCGCTTCGCAACATAAAGAAGCCGCTCATCGGGTCGGAAACCGTGTTTTTACCGAGTAAAACCGCGCCTAATTTGGTCGCGGTCTTGCTCATCAACGTCCGCGCGGCGTTCCATTCGCCGACGCTCCCGCCGGCGGCGTAGCGCGTGCCGACCACGATTTCGCAATTTTCGTCGGTGATTTTTTTGAGCATCGCCGGCAGAACGCGCTCGTCGTGTTGCATATCGGCGTCCATCACCGCAATCACCGGCGCGCTCGCAATCATCGCGCCTTCGATGCACGCCGTCGAAAGACCTTTACGCCCGACGCGCCGCAAAATTTTCACCCGCGCGTCGGTGGCGGCGAGGTCGGCGACCCGCCGATAGGTTTTATCCGGCGAATTGTCGTCAACGAAAATTACTTCCCAATCAACGCCGCTGAGCGCCGCCGTCAATTTCTCCAACAACGGCGCGACGTTGTCGCTTTCGTTGTAAGTCGGAACCACGATTGAAAGTTCGCGCATTGCGCCACTCCTCTAAAAAATAAAGAACGTCTCCTCGAAACCGAGCGAAGCGAAAGTTGGTGCGCATAGCGCGACCGCGTTCAGGCGCAACCGGTCCACCGCTCACGGACCACTAAATTTGTAACTACTCTCTCCTTCCCAATCTTACCCGCCCCGCCCGCATTTGGGAATATCCGCCGCGCCGTTGATAACCGGCGACGTTTGGCTACAAATTAGCGTTAAATTTTTATTTCTCGCGGAGGCATACTCGAAAAAAAATGGACGACCCCGACGGCTATTTTCCGGTCATCACCTTGTTTCTGCTCGCCCTTCTCGGCGCTTTGTCCGCCGCCTGCGAAACCGCGTTGCAATATATGCGCGTCTCGCGTTTGGAAGAAACGCTCGCCAAACGCGGTCGGCGGCGCGGGCGCTTTCTCGACCATATCCTCGAACGCTTGCAACACACCCGTTTCTCCTCGACGTTTATCAGCGGCGCGTTGCTGACGGTGTTTGCGCTGGCGTTCTTTTGCCATTTTTGCCATTCCCGCGACGACGGCAATTTTCTCTGGGTCGCCGGCGTCGCCGTGTTGCTTATCGCCTGTTTGCGCGGCTTGGCGGAAGTCGTCGGCGACCTGCTTGCCGAGCGGTTGGTGATTGCCCTCGCCGTGCCGATTTGGTTGATGACCGTCTTGTTCGGTTGGCTGACGGTGCCGGTTTTTGCCCTCTATCGGCTGATGGCGCGCGGCGCCGGTTATGACTTGCAGAAAAAGCCGGAAGACCTGACCAGCGAAGTTATCGCCGCCGTCGGCGACGGCGAAATCGCCGGCGTGGTCAACAACGACCAGCGCAAAATGATTGAGCGGGTGTTTCATTTTGAACACACCAACGTCGCCGACGTGCTGACGCCGCGCACCGAAGTTGAAATGCTCGACGTGAGTTTGTCGTTGGCGGACGCGATTGCGCAGGCGCAACGCTACCGGTTTTCGCGCATTCCGGTGTATGAAGAATCCCGCGACAACATCGTCGGTATTTTTTACATTCGCGACATTCTGAATTACTGGGGCAAAGAGACGCCCGCGTTGCGCGAATTATTGCACAAGCCGCTGTTCGTGCCGGAAACGAAAAGCATCACCGAAATGCTGTCGCTGATGCGCCGCAGTCAAACGCAGATGGCGATTGTGTTGGACGAATACGGCGGCACGGCGGGTTTGGTCACGATTGAAGATTTATTGGAAGAAATCGTCGGCAACATCCGCGACGAATACGACTCCGCCGAAAAAAATTACACGGTGAAAACGCTCGCGACCGGACACGTCGTCGCCGAAGGACACGTCCACGTCAGCGATGTCAACGACGCGCTCGACCGCGCCGAAATTCCCGAAAATCAGGACTACGACACCATCGGCGGTTTCGTCTCGTATGTGCTGGGCTACATTCCGCAAACCGGCGAAACGCTTACCTACGAAAATCTGAAAATCAAAGTCCTTTCCGCCGACGAGCGCAAAGTCAAACAAGTCGAAATCGAACAAAGCAAGAACGGGAAGTGAGCGGCGAGTAGCGAAAGGTTGAACGTTTAGCGTTGAAAATTGAAATAACCGCGACCACAACTTTCAACTTTTAACTGTCCCCCTAAAAAACGAATGTTAGAAGAACTCTACCTACAAAACTTCGTGATTTTCTCGCGCGGGACGTTGCCGTTCGGCGCGGGATTAAACGTGATTTCCGGCGAGACCGGCGCGGGCAAAAGTTTGCTCGCCGACGCCTTGGCGCTCGCGCTCGGCGCCCGCGCCGACACCGCGTTAATTCGCTCCGGTTGCGACCGCGCCGTCGTCAAGGCGGTTTTCTCCGCGCCGGCGGCAATCGTCGAGCGGTTAAACGCGCTCGGCGTCGAAATCGAAGACGAGACCTTGTTGTTTGAGCGGCACCTGCGCGCCGGCGCGGCGGCGCGAATGTTGCTCGGCGGCGCGCCCGTCAGCGTCGCCGTCGCCCGCGAAATCGCCGACCAATTGTTAGACCTCGCGGCGCAAAACGAACACACGCGCCTCTACGCCGAAAATTATCAGCGCGAACTGCTCGACCGTTTCGGCAAAATCGACTTGTCGCCGTATCGGGAAATTTTTCAACCGGCGCTCGCGCTCGCCAAAAGAATTGCCGCCGGCGACCAAGACCAAATGGAACGGCAACGCGAGCGCGAGCGCGTCCGTTATTGGCTCGACAAAATCGCCGCGTTCAATTTTCAGCCGGACGACGGTCTGCTTGCCGAACGCATCGCCGCGTTGACGCATCGCGAACAAATCGCCGCCGCCGCCGCGACCGGCATCGCCGCGTTGAGCGACAATGAAAATTCCGTCGCCGCGCAAATCGCCGGTTTAGTCCGGCAACTGTCCGCCGCCGCCGCGCACAGCGCCGACCTCGCCGCCGCCAAAGAGTCGCTGACGACCGCCTTGGACGCGCTCAACACGGCGACGCGGCAATTGCAAAATATTGAATTGTCCGAGACCGCCGACCTTGACGCGCTCATCGCCCGCGACGAAGAATTGAAAACATTGCTCCGCGCGCTTGATTGTTCTGCCGCCGCGTTACCGGCGGTCGAAAGCGAATGGCAACGCCGCGAGCGGGAACTTGCCGACGACGAATTTGACGCCGCCGCCGCGCGGCGGGAGTTTGACCGCTTATGGCGGGAATTGTTGACGCGCGGGCAGGAAATCCGCCGCCGCCGCATCGCCGCCGGCGAGAAATTGGCGGCGAAAGTCAATCGGGAATTGCGCGCGTTGGAAATGCCGCAGGCGAAATTTTCGGTGGAGGCGCGTCCGTTTGCCGAAGTCGAAGGTGAACCGACGGCGCGAATGGCGACGATTACGGCGAGCGGTTTGGACGCCGTGGCGTTTATGATTGCGCCGAATGTCGGCGAACCGGCGCGGGCGTTGGCGCAAACGGCGTCCGGCGGCGAAGCGGCGCGGACGATGTTGGCAATCAAAACGGCGCTGGCGGAAACGCAGGCGGCGGAAACGTTGTTTTTCGACGAAATCGACAGCGGCGTCGGCGGACGGTTGGGCGACGTGTTAGGTAAAAAATTGCGGGAATTAGCCCAGAGTCGGCAGGTCATCGTCATCACGCATCTGCCGCAAATCGCCGCTTACGCGCATCGCCATCTGCGCGTCGTCAAAGAAAGCGAACGCGGGCAAACGACGACGCGCGTCGAAGAAATGACCGGCGAGGCGCGCGTCGAAGAAATCGCGCAAATGATTAACGGCGCCGCCGCCACCGCCACCACCCGCGAACAAGCGCGGGAAATGTTGGCGGCGGGGGAGAGCAATTAACAATTAACAATTGAGGAGTAATTATCAAAATCGGCGCGAGGATAATTTATCGTCAAACTCCAAAATTGTTAATTTTTAATTGTTAATGGTTAATTGTTTTTTTGGGGGGCGGTTAGCAAACAGGTATAGCGAATGAAAATAAATATGACCACTTCCCGTTGGCAAAAATGCCGCGACATTTTAGCGATGGAAAAATGTGCCGCCGCGTTTTTCACCGACCGCGCGACGGTTCGTTATTTGACCGGTTTCACCGGCGACGACGCGGCGCTGGCGACGGTCGGCGATAAAAAATATCTCATCACCGACCGCCGGTTTATAGCGGAAGCGTCGCTCGCCGACGCGACCACGGTGATGCATAAAAACGGTCTCGCGCCCGCCGCCGTCAAAATTTTTCAACGGCATAAAATTAAAACGGTCGCCGTCGCGCCGGCGAATTTGACGCTGAAACAAGCCGACGGGTTGCGCGAAGCGAAAATCAAATTGACGCCGTTGCCGCGCCGTTTTTATGCGTTGCGGCAAGCCAAAGACGAGGGCGAAATTGCCGCGATGCGAGCGGCGATTGCCGCGGCGGAAACGGCGTTTCGCCATTTATTGCCGAAATTGCGCGGACAGATGACGGAACTCGACATCAAAGCCGAACTCGAATTTTTATTGACCCGCGCCGGCGCGACCTCGACTTCTTTTCCGACGATTATCGCCTCCGGAGACCACGCCGCGTTGCCGCACGCCATGCCAAGTCGCCGCGTTTGGCAAGTCGGCGAGCCGTTGGTCGTCGATTTCGGCGCGGTCGTCGAGGGCTATGTCTCCGACCTCACGCGCACGCTGTTTTGGCGGCAGATGTCGAAAGCGTGGCGGACGCGCTACGACGCGGTGTTAGCCGCGCAAGCCGCCGGCATCGCGGCAATTAGCGCCGGTAAAAGCGGCGCGACGGCGCACCGCGCGGCGCGAAAAATTTTGCGAGAAAGAGCATTGGCTAAATTTTTTACGCACGGTTTGGGACACGGCATCGGCTTGGAAATTCACGAAGAGCCGCGTTTGTCGGCGCGCGCGCGCGACCCGTTGCCGGAAAATTGCGTGGTAACGGTCGAGCCCGGAATTTATCTCGCCGGCGTCGGCGGCATCCGCATTGAAGACGACGTGCTGGTTACCGTCGACGGGGCGCGGGTGTTGTCGTCGCTCGCGAAAGACCCGCAAAGCGCGGTGGTGGGATAAAGGGAAAATCTGCGCGGTCGGTAGCGCTTGCCAAGCGCCAGGTTGCGCCTATTATTTTGTGTCATCAATTCAAGCGCGGGGCGGCGTAGCCAAGCGGTAAGGCAATGGTTTGCAAAACCATCATCACCAGTTCGATTCTGGTCGCCGCTTCCAATTTTTAATTCTTAATTCTGCATTCTTAATTTCCCCGCAATTCCCGCGGCATTGCCGCCACCGTGATTTTCACCGTCGGCGCCGCTGTCGCGATTTTTTTTCGCAACCCCGCGAGAATATGCCACTCGCTCGCCGCGTGACCGGCGGCGATAAGACCGACATTTTTCTGCCGTAAAATTTCGGCGCGATGATAATCGATTTCACCGGCAATCACCGCGTCCACGCCCGTCAGCGCTTCCGCCGCCACGCCACTTCCGCTCCACACCGCCGCCGTTGCGATGCGCCGGTCGGCGTCGCCGTCGAACAACATCCCGACACTGCCCAGCGTTTTTTGCACGTGTTTGACGAGCGCGGAAAATTTTACCGGCGCGCTCAACCTCCCGACGCGCCCCAAGCCGAAATTTTCCGTCCGGTCGAGCGCGATAAAATCGAACGCCGGTTCTTCGTAAGGGTGCGCCCGCCGCAACGCGGCTTCGACGCGCGGGCGGTCGAAATGTTTGACGACGGTTTCAAGGCGGATTTCGTCCACGCTCGTCAGTTCGCCGCGCTTGCCGATGAACGGCTTGGCGTTCGCCAAGGGGCGAAATTGTCCGCGTCCGGCGACGCTATAACAGCAGTCGCGATATTCGCCCATTTGTCCGGCGCCCGCCGCGCCAATGGCGGCGCTCACTTTTTCCGCCGCGGCGGTCGGCACGAACACGGTCAGTTTGTAGGTCGGGCAACGGTGGGTTACGGACACGATTTGCGGCGCGGTCAAGCCGATAATTTCCGCGAGATGGTCGTTCACGCCGTCCGGCGCGATGTCGAGATTGGTGTGCGCGTTAAACAACGCCAAATTTTTTTTCAACACGAGCGCGGCGAGCGGCGTGTAAAAATTATCGGCGGTCAAATTTTTGACGGGTTGATAAAAACGCGGGTGATGCGTGATGACGAGCGCGCCGACGGGCGCGGCGTTCAGCACCTCCGCCGTCGCGTCGAGCGCCAAGACGAGGTGTTTAACCGGTTGGCGCGGCGAACCGGCGGACAAGCCGTTTCTATCGTCCGGCAACGCCAATTCCGGCGGGGCAATACCGTGCATCAAATCAATGAGGTCGGCGACGATAGGCATAAGTTGACGAGAAAGCGCGTGGACGGCGTCCCCGCTAAAAATCCAATTGGAAAACGCTGTCGTCGTCGCCGGACGCCGTGAATTCGCCGAATTTTAATTCAATATCGACGCGCAGGTTGACGCTCCGAATCAACCGGACTTGCTCGTTCGGCAAATCGGACAGTTTGCGCCGCGCGATTTGTTCAAAGCGGTCGAGCAAGTGTTTGAGCAATTTTTCCTTTTCCGACGAGAAGCGGTTGTGCAGTAACTCGCCGTCAACGCTTAACCCCAATTCGCGCAACGTCGCCGTTACGTCTTCGTCCGGCAACTCCGCCGCGGCGTCAATTTCATTAAATTCCGTAACGCCGTCTTCGTCTATCGCCTCTTCGCTTATCGCGTCTTCGTTCGCGTCCGGCAAGGATTGGTCGTCTTCGCCGACCGCCGCCGCAATCTCGCTTGCCGGCTCGTTTTCTTCGGCTAATAAATCTTCTTCCGGCGAACCGGCGACCGGCGCTTCTTCGCTTGCCCCCGCTTCTTCGGCGACGTCTTCGGCTAATAAATCTTCCTCCGGCGAATCGGCGACCGGCACGTCTTCGCCCCCCGCTTCTTCGGCGGCGTCTTCGGTTAATAAATCTTCCTCCGGCGAACTCGCGACCGGCACGTCTTCGCCCGCCGCTTCTTCGGCGACGTCTTCGGCTAATAAATCTTCCTCCGGCGAACCGGCGACCGGCACGTCTTCGCCAGACGCTTCTTCGGCGGGAATTTCTTCGGCGCTCGCGGCGGTCGCCGCCGCCGCCAATTCCGCCAATTCCGCATCTTCCGCCGTCGCGCCTTTTTCCGCCGTCGCGTCCTCCGCCACGTCTTCAATCGACAGCGCCGAGTCGATAACGGCGGACAGCGTCGAGTCGTCAATTTCGCTTTCGCCGCTTTCGCCGTCTTCGACCGCTTCGCCGCTTTCGCCGTTTTCGACCGCGTGGTCGGGCGCCAGAATGTCGTCGAGCAACGCATCGTCAAAACCCTCCGGCGCGTCGGCGGGCTCCGCCGAAGTGATGTCGGCGAGCAAAGCGTCGAGGTCGTCCGTCGTCTCTTTCGCAGGTTCGGCTTTTTTAGTCGGCGCGGGCATAGATTCCTCCTCTGTGGAAATATCCGCCGCGCCGCGCATTTGCGCCAGCGCGTCAGCGAAAATTTTATCAATGAGTTGATAGCGTTGCATTATTGTCGTAATTTTATCTTGGGAGTTGCGCGGCAAAACCTCAATTAAAAATTACGAATGCGTAGAGAGTTGGTAGTCGGTAGTTTTTAGTCGATAGTGGCGGAGTTTTTATTGGCAAATCCGCAAGCGCCCGCAAAGCGAATCTTTGACCGTCAAACTCCAACACTAAAAACTACCAACTATTAACTGCCAACTGCTCTTCATTTGTAATTTTTAATTGCTCTTCATCGTTCCTTGATAATTTTCGGATAGCCGAGTTGCGCGATGCCCACGGCGACGGCGGGGCGGTCTTCTTTGTAAGTCATACCGAACCATTGCGCCGTCGTCGGCAAAACCTTCACCGTCGCCTGACGGCGGCTCATTAACATGTCGAGCGCCACCGGCATATAAAACTCGCTCGCCGCCGACGCGCCGTTGGTTTCCAGAAATTCGCCGAACAATTCGCCGAGCGGCTGAAAGAGCTCCGGCGTGAAGCCGAAACAATTCATCGACACTTTTTCGTCGCCGCGCAAGTATTCCGGGCGGTCGGCGACCGGCAGGCGCGCGCCCTGCCCTTCGTTAAAAATTTGCCCGTATTCACGGCGGATTTTCGTCAGTTCGCGGATGCGCGTCAGTTCGTTTTGCGCGTCGGTTTCACACACGCCGCGACTGACCGAGCCGTGTTCCGACAGAGTTTTCGCGAGTTCATAACCGGCGAGACAAAACTGCATCGTTTGGGGCTTGGCGTGCCGCGCGCGTAAAAAGTCGGCGATGACGCGAAAACTTTCCGCGCCGTAGAAATCGTCGGCGTTAATCATCGCAAACGGCTCGCTAATCAGTTCGCGCGCCGCCCAAACCGCGTGTCCGGTGCCCCACGGTTTCGCGCGTCCGGCGGGCAAGGAATGCGAACCCGGCAAGTCGTTTAAGTCCTGAAAAACATAATCAATCCGCACGTCGTCCGCGTAGCGGTCGTCAAAAATTTCGCGGAACGACGCTTCGTGCTCGCGGCGAATGACCAGCGCCACCCGCGAAAAACCGGCTTGCCGCGCGTCATAAATGGAATAATCCATTATGATTTCGCCGTTTTTGCCGACCGGCATAATTTGCTTCAGCCCGCCAAAACGACTGCCCATTCCCGCCGCTAAAATCAGTAATGATAACGACATTTTCTTCCCTCTTAATTACGCACAATGTTCGCCAAATATCAGAGTCCCGCCGCGCGTTGCAACGCCCTGCCGACGTAATTCCCTTCGATTTTGCCGTTAGGGAATTTAATCGCCCAATCCATCACGTCCGCCGCGTCGAAACTGATAGTTTGTCCGCGTTGATAATTCGCGTATTCGACCGGACTGGCGATGACGCCGCGAATTTGGTCGTCCCACGCCGACACTTTGACGAATACTTGTTCGACTTTACCGCCGCCGCCGAGGCGAACGGCGCAATAAAAATCGGCGCGATTTCGCAATTCGCCGAAGTAGCGGACGCGGGCGTCGTCCAACGTCGCGCGCGCGCGTTCGATGCCGTTTTCCAACGCGCGATAAGAAGCCCCGTCGTCCACCCAGAACGAAGGTCCATTTTGCGAAGGTGCATTCTGCGAAGATGCATTCTGCGAATGCTCGTTCGCCGCCGCGCCGGTCAGCAACGCGCCCGCCAGCGCCGCCGTCAATAAAAATTTTCCCCAAGACATTGTTCGCCCTCCCTTAAAAAACAATTACAAATTATGAATCTCGGTTAGCGAATTCGCTTCGCGCGCCCCATCCGTAATTCGTAATTTTCAATTTGCAGTTTTCGTGGTTATCGGACATTACGGGCGCAAAATTGATAAAATCGCCGCCGAGCAATAAAAATGGACGCCGCCAAGCGCCGCCCACGAATTTTTGAAAATTGTCGTTGCCCAATCGTTACTTGGACGCAACCACCGCCAACCGTTACTTTTGAGTTTGAGGTGAACCTCAACCTTGCGACGCTTCGGGCGCGTTGAACCTGTTCTTTTTGGCGCTTGTGGAAACGGTTTGTATCATCATAAGTCGGTTTTAATCCAGAAAGAAAATCTTATGCCTACCGTGCTTAAACAAGAAAACGTTGCCCCTTTGCTTAGCGGACACGTCCGCCGAGGCGGAGTTGATGATGACAAAATCGCGTAACATCAGTTAAGTAAAATTTAGTTCAATTTTTGAGTTAAACGACCATCCAAATTAAAAATTACAAAAACTGTCTATCAAACAAAGGAGAAATTATGTGCAATCACGCACGGCGGTTTCGGCGCCTAATGGTGGCGCTGGTCATTGGGCTGACGGTCTGCTTGACGGCGCCGTTCGGCGCCGCCGCTTGCGGCGCCGAGCAAAAAGCGGTCGAGGAATACGCGCATCCGCAGACCGCCGAGGGGTATCAGTATTACAACGGCGACGGCGTAAAAAAGGATTTTAAACGGGCGGCGGAATTATTCGCCGTCGCCGCCGAAGCGGGCGATGCCGAGGCGCAGTATAAACTCGGCGAGATGTATGAATTCGGCGAAGGCGTCCGCAAAGATTTGAAGCGGGCGGCGGAACTTTATCGCGGCGCCGCCGAACAGAATTTTGCTCCCGCGCAAATCGCGCTGGCGCAATTTTATTTTGAAGGCACGGGGGTCAAGAAAGACGGCGGCGCCGCGATTGAACTGCTCACGTCCGCCGCCGAAGCGGGTTATGCTCCCGCGCAATACGAATTGGGATTCGCGTATTACGAGGGGCGCGGCGTGAAAAAGAATTTCGGAACGGCGCGGGAATGGTTTGAACAAGCCGCCGAACAGGGCGACGCGGACGGGCAATTCCGTTTAGGGCGCCTGTATGATTTTGGCGAAGGCGTGAAACAAAATTACGCGACCGCGCGGGAATGGTATGAGCAAGCCGCCGAACAAGAAAACGCGTCGGCGTTGAATAATTTGGGAATGATGTATCTGAAAGGCAAAGGGGTCAAAAAGGACGCGGCGAAAGCGGTCGAATACTTTCGGCAAGCCGCCGAATTAGGCGGGTCGCGAGCGATGGCTAATATGGGCAATATGTATGAGCGCGGCACGGGCGTGGAAAAAGATGTCGCCGCGGCGCGGGAATGGTATGAAAAAGCCGCCGCACAAGGCGACGCCGTCGCGCAATATAATTTGGGAGTGTTCTATGCCAACGGCACGGGCGGGAAAAAAGATGCCGCCGCGGCGCGGGAATTGTATGAACAAGCCGCCGCACAGGGAGACGCGTTCGCGCAATATAATTTGGGATTGTTCTATGCCAACGGCACGGGCGGGGAAAAAGATGCCGCCGCGGCGCGGGAATGGTATGAAAAAGCCGCCGCACAGGGACTCGCCGTCGCGCAATTTAGTTTGGGATATATGTATGCCAATGGCGAGGGCGGGAAAAAAGATGTCGCCGCGGCGCGGGAATGGTATGAGAAAGCCGCCGCACAGGGCGACGCTAACGCGCAAAATAATTTGGCATTGCTGTCTGCCAACGGCGGGGGCGGTAAACGCGATCCCGCCGCGGAGCGGCAACGGTTGGAAAAAGCCGCCGCACAAGGCGACGCGGACGCGCAATTTAATTTGGGACTGATGTATTTCAAAGGCGAGGGCGGGAAAGCGGATGTCGCCGCGGCGCGGCAATGGTATGAAAAAGCCGCCGCACAAGGCAACGCTAAAGCGCAATATCTTTTGGGAGTGATGTATGCCAACGGCGAGGGCGGGAAAAAAGATGTCGCCGCGGCGCGGCAATGGTTGGAAAAATCCGCCGTGCAGGGACTCGCCGCCGCGCAAATTGAGTTGGGAAATAGGTATTACCACGGCGATGGGGTGAAAAAAGATGTCGCCGCGGCGCGGCAATGGCATGAAAAAGCCGCCGCACAGGGACACGCTGAAGCGCAATATAATTTGGGAGTGCTGTATGCCAACGGCGAGGGCGGGAAAAAAGATGCCGCCGCCGCGCGGCAATGGTATGAGAAAGCCGCCGAACAGGGACACACTGAAGCGCAAAATAATTTGGGAGATATGTATGAAAACGGCACGGGCGGGAAAAAAGATGTCGCCGCGGCGCGGCAATGGTATGAAAAAGCCGCCGCACAGGGCAACGCTAACGCGCAAAATAATTTGGGAAATTTGTATGAACAAGGCAATGGCGTGAAAAAAGATTACGCCTTAGCGCGGGAATGGTATGAAAAAGCCGCCGCACAGGGAATCGCCGCCGCGCAATATAATCTGGGACGGCTGTATGCCCGCGGCGAGGGCGGGAAAAAAGATGCCGCCGCCGCGCGGAAACGGTATGAAGAAGCCGCCGAACAGGGACTCGCCCAAGCGCAATTTAATTTGGGAACGATGGATGACAACGGCGAGGGCGGGAAAAAAGATGCCGCCGCCACGCGGAAACGGTATGAAGAAGCCGCCGAACAGGGACTCGCCCAAGCGCAATTTAATTTGGGTTCGATGTATGCCAATGGCGAGGGTGGGAAAAAAGATTACGCCGCCGCGCGGGAATGGTATGAAAAAGCCGCTGAACAGGGACTCGCCGAAGCGCAATATAATTTGGCAAAGATGTATGACGACGGCGTGGGCGGTAAAAAAGATGCCGCCGCCGCGCGGAAATGGTATGAACAAGCCGCCGAACAAGGGTTCGCCGCCGCGCAATTTAATTTGGGCGTGATGTCTGCCCGCGGCGAAGGCGGGAAAAAAGACGCCGCCGCCGCGCGGAAATTGTATGAACAAGCCGCCGAACAGGGCGACGCCGACGCGCAAAATAATTTGGGAAATATGTATAAACAAGGCAATGGCGTGAAAAAAGATTACGCCGCGGCGCGGGAATGGTATGAAAAAGCCGCTGAACAGGGCTTCGCGAAAGCGCAATATAATTTGGGATTGCTCTATGACCGCGGCAATGGCGTGAAAAAAAATGCCGCCGCCGCGCGGGAATGGTATGAACAAGCCGCCGAACAGGGCTACGCCGACGCGCAATATAATTTGGGCGTGCTGTATGTCAAAGGCGCGGGCGGGAAAAAAGATTACTCCGCGGCGCGGGAATGGTATGAAAAAGCCGCCGAACAGGGACACGCCGACGCGCAATATAATTTGGGCTTGATGTATAATAGCGGCGCGGGCGGGAAAAAAGACGCCGCCGCCGCGCGGGAATGGTATGAACAAGCCGCCGAACAGAACCACGCTGACGCGCAATATATGCTGGGATTGCTGTATTTCTCCGGCACGGGCGGGAAAACCGATTACCCCGCGGCGGCGGAGCGGTATCGGCAAGCCGCGGAACAAGACAACGCCGCCGCGCAGTATTATTTGGGAGTAATGTATTACCACGGTCTGGGCGTGAAAAAAGACGCCGCCGCGGCGCGGCAATGGTATGAACAAGCCGCCGAGCAAGACCATCTCGAGGCGCAATACAATTTGGGGCTGATGTCCGTCCTCGGCGAGGGCGGCGCGCGAAATCCGCGCGCGGCGGCGACGTGGTTGCGTTCCGCCGCCGACGCGGGGCATGCGGGAGCGCAATATAGTTTGGGGTGGTTGTATAACGACGGCACGGGCGTGGCGCAGAATTATGCCGAAGCGATGCGGTGGTATCGTCTCGCCGCCGACGCGGGGTATGCGGGCGCGCAATATAATTTGGGGCTGTTGTATAACGACGGCACGGGCGTGGCGCAGAATTATGCCGAAGCGATGCGGTGGTATCGTCTCGCCGCCGACCAAGGTCATGCCGACGCGATGAATAATATCGGCGTGCTGTATGCGCAAGGACGCGGCGTGGCGGTAAATATCGACGAAGCGCAAAAATGGTATCAACTTGCCATTGATAATGGCAGTAGTTTAGCGAGCGAGAATCTGCAAAATTCTAAAAATCGGGTCATCGCCGAAGCCGCCGTCGCCAAAGCCGAATCCTCCGTCGCCAAAGCCGAATCCGCCGTCGCCAAAGCCGAAGCCGTCGTCGCCAAAGCCCAAGCCGCCTTCGACGCCGCCAAAGCCGAAGACGCCGCCGCCCAAGCCACCCTCGATAAAGCCAAAGCCAAAGCCGAAGCCGCCGCGCAAGAAACCGTTACCACTTACACCTTCTTCACCACGCCGACGCGCTTCGTCGTGCCGCCGGTTTATCGCCGATTTTATCGCACTTATTCGCGTCCCGTCACGCGCTTCTTCGCTCCGCCCCAGCGCCGCTTCGCGCCGCCGCCGCGCTTCTTCGCGCCGCCGCCGCGCCGTGTCGCGCCGCCGATGCGCCGCTTCGCGCCGCCGCCGCGCCGCTTCGCGCCCCCGCCCCGCCGCGCCGCGCCGCCGATGCGTCGGCGATAAGCGCATTCGTAATTTTGAGAGTGTTCACCTATAGATAGCCAGTGCTTGACGTTGGCAATGGGAGAAAATGGTTTGTTTGGTCATCGCGCACCAGAGGCGGAGCGATAAATCCACCGTCGTCGCGCTATGCGACACCACCTTGGTCCGCCGCGTCCACCGCCCCAAATGATGCCGCGTGTTGCTGTTGTTCTGCTCGAGCGCGACCGTCCACCGTTTGCCTATTTGATGCCGCTTCGGCGGCAACACTTTGGCGAATGCCACATTTCGTCAAAGACGATTTCCGCCACGTCGCGACGAATGACCGGCACGGACATCTTTTCCGCCGCCGCCCGAATTTGCCGGTAAAGCAACGAGCGGCTCCGCGCGAAGATTTTGCCAGCAGATTGACTGCCCTGAGCCGAATTAAATATCGCCGGCGTCCCGTAAGTTTGTAACGCTTCCGCCAACGCTTCCACACAGAAATCCGCCGTCAACGTATTCGACAACCGCCACTCTTGCGCGCAACTTATCCACCTTATTCTCGGCTTTTTCTTGTCCTAAATTTCGGGCGCGTTATATCGCTTCGCTCAGTTTCGCGGACAACTTCTTGACGGTTAGCGAACCGCTCTATTTTTCCGCCGCTTTATACGGGAACGCCGGCAAGGTCGAGCCCTTGTAGGTTTGCAAAATAAAATCCGCGACCGGTTGCGACTGGTAAAGGCGCAAGAATTTTTGATACGCCGGTCGGTCTTTATCGGCGGCGCGCGCGGCGATGACATTGACGTAGGGCGAGTCGGAACTTTCCAAATAAATCGCGTCGGCTTGCGGATTCAAACCCGCCGCCACCGCGAAATTCGTGTTGATTGCCGCCACCGCCACATCGTCCAACGAACGCGCCGTCTGCGCGGCGTCAACTTCGATGAGCCGCAAATTCAGCGGATTTTCCGTCACGTCAATCGGCGTGGCGGTCAGCCCCGCGTCGGGGCGCAATTTAATCACGCCCGCTTTTTGTAACAACAGCAACGCGCGCCCTTCGTTCGTCGCGTCGTTGGGCAACGCCACGCGGTCGCCTTTGCGTAAGTCGTTCAGCGATTTCAGGCGGCGCGAATAAACGCCCATCGGCGTTACGTAAGTCGTGCCGATGGAAACCAGCGCGTCGCCGTGCGCGGCGACATAATCTTGCAGATACGGCAAATGCTGAAAGGCGTTAAGGTCGATTTCTTTCTCCGCCAGCGCCTTGTTCGGCAAAACATAATCGCCGAACGGCACGATTTTTACCGTCAGCCCTGCCGCCGCCGCGAGTTCCTGCACTTTCGCCAAAATTTCCTCGTCCGCGCCCGCCGTGGTGCCGACCACAATGTTCTCGCCGGCGACTAAATTACCGATTGCCGCCACGCCCGCCAACACCGCCGCGCCCAAAAATTTTCCCCACCGCATAAAACACCTCCTCTGAAAAAGTTGCCGTTTAGACGAAAGATTATTTAACCCGTGATGTTATGATAAAGCCGACGGCGGTGAAGAGGCGCTCGCGATAAAATGTGATTTTCGACGTTTTTTTATGCGTGTTTTCGCGGCAATAACTTTATTATTAGATTCTTTCATCGGTATCGCGAATTACCGTAACTCGTAATTTTTAATTAGTCATTGCTCTTGCTTGGGCGCGTTTATGGAAAATTTTATTATCGAAGGCGGTTCGCCGATTAGCGGGACGATTCGCGCGCAGGGCAACAAAAACGCGGCGTTGCCCGCCATCGCCGCGGCGTTACTCACCGACCAAACCGTGCGTCTTCACAACGTTCCGCGCATCGGCGACGTTATCGCCCTGCTCGACATCATCAGCGAAGTCGGCGTCCTCGTCGATTGGACCGGCGACGACCTCGTCATCAACGCCGCGTCCATTGAAGCGTTGCCGCTCGACGACAAGTTATGCCGCAAGTTGCGCGGGAGCGTCCTGCTCGTCGCGCCGCTACTTTTCCGGCGACAAAAAATCTCCCTGCCCTTCCCCGGCGGCGACCGCATCGGGCGGCGACGGTTAGACACGCACCTCCTCGCTCTGTCCGCGCTCGGCGCGGAAATCACCGTCGGCGACGGCGTGAAAATCGCCGCCCCGCGCGGTTTGCGCGGCACGGATTTATGGCTTGACGAGGCCAGCGTAACCGCGACGGAAAACACGATTATGGCGGCGGTTTTGGCGGAGGGCGCGACGACGATTTATCACGCCGCGTGCGAGCCGCACGTGCAGGAATTGTGCCGTCTGCTGGGCGCGATGGGCGCGAACATCGACGGCATCGGCACGAATCGCCTGACGATTGTCGGCGTGAAAAATTTGCGCGGCGCGGAATTCACGCTCGGCGCGGATTATTTGGAAGTCGCCAGTTTGTTGACGTTAGCGGCGCTCACCGGCGGCGAATTGCTCATCGAAAACGCCAGTCCGCAATACCTGCCGATGATTTTACGCCAATTCCGCCGCATCGGTTTGGTCGGAGAAATCGTCGGCGAAAATTTGCGGGTGCCGAAAAAACAGCCGCTCGAAGTGGCGCTCGATTTTCGCGGCGTGATGCCGACGATTGACGACGCGCCGTGGCCCGGTTTTCCCGCCGATTTGACCAGCATCGCCGTCGTCGCCGCCACGCAGACGCGGGGCAGTTTGCTCATTCACGAAAAGATGTTTGAGAGCCGGTTGTATTTCGTTGACCGGCTGATTGAGATGGGCGCGAAAATCGTGTTGTGCGACCCGCATCGCGCGGTGATTATCGGGCATAGTCCGTTGCACGGCGCGAAAATCGCCAGTCCCGACATTCGCGCCGGTATGGCGTTGTTAATCGCCAGTATGTGCGCGGAGGGCGAAAGCACGATTAACAATATCGAGCAAATCGACCGCGGCTACGAAACGATTGACCGCCGCTTGCGGGCGCTCGGCGCGAAAATCACCAGAGCGTGATTACGTTCAATCAAGCGAAAGAATTACCGGTTAATCATTCCGCCCAACGCCCCGCGCGGGGAATTGGGCGGAATGTTTTTTTGGCGATTATTTTCCCGCTTTTACCCTAACCGTTTTTCCAACTTGTCCAATTCCGCCGCCAACTCTGGCGGCAGTTTCGCGCCGAATTTCGGATAATGTTTTTCGCGGATGTCTTTGATTTCTTTTTTCCAACCCTCTCTATCGACGGAGAGAATTTCTTTGACCGCGGCGGGCGAGACGTTCAAACCCTGCGTGTTGATGGCGCCGTCTTTCGGCATCAAGCCGATTTCCGTTTCCACCGCGTTGTCTTTGCCGTCGCAACGGTCGAAAATCCACGCGAGCACGCGGCTGTTGTCGCCGTAGCCGGGCCAAATGAAGTTGCCGTCGGCGTCTTTGCGGAACCAGTTCACGTAGAAAATTTTCGGCAGATTGTCCGCCGTCGATTGCTTGCCGAGGTCAAGCCAGTGTTGGAAATAATCGCCCATATTGTAGCCGCAGAACGGCAACATCGCGAACGGGTCGCGCCGCACTTGCCCGACTTGGTCGCTGATGACGGCGGCGGTAACTTC
Organism: Planctomycetales bacterium; assembly: GCA_025997475.1. Lineage (GTDB taxonomy): Bacteria > Planctomycetota > SZUA-567 > SZUA-567 > SZUA-567 > MS499-59. The sequence goes on from BNUQ01000002.1 coordinate 58,776, forward strand.
CGAGCCGACAATCGAGCCAAGAAACACGCCGTGATTCCAGTCGCGGCTTTGATGCACCAACGGAATCGTCGAGGGACGCCGCCCGCCGAATAAAAACGCGCTAATCGGCACGCCCTTCGGGTCTTCCCATTCCGCCGCGATGCACGGGCATTGTTTCGCCGGCGCGGTGAAGCGCGCGTTCGCGTGCGCGATTTCTTCGCCTTTCGGACTTTTGTCTTTGGCGGGCGCCGGTTTTTTGTTGCCCTTCCAGTCAATCAACGTGCCTTTCGCCGGATAGCCGATGCCTTCCCACCAAATGTCGCCGTCTTCGGTCAAGCCGCAGTTGGTGAAAATCGTGTTTTCTTTGGCGGATTCCATCGCGTTTTTATTCGACTCGTTATTCGTGCCGGGAGCGACGCCGAAGAAGCCGGCTTCGGGATTAATCGCGTAGAGACGCCCGTCGGCGCCGAATTTCATCCATGCGATATCGTCGCCGATGGTTTCGACTTTCCAGCCCGGAATAGTCGGAATGAGCATCGCCAAATTGGTTTTGCCGCACGCCGAGGGGAACGCGCCGGTAACGTATTTGACTTTACCTTCGGGATTGGTCAATTTCAAAATGAGCATATGTTCGGCAAGCCAGCCCTCGTCGCGCGCCAAGACCGAAGCAATCCGCAACGCCAAACATTTTTTGCCGAGCAGAGCGTTGCCGCCGTAACCGGAGCCGAACGACCAAATCGCGCGCTCTTCGGGGAAATGCGCGATATATTTTTTGTCCATCGGCGCGCAGGGCCAGACGCCGAGGTCTTTTTCGCCGCTCGCGAGCGGTTTGCCGACCGAATGCAAGCACGGAATAAATTTGCCGGATTGGTTGATGAGGTCGAGGACTTTCGTGCCGACGCGGGTCATAATGTGCATATTACAGACGACGTAGGCGGAGTCGGTGATTTCGATGCCGTTCTTGCCGATATCCGAGCCGACCGGTCCCATCGAGAACGGAATCACATACATCGTCCGCCCCTTCATACAACCGGCGGACAAGCCGGACAAAGTTTTTTTGAGTTCGTCGGGGTTAATCCAGTGATTGGTGGGACCGGCGTCTTCTTCTTTTTGGCTGGCGATATAGGTGCGGTCTTCGACGCGGGCGACATCGGAGGGGTCGGAGCGGAAGAGGACGCTGTTTTTGCGGGCTTTGAGCGGCGTGCCGAGTCCGGAGTCCACGAGTTCTTTCATCAGTCGGTCGTATTCCGCCTGACTGCCGTCGCAGACATAGACCGCGTCCGGTTGGCAGAGGGCGACCTGTTCATCGACCCATTGTTTGGCTTTTGCGTTGGTGATGCTAGTGCGTTCCATAAGCAATCCTCCTGTAAGAAGTCGCGGCTTTTCCGCGAGAATAAAAAAAATAAAAGGTCGCGGGATACTAATTTTTTTTCGGCAAAACGCAAGTTTTGCCGAAAAAAAATAACTTTCAATCTGAACGTCTGGGGGCGAAAAGGGTGGGAAGATGGCAATGGTATTCCGGCGGACGTTTGAGCGTTTTACCGTTGGCAAGTCGTATCTCGTCGGGCAGTTGCGCGGCGACCAAGTGCTCTCTGGTGATAACCCGCCAAAAATCGGCGCATGCGCGCAATTCGACGGTGTTTTTGGGGCTGTCCGCGAAAATTACGCCTATTTGTTTGGCGGGAAATTTACTCTTCACCAATTTCATCGCGGGAACAAAGTCGCTGTCTCCGGTAACCATTAACGCTTTGTCAAACGAGTTTTCGTAAGCGCTATCTACCAAAGAAATGGCGAGATTGATGTCCGACTCTTTTTCTTTATACGGTCGATAATTTTTATGACACTTTGGGCAGTGACTGGTTTTTCTTTTGAATCTGCCGCTAACGATTTCTACGCCAAACTCTAATTGCGCTTTCACCAAAGCCGAGTGCCGAGCCATTTTGCCAGTATCCCAGTAGGCGCTGGCGGTGAACCAAATCACCCGTTGCAAATCATCATTGGTTTCCAGAAAATTCTCGGCTAATCGTCGGTAATTGCACCATTTAAAACACGCGAAGTTTCGGTGTTGACGCACAATAGCGTGATAGAAATTGAAGCCGTCGATTAAACAAATGGTTCTGGTTCGCATTGGGCGCTCCCATAAAAAACGGCTCCTCCACTGAAGAAGGAACCGTTCATAAAACAGACCCGCGGACGCATCCGGCGGGGATGATGGGAGGTAAACTTATGTTTTTATGCGCCACGTGTCAAGTATTGTTGACCGTAACGATGCCCCGTTTTACTTCCCCGCGAGTTCTTCCATGATGGCTTTTGCCAATTTGGCGACATCGTGTTCTTCGGGGCGGTCGCGGTTGACGACATCGCGGAAGAGCAGGCGCACGCCGTCCGCCGGACGCCCGACGTGTTCGGTTAAAAATTTATTCTCGCCGCGCAAGCGCTCGATTTTCGCCGGCGACGGGCGGTAATCGTTGACTATCGCCACGTCAATCCGCAACTGCGGCGCGTGTTTTTTCAGCGCCGACAAATAATCGTTCACCGCGAAATTCGGCGTTTCGCCGGGCTGACTCGCCGTGTTGACCACATAAATCACTTTCGCCGGACTGGCGGCAATCGCCGCCGCCACCGCCGGCAACAACAAGTTCGGCAGGACGCTCGTGAACAAACTGCCCGGTCCCAAAATAACCGCGTCCGCTTCGGCAATCGCCGCGAGCACGTCCGGCGGCGGCGCGCCGGGTTCCGGCTTTAGCGCCAATTCGGCAATCGCTTTGCCGCAGCGCGCGACGTTTTTCTGCCCCGTGGTTTTCGTGCCGTCGGGATGCGTCGCCACCAGCGTTACATAGTCCAACGACACCGGCAAGACCTGTCCGCGCACGTTCAAAATATGATTTGCCTCCCGCACCGCCTGTCCGAAATCGCCGGTTACTTTCATCAACACCATCAACAGCAGATTGCCGAACGCGTGCCCCGCGAGTTCGCCTTCCGCAAAACGGTATTGCATCAGCGCGCCCATCGTGTCGCCGGCGTTGGCGAGAGCGCTTAAACAGTTGCGAATATCGCCCGGCGGCAACATCCCAAATTCATTGCGCAAGCGCCCCGACGAGCCGCCGTCGTCGGCGACGCTCACGACCGCGGTGATGCGGTTGCTGTGTTCGCGCAAGCCGGAGAGCAGACGGTTTAAGCCGGTGCCGCCGCCGACGCAAACTAATTTCGGACCTTGTTCGATTTGCGCCAGCGCGATTTCGGATAGCGAGCGGCTTTCGTGCGAGCGTTTGAGGATTTTTTCGATGTGGCGCACCAACCGATAAACGCCGATGAAAATCGCGCTACCGCCGCCGCCGATAAGCACCGCGCTCAAAAAATAATACGGCGTAACCAACAGCGACGAGCCGGTTTCGAGCGCGCCGAAAAAACGCAAGCCGAAAATAATGGCGCCGATAATCGCGACGAACAAACCGAAACAAATCAAAACGACCCAGCGTTTCAGTTGCAATCCGGGACGTAGCCAGTTGAGGTTTGCCATTTTTTTAATTAAGAATTAAGAATGCAGAATTAAGAATTCTTAATTGCTTTAATCGTTCGCCGAGTCGTTTTCGAGGAAGATATTCCAAATGTCTTTTTCGTCGTGGGCGTTGCGGATGAGACCGGCGATTTCGGGCTTGACGAAGAGTTTGCCGACATAGCCGAGCGCGGCGAGGTGTTGGGCGATAAGTTGCTGATTGGAGAAAATCATCACGATGACATAGACCGGTTCGTCGGCGTGGGGATTGGGAATGACGCGCGCTTCGGGCTTGGGATGGGGACTGCGGAAAATCGCGCCTTCCCGACAACGCGCCACGACGCCGGTCAGGCGGGTTATCGCCGGATGTTTGGCGTGCGGCACCGCCACGCCGTTGCCGACGGCGGTGCTGGCGATTTCTTCGCGCTGAATGAGCGCTTCCAGCAAGCCGTTGCGGATGCTTTTATGGATGACTTCGCGGGCGATTAAGTCGTCCAAAATTTCCGCCAACGCCTCGTCGCGCGTCGTGGAATCAAGATTGCCGATAATCGTCGTCGGGGAAATAAAATCGCGCAACAACATAAGTCGCTCCCTTGCCGGAAAAAGAGCCATTACAAATTAGACCTGTTCGACAACCAATTCGCGGCAAATTTTCGGCTAATTTTCCGTCCCGCCGCGTCAAAATTCCTTGCAATACTCTCGGTATTGCTTCGTCATTTTTCCTTGCGAAACGAAAAATTAGACACGAACATTTGCTCTCTCTTGGTTATCGAACAGGTCTATTAAAAACGGCGGAGTTTGATTTTCAAATTCGCTTCGCGTAATTTTGCCGATTACTCCGCAATTTTTGATTTTTAATTCCTAACGGCTCCGCCTCACTGCCCGCTCACATACCGCTTGTCTTCCTTTTTCTCTTTGAGCCGCCGCAGTTGGCGCTCGCATTTTTCGATGAGCAGGTCGATGACTTCGCGCGCGTGTTCGGCGTCGAGCGACAGCACGATGGGCTCGGCGCGAGGCGCCAACATTTTGACTTCGCAAGTGATTTTATTATTCGCTTCGCCGAACCGCGCTTCCAGCGTGTCGAGATTGTGAATGCGTTCGAGGTGGGAAAATTTTTCGACGGCGTAGTCCTTGTCTTTGCCGGCTAAATCATACTTCGGGGATGAAATGATGATGTTCATAGCGCCTCCTTTATTTGAGAATGAAAAGGGAAAATTACGAATGTATGGAGAGCGAGTTGGTAGTCGGTATTTTTTAGTTGGTAGTGGTGGAGTTTTTATGGGCAAATCCGCAAGCGCGCGCGAAGCGAATCTTTGACCGTCAAACTCCACCACTAAAAACTCCACCACTAAAAACTACCAACTACAAACTACCGACTGTTCTTCATTCGTAATTTTTAATTCGTAATTGCTCTTTTATACGCCGATTCCGGATTCTTGCAATTGCCGCCCGCGGCGATAATTCGCCGGAAATCGCGCCACGCTTCGGGGCGCAATAATTGCGGCGGCTTGATTTGTCCGTCGGGACTGCCGCTTCGCACGCGATGCTCGCGATAAATTTGATAACTGCCCGCCGGTAAAATACTCACCGTCGGCGCGTCCAACCGCCCGCCGGCGCGTTTGTCGCGATACTCGACATTGCGTCGCGCCAACTCCTCGTCGAACGCCCGCGCCAAACGGTCAAACCTCGCGTCGCCGTTATCCGGCTCGCCGTTGCGCGGCTCTATCGCCACCACATAGCGCGGGGGCGAGCACATTTCCACGCCGACGGTGAAATCGGTCAGCGGCGGAAAATTTCTGCCGACGGTCGCGAGCGTGGCGACGACTTGCTCCGGCGTAACTTTTTCGCCGGTTACCGAGACGACGCCGCCCGCTTTGTAGAGAAAGGCGATTTCCGGCGTCCGCCGGTTGAAGCCGGTTACTTCGACGACATCGCCTAAATCGTAGCGATAGAGTCCGCCCGACGTGGTGATGATAAGCCGGTAACGTTTGCCGATTTCCAATTCGTGCGCGAGGACGGTGGCGGGAAATTCGGTGAAGGTTTCAAGGTCGGCGGTAAATTCCAAAAAATGCCCGCCAATCGCGACCGCGCCGCCGGCAGATTTGGCGTCGTCGGCGGTCGGCACGGAAAAAATTCCCTCGGTGGCGCGGAGTCCCCAACAGCGCATCGGTGCGGCGCCCCACGTTTCGCGGACGCGCGGCAGATAAAACGGGGCGCAACCGCCTTGCCACGTGTTGATGGCGCACAAATTTTCCCACGCCGTTCGGGGCAATAAAACTTTATCGGCGCGGAAGCGCTCGCGCAAAATTCGCGCCCGCGCCGCCGCCGGCGGTCGCGCGAATTGCCGCCGCTCTTCGTCGGAAAAATCAAGCCCGCGCAAGCCGCCGGCGGCCAAATCGTCAAGCAACGGTTCGGCGTAATCGTTCAGGATTTGCGCCAATAAAATCAGCGTCGAAGGATTGGCGCTGTTGGCGCAACGGATGTCGGCGGCGAGCGCATACAGCAACGACAAATAATTGCGGCGCAACGAATCTTTAACCAAACACACGGCGTAAGGGACGCAATTGAGGCGGCGTTGCGGGAGGGATTGGTCGCGATAGTGTTTGCCGCTAATCGCGCCGTAGGGGATGCCGCCGACGTAGCCGCCGACCGCCGGACTGATGACGCTGAAAATATCGCCGACGATACCGAGCGGACGCGCGGCAATCATCGACCACAGCCACATCAGGTGCATATAGTGGTGTTCGCGGGTGAAGCGGCGGGTCAGCGGGATAAATTTCGCGACGGATTCGGTGCCGCTGGTGATGCCGAACATCGACACCGGCTCGGCGGTCAGCACGTTTTTTTCGCCGTTTTTCAGCCGCTCAATCAGCGGCATAAAATCGGCGTAGCGGCGCACCGGCACGGCACGGCGGTATTCGTCGGCGTTAGTGATGGCGGCGAAATGGTGTTGGCGCCCGAATTCGGAATTGGCGTTGGCGGACAAAATATCGCGCCTCCGCTCGGCTTGGGCGGCGGCGGGGTTTTGCAATTGCGCGGCGAAACGGGCGAGGCGGGTTTTCAACGTTAGATATTGCAAACCGCGCAAAACCCGGCGGGTGAGGTCGTTCATTATTTTCTACACTTCTTTTTTTTCTCTCTCACGGAGGCGCGGAGGATAAAAATTAAAAGTTACGAATTACAAAATCGTGGTGAAGCGAAGGTTAGTGCGCTTGGAAATACTCTATTCAATTGCCACGCGCTAAAGGGCGTGGCAATTGAATAGAGCGACCGCAAGAATAACCGCGTTTGGTGACAATCCCACATTACGAATAACGGAGTTTTAACTTTTCGCTTCGCGAATGTCATAATCAAACTCCATCATTCGTAAGTTCGTAATTTTTAATTTATAGTTACCCTAAAACTTAACCCGCCGCCACGCCGGAACGCTTTCGTCTAACGCCGTGCCGATTTGCAGACCGAGAATATTGACCCGCCACCAGCGGCGGCGCAGGCGGAAAGAAAAAAACGAGCGTCCGTAGCGGCGAAAAAAATCGCGAACGACAATCGCCCACGGACTTTCCCGCCGCGTCCACGGTTGGCGGCGCACGACGAGCGGCGCGCGGCGAAGCGCCGCCGCCGAGCCGGCGAAGCCGCCGCCATACATCGGACCTTCGACGACCTGATAAATTTTTCGCGCGCCCGCCAGCATAAAATAATCCAAAAACACTTTCAGCCAGACCGAACGCTCGCCCGCCGCCGGGTAGTCGATGTGCGCGATTTCGCCGGGGACGGCATAGACAAACGGCAACGTCTGCGCGGCGGTCAAAAAAGTCGCACTGTCGGACGCGACAAAAATTTGGACTTCGGGATTTTCCGCGTGAACGGCGCGTAAATGGTCGAGACACCGCGTCAGCATTTTTCTTTTGGACGCCGCCGGCAATTCGGGGCAATGCCGCTCGTTCGAATCGCCGAGCAAATCCTGAAAGCGGAAACTCGCCGCGACGTATTCGCCGCCGGCTTTTTGCGTGTGTTCGGCGATTAACTTTTGCAATTCGTCGCTCGGACGAAACAGTTCCGCGAACGCCGCGCCGTAATCCGCGCAACCGCAGTTGGTAAAAAGGCAAACCGGCGATTCGTTCTGACTTAAATCGGCGACGGCTTCCGCGAGTTCGCCCGGGTCGGCGTTGAGGAAATCGCGCGGACGGGTCTTGGCGGCGGCGGCAATTGGCGTCCAATCGTAAGTGTTCGGCAAGAGAAAATCGGTCAGCGCGAACGGCGCGGTGAAATTGATTTGGAAATTCAGCCCCTGCGCCTGACAAATCCGATACAACGCGGCGATGCCGCGCAACCGGTCGCTTAACCCGCCGGCGCGCTGACCGGTCGCCGTGTAAATAACTGTGGCTGGTGATGGGGCGTTCGTCATTGTTTCCGGTCGGTTAGGAATTACGAATTAAGAATTACGAATGGACATATCTGACTTTTTGTTTCTCACGGAGGCGCGGATGACCCGGAGAACTATCAGAAAATGCTCTATTCAATTGCCACGCCCTTTAGGGCGTGGCAATTGAATAGAGCAACCGCGCGTTTGTTTTTTACGGATACGCTCTTTTTCTAATTATCTCTTAAAAACTGTTCGGCGTAAAACTTCCAGATGGTTTTGGCGCCGCGCTCGGCGCAGAGCGAAAACATCTGCCGCGCTTTTTCTTTTTGTCCGGCTTGCGCGAGCAACAACGCCACGCCGAAAGTTACGCATATTTCATTCGGCGCGTGCCGCGCCGCGTTCGCCATCGCCGGCAACGCCGCGGCGTTTTTATCGTCCAACCAGAGCAGAAGCGCCAGCCGCCAATACGCCAGCCAGACGCCTTTTTTCCCCTTTTCTTTCTCGACCTGTTTTTCCAATTGTTTGCAGAGCAAGGCGCGCATCGTCGGCGACAACGTTTTCAATTCCGGCGGGGCGAGCGCCAACGCCGGATTTTGCGCCAAATCCAACGCCACGTGTTGCCCGAAAAACGCCAACTTTTCCGGCGGCATCGCGGCGGCATCGCCCTGCGCCACCTGTGTCAGCCACTGCCGGTAATCGCGCTGAAAACTCTGCTGAAAATTGACCGCCGGAAACGCCGCTTTATAGGCGGTTTTTACCGCCGCCGCGTGTTGCAAACTGTCGAGCATCATACTGAAATTGCCGACCGCGTTCGCCACCGCGTCGGCGGGTCCGTCCACCGGCGATAGACCAATCACCAAACTGTCGCGGTCCCACTCATACACGCCGCGCCCGACAAACGGCGCCAACACCACCACCGGCGTCGCGTAACAATTGCGGTCGCACCAGCGCATTTTGTCGATGATTGCCGCCGTGTCCTGTCGCGTTACGCGGCGGCAGTAGTCGAGCAACACCGATTGCGAGCGCCGGACGCCGCCCGCCATCGCGCCGAGCGGAATAATCGTGCGCAAAAAACGCAGTTCGCCGCCCAAATAAGTCGTCAGCGCCGCCACGCGCGGGTCGCTTTCGGGGTCAATCGGGTCGTCAAATTCGTTCTCCGCCGCCACGATGACCGTCTTGCCGTCGTCGATGGCGGCGAGCCACGCCTCGCGATAATTTTCGTCGATTTTTCCGATGAGCGGCGTCGCCGGCAAAACGCTTTTCGCCTGCGCGACCATTTCGCGCCGCAATTTCGCGAGCCGACTCCGTTGAATGAGCGCCGGTCGTTCCGGGTGGTCGCGCAGTCCGGCGCTCATCGTCGCGATTTGTTTGTCCAGGCGTCCGCTGAGTAGCGCCTCCATCGCGGTCGCCGACACGCCGGGCAACTTCAACCCCTGTCCGCCGTTTTGCGCCGCGAAATAAGCGGCGATGGCTTGATACGGTTCGGCGACATCCGCCGCGCTTCGTTGATTTTCGGCGGTCGCCGCAATGGTGGCTTCGAGGTTAAAGCGTTTGACGCGGTCGATGAGCCATTCGCTCAAATAAAAATGTTGCGGCAAGCCGACGATGGCTTTTTCCCGCTCCATTTCCGCTTCAAAATTTTCCGGCGCGTTGCCGACGAGGCGCGGGTCGAGCAAGCCGAAATCCAACAACCGCGCGTCGCGCTCGGAAAATTTCAGCGTCAAATCCGGCGTTATCGTGATGCTCTGCGCGACGACGGATTCGACCATCCGCCAATAAATCGCGTCCAACGCGGACGCAAGCGTCTGCTTTTCTTTCGCCGTCGCCGCCGTCGCGGGCGCGGCGCGCGCCGCGAGATACTTGACGATGAGTTCTTCTTTTTCGGAGGCGAGGGACATAGAGGCAATTAAGAATTAAGAATGAAGAATTAAGAACGAAGAATTTTGGCGGTTGGGATTAAGTTGTTGCCCTGTGCGGTTGCTCTATTCGATTGCCACGCGCTTTAGCGCGTGGTCGGCGTTTCCCCTAAAACATAGGGCTTTAGCCCAAAATAAAAAATGCGGTTTTATTCCATCGGCTTTAGCCGAAATTATTTTTTCTTGGGGAATCAAAGCCCTTTCTTTTTTGACCGCCGACGCCCCCAAGGGCGTGGCAATTGAACGGAACCGCCGCGTTTGGAAATAACTCCGATTAAAAAATGGCGGAAAATTTCTCTACAACTTTCTCTCCCCGCCGACAAAGACCGCCGCCGGTTTGCCGCACAATTTTTGTCCGTTCCACGGGCAATTTTTTGACTTCGATTTGAACTCGGCGGGATTGACCGTCCACTCGCGCGTTAAATCCCAAATCGTCAAATTCGCCTTCGCGCCGACGGCGAGCGTTCCGCGCTCGCAACCGAGAATTTTCGCCGGCGCGGTCGTCATCGCCTCGATTACCCGCGCCAAAGGAATTTTTCCCGTGGCGACCAAATGCGTGTAGACGACGCCGAACGCGGTCTCCAAGCCGAGCAAGCCGAACGGCGCCTGCGCCATTTCGACTTCCTTTTCTTCTTGCAAATGCGGCGCATGGTCGGAGGCAATCGCGTCGATTGTCCCGTCGGCGAGCGCCGCGACGCAGGCGGCAACGTCCGCCGCCGAGCGCAACGGCGGATTGACTTTATAGACCGGATTGAAAGTCCGCAAATTCGCGTCCGTCAGCGTTAAATGATGCGGCGTCACTTCGGCGGTTACGGGCAGACCGGCGTTTTTCGCGGCGCGTAACATCGCGACGGCGCCGCGCGTGGAAATATGTTGCAAATGCAACCGCGCGCCGGTGAGTTTCACCAACAATAAGTCGCGGGCGACGATGATTTCTTCGGCTTCCGCCGGAATGCCGGGCAAGCCCAGTTCCGTCGCGACCTCGCCCTCGTTCATCACGCCGCCCGCCGCAAGCGACGGTTCCTCGCAGTGTTCGAGCAACGGTTTGCCGAGCATTTTGGCGTAGAGCAACGCTTGCCGCAACAGCGCCGCCGGACCGACCGCGCGTCCGTCGTCGCTGAACGCGACCGCCCCGCCCCGCGCCATATTCGCCATTTCCGCCAACCGCTCGCTTGCCCGACCGGCGGTAATCGCGCCGACCGCCAAGACCTCCGCCATTTGCGCGGCGTGGGCTTCACGGTAAATAAAATTGATGTCGGCCTCGGAATCAATCGCCGGTTCGGTGTTCGGCATACAGGCGACCGTGGTAAAACCGCCGGCAATCGCCGCCGCCGCGCCGGAGGCAATCGTTTCTTCGCTTTCGGCGCCGGGCTCGCGAAAGTGGACGTGCATATCAATCAGTCCGGGCGTGAGCGTTTGACCGGCGGCGGAAAATTTTTCGACCGTCGCGGCGGCGGCGAGCGCGGCTTGCATTTGCGCCGCGCGGGCGGGCGTTCGGTCGTCGAGGGCTAAAATTTTGCCGTCGCCGAGAAGAATATCGGCGGGAACGTCGAACAACTTTTGCGCCGGGTCGATGACACACCCGCCGGTGATGAGCAACTGAGACATAAACGCTCCTGAACAATTCACAATTAACAATTCACAATTAACAATTGTGGAGTTTGATTTTCAAAATCGCTTCGCGCAATTTTTAATAATCTCCGCCAGCCGCGCTGAAAGCGCGAAACATATCAGCCTATGGTAAGCGGCGACGCGCTATCAGCCGCGCCACCATTAGGTAAAAACGGCGCGAAGCGCCAACCGCAATTGGACGGTTCGCCGCGTTTTGGCGAACCGCTCTCTCCGCCGCCGCGTTGCCGCCGCAAAACGCGCGGCGGGACTGTCGGATTATTTTATCAATCAACCGCTACCTATGGTGGCGGCGCGAAGAGCGTGCGCCTTACCATAGGCTAATATATTTCGCCCTTGCAGGGCGGTTGTCGGAATTTGATTGTCAAAGATTCGCTTCGCGCACGCCTACAAATTTGTCGACCCAATTCCTCAAATTGTTAATTGTTAATGGTGTATCTTGACGCCCGCCGCCGCTTACCTAAATTACGCGCTTCGCTCATTTCGCGTGCGGAAGTGGCGGAACGGCAGACGCGCTTGGTTGAGGGCCAAGTGGGGCAACTCGTGGAGGTTCAAATCCTCTCTTCCGCACCAATTCTTTTCGCGCCGGTTCACGGCTCGCCGGTTCATCGGCGCCTCCTCGCCCGCCGTCCAATCTCGTAAAAACGACCGGACCACTTTCGCGCCGCGCCGGACGCCGCCGCGCCACGCGCCGCATTATGCGGCAAGCGCGACGTTTCAACAAGGAGCGCGACCAAAAGTTGAAAGTTTAGAACAGGTCTATTACAAATTTCAAGGTGCCATTATGCGCGCGTTTTACCGGTGGTTATTTTTGGCGTCCGCCGTGGTTGCGTCGGGGTTGCTCGCAACCGCATTGTTCGCGGCGGAGTCGCCCGCGCCCGTGTCGCCCGCGACGGCGTCGCCCGCAACGATGTTGCCCGAACCGCCGGAGTGGGAAGACGCGGCGTTTATCGAAAAACTTATCGGCGCCACCGCCATCGACACGTTGGTTAATGAAAAAATCGCCCCGCCGCCGACCCTCGACCAAGCGAGCAACGCGACGGCGAACCACGCGACGGCGTTGTCGTTGGACGCGGCGGTGTGGCAAGTCCTGCAAAACAACCTCAACCTCCAAAGCGTCCGGCTCGCGCCGGAAAAAAGCGAACAAGCCGTCCGCGCCGCGCGCGCCGCTTTCGACCCGACGTTTTCCGCCGCCGCCGGTTACGATTTGCTCGACCACCAACATTCCGGCGCGTCGGAAACCTACGACAACGCCGCGTCCGGCGGCGTCGGCATTACCGAAGAATTGCCGACCGGCACGACGGTGAAAGTCGGCGCCGATTTCGACACCGCTTGGCGGAGCAATCACGGCAATCCGCGCGGCACTTCCGGCGGCTGGGAATTGTCCGGCACCGGTAGCGTAACGCAAAAATTGTTGAAGGGGCGCGGGTTGGACATTAACTTAATTTCGGTGCGGCAGGCGCGGCTCGACGCGCAAATCAGCCGTTATCAATTGCGCGACGCGGTCGAGGACGCGCTGGCGCAAACCGAGGACAATTACTGGGATTTGGTCTTGGCGCGGGAAGCCATCGTCATCCGGCAGGAAGCGTTAAATCTCGCCGGCGAGCGTCTGCGCGAGACCGAAGAAAAAATCAACGTCGGCAAATTGGCGCCCGCCGACATCGCGCAAGCCCGCGGCGACGTTGCCGAAAAATTCACCAATCTCCTCGCGGCGCGCCACGAATACGACCGCTTTTCATTAGAAATGTTAGCCCGCATCAATCCGCACGGTCGGCGTTTTCAGCCGCTTGCGGTGGCGGCGATGCCGAACGCGCCGGCGGTAACGCTCGACCGTTTTCGCGACCATGTGGCGCTCGGATTGCGCGAACGCCCCGACCTTAACGAAAGCAAATTGCGGTTGCAACGCGGCGAACTCGAAGTCAAACGGACGCGCAACGGCTTGTTGCCGGATTTGGATTTGACCGTCACGGTCGGCGGCGGCGGCGGCGGCAGTCGCGCCGGTTGGAACTGGACGAACAACGACGATTTCGCGGTCGGCGGGCGGTTAAATTTTTCGCAACCGTTGGGGCGGCGGCAAGAAAAAGCCGCGCACCGCCGCGCGGAAATCGACGCCGCGCAAGCGCGGCTGGCGCTGGAAAATTTGCAACTACAAATTACGGTCGATATTCGCTTGCGTTATTTAAGCGTGAAACGTTATCAGCGGGAAATCGCGACCACGGCGCTGGCGGTGAAACAATACGAATTGGCGTTGGTGGCGATGCGGGAAAAATTTCGCGTCGGCACGGCAACGTCGCTCGACGTGGCGACGGCGGAATTGCAATACACCGAAAGCCGCCTGCGCGCGGCGCAAGCGGTCATCAACACCATCAAGGAATTGACCGGACTTTATCGCGCCGACGGCTCGTTGCTGACGCGGCGCGGCGTGCGGGTGGAGGACAATTAAGAATTAAGAATGCAGAATTAAGAATTATTTGGAGTTTGATTTTCAAATTAGCGAAGCGTTATTTTGACAATTACGCCATCATTCTTAACTGATGTTACGCGGCAAAGAAAACTTAAAATCGCGGCAGGGTAGTCCCGCAGGGACGAAATTATGAATAACCGGCGGCGGAGCGGGCGGAGCGCCCGCGTAACCGCCGGATTGCGCCGGTAAGAATCAGCCCCGCCGGGGCGGGATAATCACGTGGTCGTGTCCACCCGCCGATAATCTCGCCCCCTGCGGGGTTTGTTGCGCCGTCGCTCCACCGCCGGTTATTCCGCCCTTGCAGGGATACTTATCGCCGCCGGCAATTTATCCGGCGGCGCGTGACTTGAGATAATAATTCGCAATTGAGCGCGGCGATAGATTCCAGCGCCCGCCGTTCATTTACCCAATACGGGACTTAACGATGACTCTCGCAATAAAATTGACCGCGCTCTTGTGCGGCGCGGCGGTGATGGCGTTAGAAATGGTCGGCGTGCGGTTGCTCGAACCGTATCTCGGTAGCACCATTTACGTCTGGGGCGCGATTATCGGGATTTTTCTCGGCGCGTTGTCGCTCGGCTATTACCTCGGCGGCAATCTCGCCGACCGTTCGCCGAAATTTTCGACGTTGTCCCTTTTGATTTTCGCCGCGGCGCTGTGGATTTTCGCCGTTCCGTCGGCGTCCGGTTTCGTCGGCGAATGGGCGCTCGCGACGTTCGCCGACCCGCGCTGGCAGGCGTTTTTCGCCGCGCTGATTTTGTATGCCGCGCCGAGCGTGTGGTTGGGCGCGGTCAGTCCGTTTCTGGTGCGGCTCGCCGCGCGCGAGGTCGCGAAAATGGGACAAACCGCCGGCGGCATTTACGCGATTAGCACGTTCGGCTCGATTATCGGCACGTTTTTGGTGTCGTTCGTCTTGACCGAATACGTCGGCAGTATGCGGATTACGTGGGGCATCGGCGCGGTTTTGTTGCTCGTCGCGGCGGGCGGTTGCGGCGCGCGTTATTGGGTGAAAGGCGTCGCCGTCGTCGCGCTACTGACGGCGGGCGGGTTTATCGCCGAACAAGCGACGGCGGCGCAAGCCGTCGCCACCGGTTTCGGGCGCTCGCCGCAAGCCGCCGCGTGGCGCGAACGGGAGCAGGGCAAAAATTTGGCGACGCGCGAGTCGGCGTATCACCTCGTCAACGTTTTCGACGGCAAATTCGATTTCAACAGCCGCGCGTTCACCGCCGGCGGCGCGCGTTATATGGTGTTCAACAACCAACTCGAAAGCGGCTGTTTGTTGGACGGCGGCGAGCCGACGGCGACGACGGCTTGCGGTTATGTGCAATTGCTGTTTTTGGGCGCGCTCGTCACCGGCGCCGCGCCGGAAAAAGTCGCGATTATCGGTTGCGGCGGCGGCGTGGGCGCGTTGATGTTTCGCGACGTTTATCCCGCCGTGTCGCGCATCGACGTGGCGGATATTGACCCGGTGGTGTTGGCGCTCGCGGGAAAATTTTTCGGTTATCCCTACCCCGACCGCGCCGAGAGCGTGATTCGCAGTTACGTGTCGGACGGGCGAAATTTTCTGCGCGGGGCGCCGGATAAAAACTGGGATTACATCGTGTTGGACGCTTACACGGCGGGCGGGCGAATTCCGAAACATTTAATCTCGCGGGAATTTTTCGCGTTGGCGGCGCGCAAATTGACGGACGACGGCGTGGTGGTGGCGAACATCATCAGCGATTTCGGCGACGCGGGGCGTTTGCTTCGCGCCGTCGTCAAAACGGCGGGCGCGGTTTTCCGGCACGTGTATATTTTCCCGCGCCAATTATCCGGCGCGAGCAATATGTTGCTGGTCGGTTCCAATCACGCCGGCGACCGTCTGTCGTCGCGCGAATTGCAGGCGCGTTTCGCGCGGTGGGGCGGGACGCTCATTAAACAGCCGGTCGGCTACGCCGTCCGCAATTCTCCGGCGCAACCGTTAGACCTCGCCGCCGCGCCTCTCCTCACGGACGACTTCTGCCCGACCGACGGCATGTCCAACTGAATCCCTCAACCACAATCGTTAAAGAAAATTTCCGTCAACGTCCGATAAACTGTCGGGCGGCTGTGCCGTCCTCTTATCTTGACAGGAGGGACATCGATGAATGCGGCTCGCCATTTTATCGCCAAGTGCCGGCGGAAAGGTTACAGCGACGACAAAATTCGGACGGCGGCGGCGGGGAAATCCGTCATTCTGCGCGACGAGATTCTCGTGCGGTTAGCCGCCAATCCGGCGGACAATTTTGCGGCGGCGTTTGCCGGCGACGAGGTCTTCGTCGTCGCCGAGCCGACCGGCTCATTGGCAAGCGAGAGTATCGGCGAACCGGCGAGCGTTACCGCCGTCGCCACGGACGACGCGGACGACGATGCGGAAATTGCGGACGCCGCCACCGTCGAAGCGATTGCGGAAGAAATCGCGGACGCGGTGGGCGTTGCGGCGGCGGACCTGCCGGTCGCGGAAACTCCTGTCGAGGACACTTGTGTCGAAGACACTTGTGTCGAAGACGCTTGTGTCGAAGACGCTTCTGTCGAGGACACGCCGGTCGCCACGGTCGAACAGATTGACGATTTCCCGCCGCTCGACGCGGAATTGGCGGAGTCGCTTGCCGCCGCCGTCGAACCCGAATCTGTCGAATCGGAAAATTCCGACGACCTCTACGCCGGATTTGCCGCGGGCGATGAAAGCGGTTTTCGCGACGATGCCGCGGACGTTTCTACGGACGTTGCCGCCGCCGAAGCCGTAGTCGAAACCGCGCGCGCCGCGTCCGAAATTATTCCCGAGAGTATCCCCGAAATCACCGCGGAAATCGCTTTGACGGTTACGCCGTCAAGCACCGCGACGCCGGTTGCGCCCGCGCCGACGCCGTTAGCGGACATAATTTTTACTATCGAAGAACGGGTTGATTTGGCGTCCGGCTTTTTCGACGACGCGCCCGTTGCGGCAATTCCGGTCGCAATCGCCAAGCAAACCGCGCCGATAGAAGCCGTCTCGGTAGAAGCCGTCTCGACGGAATCCGTCTCGGCTAAACTCGTTCCGACGACTTTGGCGGAGCAATTGGCGGCGCCATACGTCGCCAGCGGCGTGCCGGTGCCGCAATTGGCAATTATCACGCCGGTCGCCATCCCGCTACCGAAAAAGCGGCGGAGTAAAAATGACCGCGCGCGCCCGCTCAATCCGCCGTATGCGATTAGCCAAGACGAAACGAGAAAACGGTTGGAAAGTTTGCGCGTGCTCGACGTGGAATCTGAGGCGTTAAGGATTGATTTTGCCGCCGAGTTGGCGGCGCAAAAAAACGACGACTGGCGCGGCGCGGTCGAGGACTTTGACGACCTCGCGCGTCCGGCGGCGGACGTGTTGCCGCTCGCGGCGGACGAAACCGAAGAATTGCGCTTGGAAAACGCCCGTTGGCAACGCGATTGGCAAGAGGCGGCGGACGGTTATTTGATGTTGACGCTCGAATTGCAAGCCGCGCGGGAAACCGTCGGCGCGCGCGACGCGCAAATCGCGCAAATGCAAGCGGCGACGGCGCTCAGCCAAACGGCGGCGCTGGCGGCAATGGGCAATCGTTACGACGTCATCAAAGCGGCGAATGAAAACGAACTTGCCGAACTCGCGGCGTTGCGCGCGCAAATCGCGGCGGCGCAAGCGCGTTACGACGAGCGGGAGCGGGAAATTGCGACGTTGCAAATGCGGTTAGAGGCACAGCAATGCGCGACGCAAATCGCCGAAACGCAAATCGAAGCCGAAACGCAAGCCCTCGCCGCCGGCAAGACGGCGAACGACAACTTGCGCTACACGACCGCGCAACTTGAACGCGAAGTCGCGGCGTTGCGGCGGAGTGTGCTGGCGAACGACCGCGCGTTTATCGAACAGGCGGGCGAGACGCGGCGCTGGCGGCAGACGGCTGACGAAGCGTTGGACGACGCGGCGGCGGTGGCGGCGCTTAACGCCGATTTGCAACGGGAAAACGCGGTGTGGGCACGGCAGGCGGCGGCGGCGACGGAAGCGCTGAACGACGCGGCGGCCATCAACGCCGATTTGCAACACGAAAACACGCTGTTGACGCGGCAGGCGGCGGCGTCAACGTGGAAAATGGAATCGCAATACGTTGACCAGTTGGCGGGATTGAGCGCCGAATTTGAAGCGACGGCGGCGCGGCTCGCGCAAACGGAAGCGGAAAATTCGGCGATGAATATGAAGTTGGAAACCGTCAATCTGGCGATGGAAGTGATGAACGAACGCTACGAAGAATTGGAGCGCGAATACAACGTGCTGACCAACGAAACGGTGCCGAATTTGCAGAAGGACAAAGAGGATTTGGTAACGCTCGTCGGCGACGAATTTTCGCGGGCGGAGGAATACGGGCGCGCGATTTCGGTCAAGAGTCGCCGTTCGTCTTACGCGATTGTCGCGGCGGCGGCGGCGTGCGTGGCGGTGGCGATTACGCCGTTTTTCGCCATGAGCGCGTGGGAGACGAAAGAGCGCGAGTTGAAAAACGCTTACGCCGAAAAAATCGAAGTCGTCGAAGAGCGCCTCGCCGCCGAAAATCAACAGTTGCTCGCGTTGCGCGACGAAAGAAATCATTGGCAGGCGGCGTTGGAGCAGACCGGCGCCGAACGGCAAACGTGGCGTCAGCGCGCCACGAATTTGCAGACGGAATTGCGGTCGAGCCGCGAAGAAATCGCGCAACTGAAAGAAATCGGGGCGGCGCGGGAAGTGGCGCTGACGCGCTGGCAGGAAGCGGCGCAAAAACACGAAGCGCCCGCGGAAACGCCGGTGGCGAACAGTGAGCATTACAACGGCATTAGCGGCATCGACGAATGGCTCGACTCTTCGCGCCGGCAGTCGGTGTTAACGACGCGGGCGGAACCGGCGCTCGTCGCCGCGGACGCGGACGACGCGCTGACGGCGAGCGTCGGCATGGTGGAAATGAAAACGGTAATCGTGCGGCGGGGCGAGGGCTTAAGCCAAGTCCTCTGGCGGGTGTGCGGGCGCAACAATCCGAAATTGGTCGCGCAAGTCGCCCGTTACAATCGCCTGCACGCCGACGCGAAAGGCAATCCGGTGCTGAAAGTCGGGCAGGAAATTCGCGTGCCGTCGGCGGCGAGCGTCGCGATGTTGACGAATTGACCCCCGATAACCGCGGCGCGGCGAGCGTTTTTAACGAGCGTTAATGAAAAAATCCGCGCCTTCGTGCGCGGATTTTTTTTCGTGGGACAAATTATAATCATTACGAATTGGTTTGCGGAAAAGTCATTGGCGTAAATACATAACCGTTCGCGTTTCGGTAAAACAAATCCGCAAACCAATTCGTAACGAGTATATCGGTATGAGTAAGTTGCATTTAATTATTTCGCTTGCCAACGAAAGCCGTCGCCATTTTTTTCTACGGTGCCGATAGCGGGGTAGTGCAAGTGCATTCCGGCGACGGGGATTTTTTCCCGCGCGACGTATTCTAAAATCTGTCGGCGGGTCGCGGCGGCGGCGACGGGGTCGGAGTCGTAAATAACCGAGACCTCCGGCACCGGAAATTGAATTGCCGGCACGTGGAACAAATCCCCCCCAATCAATAATTTTTCCCCGTTCGACGCCAACAAATAAACCGTGTGTCCGGGCGTATGACCGAACGCCGCAATCGCGGTAATGCCGTCCGCCACCGCCACCGCGTCGCCGTCATACGCCGCCGGCTTGAATGTCCGTAAACGCCCGGCGTAGGGCGCGAGCGCGGCGACGGTGGCGGCATTGCCGCTCCCCCAAACCTGCTCCGGTTGCGATAAAAATAATTCCGCGTTCGGGAAACGCGCGGCGCCGCCCGTTGACAAGCCGCCGATGTGGTCGCCGTGCGTGTGGGTGATTAACACGGTGTTGACCTGCTCCGGCTCCACACCGACGCCGCGCATTCCGTCGATAATCGCGCCGCCGAAACCGGTATCAATCAGGATATTTTTCTCGCCGTTTTTCACGAGAAAGGCGTTGATTTCCATCGGGAATTTTCCGTCCGGCAGATAACGTTTAATCGCGTCGCGCGTGCCTTTGCCATCGACCAAAATTCCCGTCCCGCCGGTGCTTCGCGTTTCGACCAAAGTAAAGACCTCCATCGCCCCGACTTTGTAGGCATACACCATCTCGGCGGCGCTCCCCGTCGCCATCGCCGCCAACAATAAACCGCTCGCCAAAAGTGTTTTCATCGTCGCGCTCCATTTAATAGTGGACAGTAAGCCCCCGCTACTTCTCCGCCTCATACCCTAACGCCTGCGCTTGCGCGCGATACGCCGCCGCTTTTTCCGCGTCTTTTTCCACGCCGAGTCCTTCGGCGTAAATGCGCGCCAGCCGCGCGACGGCGCGCGGGATTTTTTTCACGGCGGCTTTTTCATACCACGCGCGGGCTTGCGCGTAGTCCGGCTCGCCCGTCCAGCCGTTGTCGTAACTCAAACCTAAATTCAACATCGCGTTGCCGTCGCCCGCCTCCGCCGATTGGCGATACCACTCCATCGCCTTCTCTTTGTCCGCCGCCACGCCGCGACCGGTGAAAAACGCCACGCCCAAACTGTTCATCGCCGCCGCGTTACCCGCCTCCGCCGCCTGTTGGTAATACTGAAACGCCGGCGCGTAGTCCTTATTATGGTTGTAAAGGTTCGCGAGATTGTTGAGCGCTTCGGCGCGCGCCGTCGGCGGCAAGCCGTCCGTTTCGACCGCCCGCTTCAAATCGACCAACGCCAATTCCCATTTGTTTTGCGTCATCCGCGTTTTGCCGCGCCAATACAACGCTTCCGCCGACTGCGGGTTTAAGTCCAGCGCGTTGCCGAACAGTTGTTCCGCCGCCGCGAAATTTTTCGCCAAGAGCGCCCGCCGCCCTTCGTTGACGAGGAGCGCCGCCTGCTCGGCGTTGCTCTCGCCTTCGAGCGCCTCGTTTTCCTGCGGCGAGGGCGGCAACAGCGGCGGCGCGTCGTCGCGCGGTTTTTCGCGCGCCACGCGGTCGAGCAACGCCAACGTTTCCGCGTCGTTGGCGTAGCCGCGCAAATTCAGAATCTCGCGGAAAATCGCCTCGGCGACTTCGTATTGTTTCATCGCCAGCGACCGCCGTCCCTCGCCGAGCATCGCCTGATACTCCGCCGTCAGCGTCGCCTGTTGCCGGTCGTATTCGGAAATCGCGACCCCCTGCAAATCCATTTTTTCGCCGTCGCGGTTAAATTCTTTGCCCTGCGCCTTGCACGCCGACTCCAACAACTTCAACGCCTGCTCGTCGTCCTCAAAACCGGACAGGCGCAACGCCGCGCGCGCCAGCGTTTCGCCGCGGATGAAATTGCCGGAGCGGAGCGCGTCGCGCGTTTCGTTCAACAATTCGTTGAACTCGGCGCGTTGTTGCGGCGTCGCGTCGGCGCGAATTTCCGGTTGTTGATTGTTCGCCGCCGCCAAGCCGCGTCTCGCCGTCGCGTCGTTTTCGTAGCCCTTTAATTTTCGCGCCAGTTCAAACGTCCGCGTCGCGTCAACCCACGATTTTTCTTTTAGATAAACCTTGCCGCTGAAAATCAATTTGTCGTAGAGTTCGCGATTTTTCTCGCGCTGTTGCGCTAAATTTTCCGGCGAGTTTTGACTTTCGGTCAAACGGTCGGTCGCCATTTTCAACAGCGCCGTCGCCGCCGCGTCGTCCGCAAAATCCTTCCACTGCAAAACATTGTTCAGCAATTGCACCGCCGCGTCGAATTTGCCGTCGTCCATAAATTGCTTGGCTTGCGTCATCGCCAAATTGTAAGTCGCCATATCGCGCTCCGAGCCGGCGCCGATTTTTTCGTCGGTTTCGTGTTGTTGTTGCCGGTCGTGTTCGTATTGCGCGATTTTCCCGCCGAGTTGCGGCAACGCTTCGTTCGCCGCGCCGTCGAGCGTCAGCGCGTAGCGATAAAGATACGCGCCGGCGACCCATTGCCGGTCGCGCAATTGCGAGGTGGCGTTGCTTAACACGGCTTCAAAATCGGTGAACTTGACCGCGTCGCCGAGTTTGCGTTTGGCTTCGAGCGCGCGGTTTAAGCCGTCCACGGCTTGCGCGTCGTCGGCGATGCCCGGAATGACCAACGCCAACTGAAACGCCTGTTCCGCGTAGCCCCAATTTTGCAAGGTGAGATTTTTCCGCCCTTCGTCGAGCGCCGCCTGATAAAAACGCCGACGCTCCGGCGTGGTCGCAACCGGCGGTTTTGGCGCCGCCGGACGCGAACTCGCCGATGCCGCCGGACGCGCGGCGGGCGATGCCGGCAACTCGTCCGCGGACGAGTCCGTGCCCAGCGACTCGGCGAGCGCCGGATTGACTTTTTCCAATCCGGCGGCGGGACTTTTCGGCGACGCCACCGGCGCGTCCGCGGCAAGAAGCAGATTTTGCACTTTGCCGGTCGTGGCGGTTACGCCGCGATTGGCGGTCGGGTCGTCCAAATAACCGGGCAATTGCAACGCCAACGCGTAATGACGCGAGGCGGCAATAAGTTCGCCGGCGCGCTCCTGCCGCTCCGCCAAGTTAATCAGATAGCGATAAGGCGCGGAAAAATCCGGCGCCGCCGGCGCGGTCGGTTGCGGCAACGGCAGACGCAGAATCTCCGGCACGAGCGCCGTAAAAGTCGGCAACGCCAGCGCGAACTCTTCGTTTTGGTCTTCCTGTCCGCCGGCTTGTTCCAAATAACGCGCGGCTTGATTCGGGTCTTTCGGCACGCCGCGCCCGCGCTGATACATATCGGCGAGACGCGCCGCGGCGCGAACGTCCCCGCGCTCGGCGGCTTGGGTGAAATAATTCGCGGCGAGCGCGTAATCGCGATTGACGCCGGCGCCGCGAAAATACATCAGCCCGTTGTTGAACAGCGCGACCGGCAAATCGCCGGCGCCGGTCAACAAGGCGCGCGCCTGTTCGTAGTCGCGTTTGACGCCGCGACCGGTGAGATAACACACGCCCAAATTGTTTTTCGCGAGCGCGTCGCCGAGTTGCGCGGCGGCGGCGAACGCGGCGGCGGAGCGCTCGTTGCTCACCTGCCCGCGTAATTTGCGCCGCTTTTCGGTCAGCCCCAAACCGCCGTCATAATAAATGTAGCCCTGCACGACGGCGGCGGACGCGCTCGCCGGCGACGCACTCGCCGGCGCGGAATTTTTATATTTTTCAATCCAGTCCAACGCCGCGTCGTAAGCGCGGGCGTCCAACGCGAGCAACGCCTGCGCCAAAAACGCGGGCGCAAAATTCGCGTCGGCGGCGAGGGCTTCGTTAAATTGCGTCTCGGCGTTTTTCGGGTCGGCGGCAAGCGCGAACAACACGCCGCTCGCCCACCGCCACGCCGCCGGTTGCGCGGCGCCCGTCGCGCCGGAGGCGAAAGTCGCGGCGGCGTCCGCATATTTTTCCTGCGTGATTTGCTCCCGCGCCAATGTCATCTGGTCGGCTAAATCCGCCGCACGCTCCCCGCCGGCGCCGGTGGCGACGACTTGCAACACGGCGATTAACGGACGCTCGTCCGGCGCGACTTGCGCGGCGAGCGCGGTTAATTTTTCCGCCGCCGCCGCGTAGTCCCGATTGCGCCAGTCGCGCAACACCGCCATCAAGTCGGCGTAAACCGGCTCGCGGCGATTGGCGTCGCTCTGACCGGCAATCGCTTTTTGCCGTCCGGCTAACGCCGTTTCGTCGCCCGCGTAACCCGGAATCGTCAACGCCCGCGCGAAAACGCGCTCGCTGTCCGACCAGCAACCGGCAAGCAACAATTCGTTACCGCGCCGCATTAACTCCGCAAATTGCGCGACCGCCTCGCCCTCGTCTTCTTTCCCCTTTTTCCCTTTTCCATCTTCTCGCGCCGCCGCCTCCGCCAACCGCTTTCCGCGAAGCGCGACTTCGTTTTTTTCGTAACCCGGCACCGCCAGCGCCAAATTGAAAACCTCGATGGCGGCGAGATAATCCTTTTGCACGAGCAGTTTTTGCGCCTCGGCGAGCGCCGCGTTGAAACTGCCGGCACGGTCGGCGTCGGGATTGGGGTTTTGACTTGCCGCCGTCCGCACTTGTTCGCGCAAGCGCAACGCCTGCGGATTGTCGCCGTAGCCCTCGACGCTGAGCGCCCACGCGCACGCCAATTCCGCGTCTTCGTATTTTTGCGCGGCGAGATGTTGCTCGGCTTCTTGTAGCGCGGCGGTGAATTTGCCGGCGCGCGCCTCGGCGAGAACTTTTTGCACGTCGGCGTCGTCGGCGTCCATTCCCGCGAGCAACGCCGTTTCCGCGTCGGTGTATTTTTTATCGGCGAGCAATTCG
The DNA here is from genome assembly GCA_025997475.1 of Planctomycetales bacterium. Classification (GTDB taxonomy): domain Bacteria; phylum Planctomycetota; class SZUA-567; order SZUA-567; family SZUA-567; genus MS499-59. The sequence continues at coordinate 82,906 of BNUQ01000002.1, forward strand.
CCCGCCTGTTTTAGTAACGCGGCTTTGCGCTCTTGTTTGGCGAGACCGTTTTGCGCGGCTTGTTTTAGTCCGGCGATTTCCGGCGCGTCGCTTCCCGCTTCGTTAAATTTCGCGAGCGCTCCGGCGTAATCCCGCTCCCGCATCAACGCATTGCCCTCGGCAATTAAATTGGACGCGACGCTTTCCGCCGGCGCCGTCGCCGCCGGAACCGTTGCCGCCGGTGCCGTCGGCAGAGACGCCGCAACCGTTGCCGGAATTGGCGCGGATAAAATATCCGTCGCCGGCATCGTTGCCGCCGCCGGAATCGCGGGCAACCCTTCGTCCAACTCAAAGTCCGGCGTCGCGTTCGCCGAAGCGGTGGGTGCGCCGGTCGCCGGACCGTCGTCCAACTCCAAGTCCGGCGCCGCGTCCGTCGTGGACACACTCACCTTCGCGGTCGAAACCGCTTCGGGAATCGCCGGCAGGTCGGACAATAAATCAAATTCTCCCGCGCCCCCCGCGCTTCGATTTTCCGCCAACAGTATTTCGCCTTTCGGCGACTCGTCGCGTAGCAACTCGTTGCGTAGCGACTCGTTGCGTAGCGACTCGTCGCGTAGCGCCATCACCGGACGCGCGGACGCCGGCGGAATGTCAATGCTCACTTCGTTGGCTTGCGGGCTTGCCCAATCGTCGGCGATGCTTAACGCGATTTTTTCCGCCGGTTTTTGCGGCGAAAACGCCAAGCCGCCGATGATAAAGGCGAAAAATAAAACGGCGGCGACGCCCGCGTAGCGCCAAAGATTTCTTTCCCGCGCGGGCGCGGCGTCTTCGACCGGCGAGAGGTCGTCAAGCGGCGCGAGCGGCGCGGACGGCGCGGACGGCGCGGACGGGAAAAGATTGCCGCTATTCCGTGTTTCGTCGTGATGCCAACTGCATTCGACTTCGGCGGCGACGCTTTCTTCGGCGAGAAATTTATCGAGGTCGGCGGCAAGTTCGCTCACCGCGGCGTAGCGCGTTGCCATCGCGCCGACGACGATATTGGCAAGACGCGGCGGCACGGTCGGCGGCAACGCGACGCCGCCGTTTAACAACGCCGAAAACTCCGACCGGTCGGCGGCGCCCGCAAACGGATGTTCGCCGACGGCGAGGAAATACAAAATCGCGCCGAGCGCGTAAATATCGCCCGCGACCGTCGGCTCGCCACCGCGCAAAATTTCCGGTGCGACATAACCAAACCGCGCGGGCGAAAACGCCGCTTCGTCATCGACTAACGGCGCGACGCCGGTGAGCAACAACCGCGCGTCGTTGGCGGCAAGCCAGATATTTTCGGGACGCAAATCGCCGTGATAAAATTCGCGCGCGTGCAGGTATGAAACCGCGTCAAGCGTGCGGCGCAGACCGACGAGTTTTTGCGGTAAGGGCAACGCGGTGGCGTCGGCGGGCGCGAAATCTTCGAGCGGCGCCAGCACGACAAACGGGGGGGCGTCGCGCTCCGGCGCGGCAAAAAGCAAGTTGAGGCGCGGATGGCGCAGATAGACCAGATTGGCGGCGTCGCGCTGAAACCGTTGCCGGTCGGCGGTCTCGTTGGCGCGGAAAAGCCAGACCTTGCCGGTCGGCGTGGGCAGATTTTGCGCGGCGAGCATCGAGCGCAACGTCGCGGGCGACATCGACGCGAGCGAAGAGCGCAACCGTCGCGCGGCGGCGGCGCGCCCGCTTATCGGCATCGCGTCGTCAACCTGACTGTAAGCGTAAAGTTCCGCCGCGTCGCAATCGTCGGCGACCGCGGCAAAGAGCGAGCCCAAACGCAAATTGCGGAGCAAAGTTTGCTTGGCAAACATAAATAGTCCCCATCCTTTTCCGGTGAACGCGCGGCGGACGCGAAAATCCGTTTATCGCGCGCAAGAAAAAACAAGGGCAAGTGTATGAAAAAGTCGCCGAAATCTAACGAAATTTTCAACTTTTTGCCGAATGAAATTTTAGCGCGGAAAGTTAAGAACGCGGAGTTTGACTTTTGCGACACGCAAAGCGCGACCGTCGGAGATTTTTCAATTTCTTCATTGCAACGGCATTGCCCGCTCCCGCCGCCAATTCCAATTTTCGTTGTCGTATTTTTCTTGGCGCAATTTTTCGGCGGCGGCCAACAACGGCGGCGACGACCTCGGCGGCGCGACGCGCCAATTTAATTGCCGCGCTTCCGCGGCGAGCGCCGCGGCGACTTCGCCGACCGGCAATTGCCGTCCGGCGACCGTCGAGAGCGTCACGCAAAAATCGCCGTGCGCGCGTCCGGCGCGATAGTCCGGCGCAACCGACGGATACCGCAAATAGCGCGACAGTAACGCTAAATCCGCCGCCGCCAAGAGCGCGCCGTGCACTAAAATCGCCGACCGTTTGCGCAGTTGCGCCGTGCCGCAAAATTTTTTCCCCGCGCCGCCGTCCGGTAGCGTCAAATCCGACACGCCGCTCATCATAACTTTTTGCCCGCAAATTTTTGCCGCCGCCGCGCCGACCGGCGCGAGAAGCGTCTGAAAACTTTCGCTAATCCCCGGCGCGTTGCCGCCGGCGACGACGGGCGTTAAAATTTCAAAACATAAAATGCCGGCGCCCAACAGCACCGCGCCGCCGCCGGATTGCCGACGATAAAGCCGAACGCCGTCGGCGCGCAAATTTTCGCCGACGACTTCCCGCGCGGCGTTTTGCGCCAGCCCGACCGCCACCGCCGCGGCGTCGGCTTGCCAAAAATAAATTTCGGTTTGCGCCACGCCGGCGGCGCACCGCGCCTCGCCCAGCGCTAACGCCGCCGCCACCGGTAAAATTTCCACGTTCATAATTTTTGCGCCAAGCATAGAATTGAGAAACAGACGATTTTAACCGTTAGCGCCGCAAATTTTAATTGTTAATTTTTAACGATTATTTACCGTAGGCGTCAACCTCTCGGGAGTAAAAAATGAAAAAAATTCGGAGCACGACGATTATTTCGGCGCGACGCGGCGGAAAAGTCGCGATTGGCGGCGACGGGCAAGTGTCGCTCGGCGACACGGTGTTGAAAAGTTCGGCGCGGAAAATTCGCGAGTTGATGAACGGCAAAGTGCTGGTCGGCTTTGCCGGCGCGACGGCGGACGCCTTCACGTTGCTCGAACGGTTCGAGGAAAAACTCGGCGAATACCCGAACAACGTTCGCCGCGCCGCGATTGAAATGGCGAAATTGTGGCGCACCGACCGCGTCCTGCGCCACCTCGAAAGTATGATGATTGTGGTTGACCGCGACTATTCGCTGATTCTCGGCGGTAGCGGCGACGTGATTGAGTCCGACGACGACATTCTGGCCATCGGCTCCGGCGGGCAATTCGCGACGGCGGCGGCGCGGGCGCTGATGCGCCACACCGCATTGGACGCCGAACAAATCGTCCGCGAATCCCTGAAAATCGCCGGCGAAATCTGCGTCTATACCAACGACCAAATCATCGTGCAGACGCTCGGCGAATAGAGTTTAGAGTTTAGAGTTTAACTTAAAAATTGAACTAAATTTTACTCAAATTAAAAATTAAAAATTACCAATTAAAAATTGTGGTTGTCGCTTCGCTCCGCAATTTTAGTGGAGAGACGCGACTTCCGATATTTTTAATTTCTAATTTATAATTTTTAATTACGGTATGTTGTGGTTCATTTTGAAATCAAACTACTATAACGGCGGCGCCCCCTGCTAATCGCCAATCAGTCGCGCCATAGTCGTCAGCGCGGTCAAGCCGTAGGCGCGGGCGACTTCCGCGAGGCGCGTCAGCGCGGCGGTGCGGGCGTTTTTGTCCGGCGCGTCGATGACGGTTTGTAAAATTTCCAGCGCGTAGCCGTAAGCCCACGCCGCCCGCAAGTCGCTGTCGGCGGGATTAACCGCGCTCGCCGCCGGACGAAAATAAAATTCGCGCGGCGCGGCGTTCAATCCCGCCACACGGATAACGGCGCGCTCGCTCAACGCCCCGCGCCCGCGCAATATAAGCGGTTGTCCCCGATACAAATTCGGCAACACCCGCGGAAAAACCGCGGCGGCGCCGGTGCAATTCGCCGCGCAGGCGAACAACACCGGCGCTTCGTAAGCGCGAAAAAAATCCCGCATTTCCGCCGCCGCCGTCGCCGGCGAAGTTTGCCGTCGGAAAAACCCGCGCGACCGATACGCCAACAATTCCAACAAATCCGCCCTGCCCTTGTCGCCGACCATAAACGTAAAAATCGAAAAATGGTCGCGTTGTGCGCGGCTAAAATCCTTGACTATTTGCCGGACTTCCTTCACCCCGTAATTGGCGAAGCCGTCCGTGATTAAAAACACGTTGCACGGGCGTCCGTCGTCGCTCTGCCGCGCCAAAATCATCTGCGTAACGCGGAATAAATCCGTCATATATTCGCCGTTCGGACGCGAGAAAAATTTTGACAAACTCGCCGGTATTTCTCCGGCGGGTAAAAAATCGGGACTGAATTGATGCACGCGCTCGCTGAATTTGACGACGTTCCAGCGGTCGCCCGCCGGTAAAGTTTGCAGATAATCGCCAATCGCCTCGCGCATCGCGCGAATCGCATCCGACGAAATGCTTTGGCTCACGTCCAACAAAAACAACACGTCTTTGGCTAACGCCGGCAACGCGCTGTCCGCACGCACCGTCAGCGACAATTGAAAATACGGCGACGGGTCGGCGGCGGTCGGCGGCGCGTAAAAAAGTTGCGCCGTCAAATCGTTTTCGAGCGACCGGCGCTCGGACGCGGGCGGCGGCAACGGCGGCATCGGCGGCATCGGCGCGGCGGGCGGAAAATCGGGCTTAAAATCAAACTGAAAATTTTCCGGCGACAACGGCGGCGGCGCGAAAACCGGCGCCGCCCAACGCAACGGCGGCGGCGGATTTTCATTCCGCCCGGACAGCGCCAACTGTTTTTCCACCGGCGCAAGGTATGAAGACGCGGCGGTTGCCGGACGGCGCAATTCCGGCAACGCAACGACCGGTGCGGGCAACCAATTTTTTCCCGCCGCCGTCGGCGGCAGGTTTAACGCCGGTAGCGGCGGCACGGCTAACGCCGCGGGCGCGGCGACCGGCGGCAATTCCGGCAAATGCGCGGCGGGAAGCAACGGCAAATTTTCCGCCGCGTGAGATTTACCCTGATAAAAATTTTCCGACAACGCTGGCGCGGTCAACTCCGGCAACGGGGGAGCGGTCAACGCGGGCGGAAGCGGCGTCAAATCGACGGCGAAAAGCCGCTCGACCTGCACGCGAAAATTATCCACGTCCCACATCACCCAATGACCGGCGAGCAACAATAAAACGGTCGTCGCCGCGAGCGCGGCGCCGAACGCGACGGCGGCATCGGAACGAGGGCGCGGCGGAACGGGCATTGCGGAGTGTCTCCGAGTGAGCAGTGAGCAGTTAAAAGTTAAAAGTTGAAAGTTGTGGTCGCGGTTATTTCAACCTTCAACTCTAAACTTTCAACTTTTCGTTGCTCACTGCCCGCGTTTTTTTTCGTCAAAATTGCGCGAAAAAAATCAAGTTTTTTTATTCGGTAACGGTTGAATCGGCGCGAGGCAATCTTACACTTCGCGCCCGTTTTGCGGGGACATTACCGTTCGTTTTTTAACCGAGTTATCTTTCAGGAAAGAGGGTATTATCTATGGCTACCACCAAAAAAGCGCCGGCGGCAAAAGCCCCCGCGAAAAAAACAGCGGCGACGAAAGCGCCCGCGAAAAAAGTAGCGGCGGCAAAAGCCCCCGCGAAAAAAGCGACCGCCAAAACGCCGGTCAAGAAAGTCGAAAAGAAAGTGGAAAAAGTCGCCGCGTCCAAAGCGCCGGCGAAAAAATGCACGACCTCCTGCGGTTGCAAAAAGAAATAATTTTTTGCGACGCCGCAAAACAAATCCGCGCCGATGTCCCCCGGCGCGTTTTTTATTGGTTGGAGTTGACCCGCTAAATACGAATTAAAAATTACAAATCAAAAATGATGGAGTTTTATGCATTAAATTCGCTTCGTGAAATTTTTAAGCCCAATCCGCCATTCTTTCTTAATTCTTAATTTTTAATTACCCTACCGGTATTTTCCGTTCGCGATTTTGCCGAAACACTCCAACAACTTCGCCGCGACGACGCGCGAGGAAAATTCTTTTTCGACGCGCGAGCGCGCGTTATACGCCAGCGTCGCCCGTTTCAGCGGATTTCTCAGCAGGTCGCTAATCGCCTCGCTCATCGCTTTCGCGTCCTGACTTTTCACCAACAAACCGGTTTCGCCGTCTTTGACCAAATCGAAAATGCCGCCCACGCCGCTCGCCACCACCGGCACGCCGCTCGCCATCGCCTGCAACACCGACAAGCCGAAACCCTCGCGATGCGTCGGCTCCACAAAAACGTCGATGTTCATCAAATTGTGCGAGCCGCCCATCGTGCTGAACGAAAAAGTCAGTCGGTTGTCGATGCCGAGTCCGCCGGCTTCGTCGCGCAAATACTGTTTGTCCGCGCCCTCGCCCATAATCAAAAATTCGACGTCAAAGCCCTGCGCAATCACTAACGCCGCCGCTTTGAGAAAATCGCGTTGTCCTTTGTTTTCGGCTAACGTGCCGTAAGTGCCGACGACCAACGTCCGCGTTTTTTGGTCCGCGTTGACCAGCGGGCGCGCCGGGGACGCCGGAAATTGCCGCAAGTCCAAGCCGTTCGGCACGATAAAAACGCGCTCTTCCGGCAGACGCAAATGCAAGATCAGCGGCGTGCGAATCGCGTCCGACAAGGCGACGACGCCCCAGTTGACCTGATTCAACGGCAGTTTATGCAGATATTTTTCGCCGTCGGTGCGGTTGACCGTCAGCGCCAGCGGCGCGCCGCAACGTTTCGCGACGGGGACGCCGAGCGCCGCGACTTCGACGCAGGTCGTGTTGACGATTTCCGGCTTAAATGCGCGCGTCAGTTTACGCCCGCGCCAGTCGAACCAGCCGCCGAGTCCGGGCAAGACGTATTCGGAAATTTTGCGCGCGTCGATTTTGCGGAACATTCCGACCCGCTCGCCGCCGCGCGGCGCGACGACCATTATTTCACAACCGGCGGCGACTAAATCCGGCAACAGATTCAGCGTGGCGAACGCCGCGCCGGAGAGACCGAAATCGGGAAGGATTTGCAGGATGCGCTTCATCGGAGAATTTAGAGTTGAGAGTTGAGAGTGATGAAATTTGGCGCTCGATTAAGTGATTAAAAATTCAGGTTACGCGCGCCAAAATTACGCGAAGCGAATTTGAAAATTAAACTCCACCATTTGTAATTTTTAATTAGACCTGTTCTAAACCTACGAGTGAGCAAATGTTCGTGTCTAATTTTTCGTTCCGCAAGGAAAAATGACGAAGCAATACCGAGAGTATTGCAAGGAATTTTGACGCGGCGGGACGGAAAATTAGCCGAAAATTTGCCGCGAATTGGTTGTCGAACAGGTCTATTGCTCTCACAACGCTCTTACAAAAATTTTCCCATCATCGCTTTCACGTCGCCGACCAAGCGCACGATTTCGTTTTCGCTATCGACGAGCGCCTGCGTCAGGAGCGCGTTTTCGTCTTTGCGGGCTTGCAATTCGACCAGCATTTTATATCGCGCGGTCTCGTCCTGCGGCGAGCGGTTGAGCAAACGTTGGCGCAATTCGCGTTGCGCTTCTTTGGCTTCGCGCAACGCCAACACGGTTTTCGCTTCAAGTTTACGCTGGCTTTCCTCTAAAATCGCGTTGGTGGCAAGGGCCGTGCGCAACTCGCGGTTCAACCGCTCGACCTCGCGCCCCAATCCGTCTTTCGTCCAGCGCGCCGACGGCGCCGAGGGTTCGCGGCGCGCGTCTTCCAAGCCCGCCAAAACCGAGCGTTTTTCTTCCAAATCGTTTGCAGACGGCATCATCGTGGTTTGTCCTGTATGGGGGAAAATTAACAATTAACAATTAACAATTGACAATTAACAATTGACAACGGTGGAGGTTGACGGTCAAAATCGCTTCGCGCCGTTTTGATAATTACTTCTCAATTGTTAATGGTTAATTTTTAATTGTTAATTGCTCTTTTTTATTTATCGGCAAAATTCCGTCCGCGCCGTTACGCTCTTTGCTAATAGTTGACGGCGGGCTAACATTGGTAGGTCCCGCTTGCGGAAAAAATTTATGCCCAACGCGCCCGCGCAGACCTGTCCCGAATGCCATTATCAGTTCGCCGCCGCCGGACTGGGCGTGCGCGTTTTTTGCCCGCAGTGCGGACACGGTTTCAACGCAACGGGCGCCGCCGCCGACAGTTTCATCGCCTCCGAAACCATCGTCATCAATCCGTTTCTCGCCGACATCGCCCCCGCCGCGTCCATCGACGCTTCCTTAATGGACGACGCGGCGGCGGACGCGTCTTTGGCGACGCCGCTCGACTTTTCTTTCGACCGCCGCACGCCGCAACGTTTCGGCGACTACGAAATCATCGCGGAAATCGCGCGCGGCGGGATTGGCGTGGTCTATCGCGCGCGGCACCGTTTTCTAAACCGCGTCGTCGCGCTAAAAGTCCTGCGCTCCGGCGCCAGTGCCAGCACGGAGGATGTCGCGCGGTTTATGCGCGAAGCCAAAGCCGTCGCCTCGCTGACCCATCCGAACATCGTCCATATGCACGAGTTCAGCATCGAACACGGACTCTATTATTTCACGATGGACTTTATCGACGGCGCGTCGCTCGACCGGCTGATGGAACGCGAGCCGCTCTCGCCGTATCGCGCCTGTGAAATTATCGAGACCATCGCCCGCGCCATTCACTACGCGCACACGCGCGGCATCGTCCATCGCGACCTCAAACCCGCGAACGTGATGATTGCCCGCGACCTGCGCCCGCTCGTCACCGACTTCGGCTTGGCGGTGAATTTGGACGCCGAACACGAGTCGGAGCGAATGACCCACAGCGGCGCGATTATGGGGACTATCCCCTACATTCCGCCCGAACAGGCGACCGGCAAAGTCGAACTGATTAGCCCGCGCAGCGACGTGTATTCGCTCGGCGCGACTTTTTACGAAATGTTGGTCGGACGCCCGCCGTTTTCGGGCTTGACGCAATACGAATTGTTACAGCGCGTCATCAATCAAAATCCGGTCGAGCCGCGCCGCATTAAGCCGCACATCGCCAGCGACCTGCAAACGATTTGCCTGAAATGTCTCGAAAAAGAACCGGCGCGGCGTTACGCCTCCGCGCTGGCGCTGGCGGAGGACTGCCGCGCGTTTCTGCGCGGCGAGCCGATTGCGGCGCGACAGCAAACCGTGTGGTATCGCCTGCGGCGCTTCGTGCGGCGGTATCCGGCGCAATGCCTGCTCGCGGGCTTGGTGGTGCTGTTCGGCTTGGCGTTCGGTCTGACGCGGCGGCAAGTGATGAGCGCGCAAAAAGAATTGAGCGCGATTGTCGGCGAACATCAACTTATCGTCGGCGAAAAGCAAAAACTCGACGCGCGGATTGAGCGGTCGCTTCGTCCGGACTTCGCGTTGCAACTCGGCGACCGTCACAATTTAACGTTTAGTCCGAGCGGCGCGCGCAACCGGCAGACGTGTTGGTATAATCCGGTCGTCGCCACGCCGCGCCCCGACCGCTTGCAGATTCGTCCGCTCGACGATTTCCGTTTTTCGGCGTTCGGCGCGCCGGTGAATTTGCCGCCGCGTTATCAAATCGACGCCGCGTTCACCACCGACGACCTCGACCCCGGCGGTTACGTCGAGATTCTGCTCGGCGTGGACAGCGACTTTCGCGCCGACCGCTCGGCGACGTTGCATTTGCGCTTGGCGACCAACGGCGCTCGTCTTATTGACAACGAAACGACGCTCGTTGAAAATCCCGCGTTTTCGCTGAAACCGCAGACCGCCTACGCGCTGACGATTGCCGTCGGCGCCGCCGAAACGCCGATTAACGCCACGCATCGCTCGTTGTGGCTCGCGGTCAACGGACAAAAAGTCCTGAGCGCGGAAGTGTCGGCGGACGCGGCGCTGACCAACGAAAAATTCGCCGCGCTCGCCTGCCGCGGCGCGACCATCGGCTTGCAAAAATTTAACCTCAGCATTCCGGGATTAAGTCAGGAAATGGTCGCCAGTTTGCTCGAAATCGGCGACGAATTGTCCTCGCATCCCGAAGACAAAAAATTGGCGCGGACGCTCTACCGGCGCGTGTTGCAAGAACGAGTGCCGGTGAGCGTGTTGTTGCGGACGTATTTCGGTTTCGCCAAAACGGCGGTGGGCAACGCGCCGGACGCAATTTTGGACGACCTGCGAAGCGCCTACGCGCAGTTGACGGAAAATATCCAAATGCGGCGCGGCGAGCGCAACTTCGTCGGCGAACTGCCCTACGGCTACGGTTTGGTTTTAGCCGTGCTCGGCGACTATCGCGACGCCCTGCCCTTTTTCCGGCAGGCGTGCCGCGAGGCGGAAATCGCCGGTCGCGAGCCGACGCCGCCCGCCCGCGGCGCGTGGCGTTTCGCGCCGACCGGTCTGGCGCCGGAAGCCGATTGGTTTGCGCCGGATAAAATTTTCGCGCCGGACGCGGCGGCGAAGCCGTGGCAAATTATCAAACCGTTCACCGACGGACACGTTGATTTGCCGCCGGTTACGGCGGGCGGCAACGAAACGCGCCGCTATTTGTTGTTGGTTTATCCGAGCGACGCCGCGACGACGGCGTTAGTGAACGCGCCGCCGGACACGCCGCTGTGGCTAAACGGCGCCGCTCTGCCGTCCGAAAAAAACGCGCCCCGCCTTGCCGCGCTGACGCGCGGCGACAATTATTTATTATTGTCGTTGCCGCTCGCCGCGACGACGCTGAACTTGACCGTCGAGGTTAAATCGTGGACGAGCGTCAACGTGTTCGGTTTGTTGGCGCGAATGGACGAGACCGTGGCGTTGCTGGCGACCGGCGATTACGCCGCCGCGACGCGGGCGGTGGCGGCGCTCCGCGCCGACGGCATCGCGACGATTTTGCGAGAAAAATATCCCAACGACTTGGCGGCGCGAAATTATTTTACCAACATCTGGTCGCCGTTAGACCGCCTGCTTGCCGACCACGCCGGTTTTTCGCGTCCGCGCTTGTCTTTGGCGGCGGCGACGTTGGAAATTCTGCGCGAGTTAGGACCGGCGGAAGCGTTGCGAAAGCGCGAATTGGCGCGGCGCTATAACGAAGTCGCGGAAATTTACGTGGCGTTTGCCAAGGCGGCGAAAACCGCCAAAGACCGTGCCGACGCGCTGGCGGCGGCGAGCCACTGGTTGACGACGGCGGAGAAATTGGCGGAAAATTGGTATGTGCCGGAACTGGCGCACGCGGAATTTTTATATCAGCGACAAATTTCGCGCCGCGCGGCGACGGCGCGGTTTGACGAATTGCGCGAGCGTTATCCGCACGAAGTCGATTTGCGCGTGGACTTGGCGGAATTTTTATTGGCGGCGGACAAACGCGATTTGGACACCGGCGAGCCCCTGCCGCCGGAGCCGCATTTAGCCGAAGCGGCGATGCGCGAGGCGCTGACCCTGCCCGGCGGCAAAACGGCGGCGACGTTGGAAATGTTGGCGAAAATTTTGGCGGCGCTCGGCAACCAGTCGCAGGCGCTCATCGCCGCGCAACAGGCGCTCGCCTTGGAAGACACGCCGGAAATTCGGGAATTTATCCGGCGGGAAAGTCGGTAGAGCAATTAAAGATTAACAATTAAAAACTAACCATGGCGGAGTTTGATGATTAAAAATCGCTCCGCGAAATTTTAATAACCAACTCCTTAATTGTTAATTGTTAATTGTTAATTGTGAATTTTCTAAAACCGAAAAATCAGGAACCAAAAATGTCCGGCGATTTATACGGGATTGTTTCCGACATTCACGGCAACGCCGAGGCGTTCGCGGCGGCGCTGGCGGCGATGAAAGAATTGGGTGTGACGAAGATTTGTTGTCTCGGCGATATTGTCGGCTACGGGGCAAGTCCGGTGGAATGCGTCCAAGTGGCGCGCGACCACTGTCAGTTCATCATCCGCGGCAATCACGACAGTCAGGTCTTGCCGCCGCGCCATCCCGATATGCGCGCCGAAGCCCTCGCCGCGCTCGAATACGCCGGCAAAGTTTTATCGCCCGCCGATATTGAGTGGCTGAAAAATTTGCCGACGCTCCTGACGCCGGACGAGATGTTTATCATCTGCCACGGGGCGTTGACCGACCCCGACGATTACATTCTCACCACCGAAGCCGCGCTCACCAATTTGAATTTGTTGGAGCGCCGCAATGACGGCAAAAATCTTTGCTTTTTCGGCCACACGCATCTGCCGATGGCAATCACGCGGCACGGCGCGAAAACCAATCTGACCGCCGGCGGGAAAATAATCATCGACCCGACGAAATCTTATCTCATCAATCCGGGGAGCGTCGGACAACCGCGCGACAAATCGCCGCTCGCGTCGCTGGTTACGTATTCGCCGTTCGACGGTAGCGTAACCTGGCACCGCCTCAACTATGACACCCGCGCCGCGCAGGAAAAAATGAAAGAAGCCGACTTGCCCAAATGGCTCTGGCAACGACTGTCGCTCGGTAAATAAGCGTGGCGGTTCAATATAAAGTAGAAATTGACGCTGAACCGGCAATCTCCGATAACCTCTTCCCGCCGCAATTTTATTTGCTTCCATACACTTTTTCGCTGTCGAAGACCTTGACGCCTTGTTCGGCGAGCGCGCCGGCTTCGGTAACGCGCCACGAGAAGCAACTGCGATAACCGGTGTGGCAGGCACCGCCGTTTTGTTTGATTTTGATGAGCAGGGTGTCGCGGTCGCAATCCAAAAACACCGCCTTGACTTCTTGCGTGTGCCCCGAGGTCTCGCCTTTGACCCAATATTTCTGGCGACTCCGGCTCCAATAAGAGCAAAGTTTTTTTTCCAACGTTTCGCGCAAACTGTCGCGATTCATATACGCCAACATCAGCACTTCGCCGGTTTCGTCGTCCTGCGTGATGCACGGAATTAAACCGTCGGCGTTGTATTTCAGCTTGTCCAAAAATGACCAGTCCATTTGTCGCCCCCCTTATCAATTAAGAATTATGAATGTTTGTGCAATTTTTAAGTCCAATCCGCCGCTCGTAATTTTCAATTCGTAATTTCGCTTAAATCTCGTCGGAAAACCCGACCGCCTCTGCCGTCGCGTCGCCCATAATTTGGCGGATTTTGGCGGCGGTCGCCTCGGCGCGCGCGCTGACGTAATACTCAATGCCGCCGGATTCCGACCAATGATTTGCCGCGAGCAACCGTTTTACCTGTCGCGCAATCGCCGGCGCGGGGTCGATGAGATTGATTGACCGACCGGCGACTTCGCTAATCAGCGGCGCAATCAGCGGGTAATGCGTGCACGCCAAAACCAATTGGTCAACGCCCGCGGCGCGGAGCGGCGCGAGCCATTTTTCCAACGCCGGACGCAACTCGTCCGCCGCGCCGTTTTCAATCATCGTCGCGAGCGTCGGACAGACCTGCTCGAAAATTTTTACGCCGTTCGCGAATCGCTCGACGACGCCGGCGTAAGGCGCGCCGCGCAACGTGCCGGGCGTGGCTAACACGCCGATTTTGCCGACGCGGGTTTTCGCCGCCGCCGGTTTGATTGCCGGTTCCATCCCGACGAACAGCGTTTGCGGAAATTCTTGGCGCAACGGATACAGCGCCGCCGCCGTCGCCGTGTTGCAGGCGACGACCACGATTTTGACGCCGCGCGCCAGCAAGAATTGCGTGATGCGCCGAGCGAGAATTAGAATCTCGGCGAAGTCGCGCTCGCCGTAGGGCATCCGCGCGGTGTCGGCAAAATACCGCAAACGCTCGCGCGGCAGTTCGCGCCGGATTTCCCGCAACACCGACAAACCGCCGATGCCGGAATCAAAAACGCCAATCATTTTTTTCAGCGTTGAGAGTTGAGTGGTCAAAGTTGAAAGTTAAAAGTTGAGATGCGGCGCGCGCTCAATTCTCAACTTTCAACGCCGAGCTTTCAATACAGCCCCGCCGCCTTACCGCACCAAAAACAATTTCGCGTATTCCTTTTCGACGAAGCGGTCGGTCATACCGGCAAGGTAATCGGCGATGCGGCGGTCGCGGGCGGCGGGGTCCGCCGCCCGATATTTTTTCGGCAACAGTCGCTCGTCGTCGCGATACGTCGTCAGCAACGCCCGCAAAAAAAGTTTCGCCTTCGCCATCATCGCCTCGACCGTCGGACTGGCGTAAAAATTCTCTTGCAGAAATTTTTTCATCTCCCGCGTTTGCGCTTGCATTGGCGGCGACGGCGTTACCAACGGCTCGGCGCAGGCGCGCACCGCTTCGACGCTGTCGATATTCAACCGGCGCAAATTTTCGCGCGTCGTCGTAATCACGTCGTCCGTCAGCCGGTCAATCAATCGGCGCACCGTAACAATTCGCCGCATTTTCGGCGACTCGCCCGCCGTCCTCGCGGCGGCGCGCGCGACGCGCCATAATTCGACCGACATTAAATCCGCTTCGTTAATCACGCCGCTGTAAAGTCCGTCGTCCAAATCGTGATTGTTATACGCGACGCCGTCGGCGACTTCGACAATTTGTTGTTCCAACAAACCGTTGCCCGCGGCGCTAAACTCGGCAAATTCCGGCGATTTTAACGTCGGCGGTAGATGGCGGAAAAATCCTTCGCGCGTTTCAAACGTCAAATTCAGTCCGCAAAAATCCGGGTAGCGCTCTTCTAAAAAATCGACCACGCGCAAACCGTGCGCGTTGTGGTTGAAGCCGCCCTGCGCCGATAAAAATTCGTTTAAGACGCGCTCGCCGGTGTGTCCGAACGGCGAATGTCCGACATCGTGCGCCATCGCCAGCGCCTCGGTCAAGTCCTCGTTGACCGCGAGCGCCCGCGCGATTGACCGCGCGATTTGCATCACTTCCAACGTGTGCGTCAGGCGCGTGCGATAAAAATCGCCGCCGTCGTTGGCGAAGACCTGCGTTTTATATTCGAGCCGCCGGAAGGCGCTACAATGAATGACGCGGTCGCGGTCGCGCTGATACGGGGCGCGATATTGATGTTCCGGTTCGGCGTGGCGGCGTCCGCGACTGAGTTCGTCGCGCATCGCGTAAGGGGCGAGGGGCATAGTTTGGTCTCTTTCCCAAATTAGGAATGACTTGGTGGCATTGCAATTAAGAATTGTGAACTCAGGTTACGCGCGCCAATTTCGCAATTTTTAATTCGTAAAATCGCCCTTGCCATTCTCAAAAAAAACGATGGTGGCGCAATTGTTCGCGCCGCCATCGTTTATGGTATAAACCGCCGGTGGAAAAGAGAAATCAAATTTTCATTTCGGCGACGACCCAGTCGTGGAGCGTGGTCGGCGGCACGTGGACGTGGTATTTCTGGCGCATTTGGAAGGTCGCTTTTTCAAGCGTCAAGTCCTGCTTGTTGACTAAGTCAACGGCGGTGCGGCGGACGCGGTTGGTGAAGCGCCCCGACGGCAACGCGAGGTGGTCCATCGGCAACGAAAAGTGGCGGCGGCAGGTCGAGCAGAAGTGTTTGGAATAGATTACCTCCAAAATCGTCGGCGAACTGATGCCCACTTCGCGCAACCGCCGATGCCCGATAGAGTGGCGTTTGCCGACGGTGCCGCAACGCGGGCAGACGGCGACTTTGCGCGACAAGTTGATTTTGCGGACTTTGATGCCCCGTTGCGGGGCGGCGACAACAAGATTTTCAGACACGACTGACTCCTCAACCGAGCCGGCTTATAACCGGCAACCAATCAATCAACTAAATTTTCTGCGCTGGTTTATCGGTCAACGATTGGCGTTGAATTAAGTTATTTCACTTTTTTACGGAAATTTCGCCGATTTTTTTTCGGACCGCGTCGGCGAGCGCGCGTTTTTTCGCGCCGCCGCCCGCGCCTGATTGAATCGGATTTTCTCGCGGCTAAAATCGCCGCGCATTATGGAAATTATTTTTAACGGTAAAAAAACGCTTTGCCCCGACGGACTGACGCTTGCCGCGTGGCTCGCCGACCGGCGCGTTGACGCGCGGGTCAACATCGTCGAGCGCAACGGCGAGGTCTGCCGCGACGCCGTTCTCGCCGCCGGCGACGAAATCAATATCTATCGCGTCGTCGCCGGCGGATAGCGGTGGACAGCGGACGGCGAGCCGTTATCTTTCAATCAATTAACAATTAAAAATTAACAATTAATAATTGCTGTCGGAGTAATTATCAAACATTACGCGCAGCGAATTTGAAAATCAAACTCCACAATTGTTAATTGTTAATTTTTAATTGTTCTTTACTGCCAAACCTTCGTGGTCGAACAGGTCAACGCCAATGCCCGCGCCAATGTCCTACTACTGCTATAAGAACGGTTGGTTGCACGGACCGGCGGAAGTCGCGCATTTGGTCGAAATGCTAAGCCACGGCGACTTGCCGCCGGACGCGCCGTTTTGCTCGCCGAACGGCGGCGCGTGGCTGTCCGCCGAATATCTAACGCAAATCGCCCGCCAACCCAACGACGACACCGCGCCGCCGCCGATGCCGTATGCCGGCGAACGGTTGCCGCCGGTGCATTTGTTGCTGGTGTTGCGCCGCGCCTACGACCAGGGGACGCTGACCCGCGAACAGTGCGAGCGGTGCAACGGCGAACTCGTCGGCGCGCCGCCCGAAATCGAACACCTCGCCGATTATTTGCGCCGCCGCGGTTTCATCACCGCCGGACAAGCCGACGACTGGTCGCGCCGTCTGCGCTTCGACAATAACCTGAAAGTTATCGGCGGCTATGAAATCCTCGAAGAACTCGGCACCGGCAAAATCACCACGACTTTCAAGGCGCGGCAAACGCAGTTGGACCGCATCGTGGCGCTGAAAGTTTTATCGTCGCGCTACGCCAACGACCAGCATTTCATCAAACGTTTTGCCAGCGAGGCGCGGCTCGCGGCGAAACTCGAACACCCCAACATCGCCTCGCTTTACGCCGTCGGCGTGGACGGGAGCGTCCGCTATATCGCGATGGAATACGTCGATGGTTTGACGCTGGCGCAAGCGATTAAGGCGCGCGGCGCGTTGCCGGAGGCCGAAGCCATCGACTACGTCCGGCAAATTTGCGCGGCGCTGGACTACGCTTACGGGCATGGCATCGTCCATCGGGACATTTCCAGCAAAAATATAATGATTACCCGCGCCGGTCATTCCAAACTGATTGACTTGGGGTTGGCGAAAGAACGCACCACGCAAATCTCTTCCGACACCGGCACCGGCGTCGAGGGCACGCCCGCCTACATTTCGCCGGAGCGCGCCCTCGACCGCAACAACATCGACATTCGTAGCGATATTTATTCGCTCGGTTGCGTGTTTTACGAAATGCTGTGCGGGCATCCGCCGTTTGTCGGCGAGTCGGCGCTCGACACGATTGCGATGCACTTGCGGCAGACGGTGCCGGAGGTCAAGGCGCCGAACGTGAGTATGGGCGCGCGCGCCGTCATTCGTAAGATGACGTGGCGCGAGTTGTCCGCGCGCTACCAGTCGGCGGCGGACTTGTTGCGCGACCTCAACGACATTCAACACGTCTCCGCGCGCGCGCCGTTCAATCTGGCGAGCGAAGCGCCGCCGATGGAGCAACAGTTGGCGAACTGCCGCGAGATGAACAGAATCGAATTGGCGTTGCCGGGCGACGGGCGCGAGTATTTGCGCGTCATCGGCGAAGAGATTGACCGGCGGCTCGAAGCGGAAGACGCGCCGCCGGATTTTCAGGGCTTCGTGCAATCGACGTTCGCCGAACTAACGGAAAACGCCTTCGCGCACGGCGTCGAGGACGGCAAGGGAATGGTCTATGTGCGAATGGAATTTAATCCGCATTTTTTCCGCTTGGAAGTCGAAGACAGCGGCGAGGGCTTCGACGCGAAAAACGTGTTGCGGCAACTGCGCGTCGCGGCGGGGACGATGCGCGCGCCGTCGGATTCGCGCGGACTGATGCGCGTCCAGCAGGTCGCGGATTTGTTGGAATACAATAAAAAAGGCAACAAAGTCAAAGCGGTGATTTATCGCCGCCACGACGCCAAAGAAATGAGCGCGGAAAAGCGCGACGCGGTGTTGCATATCGAAGTCGCCGGCAAGGGGAGCGTGGCGACCAACGAGCAGTTCCGGCGGTATGTCGATAATTATCGCGAGACCGGCAACGTCTGTGTGTCGGTGTTGGTGAATTGGGTAAGTTCGGTGTTCGTCGGCTCGTTGCTGGCGCTGGCGGAAAAAGTCGAAGCGTCCGGCGGAAAATTGGCGGTGTTCGTCGAACAGCCGAGTTGCCTCCTGGTAATGGAACAACTCGGCGTTACCGCCTTCGTCAAGGTCGAGCCCACGCTCGTCGCCGCGATGGAAGCGGTGGGAGGCGAAGCAATTAACAATTAGCAATTAACAATTAACAATTAACAATTAACAATTAACAATTAACAATTGTTATGCGGAGTAATTATCAAAATTTCAATAGCGGTGGCTCTATTCAATTACCACGCCTTTTAAGGTGTGGTCGGCGGTCAAAAAAGAAAAGGGCTTTAGTTCTCAAATAAAAAAGAATTTCGGCTAAAGCCGGTCATTTTCTCAACGCCAACCACGCGCTAAAGCGCGTGGCAATTGAATAGAGCAACCGCATATTGATAACCACTTCATCCGCCGTTCGTAATTGTTAATTGTTAATTGTTAATTGTCTTCCCCCTCTCAAAAATGGAGGCGCCGCTATGCCGACCAATCCTAATCATCACGTGGCGATACACGGACATTTTTATCAGCCGCCGCGCGAAAATCCGTGGCTCGGCGTGATTGAAGAACAAGAATCCGCCGCGCCGTATCACCATTGGAACGAGCGCATCAACGCCGAATGTTATCAGCCGCTCGCCGGTAGCGCCGTAACCAACGCCGACGGCAAGGTCGAGGATTTGTTCAATTGCTACGCGCATCTGTCGTTTAATTTCGGACCGACGCTCCTCGCTTATCTCGCCAAAGACGACCCCGACACGGTCGCCGAATTGCGCGCCGCCGACGCCATCGCCCGCCAAACGTATCAGGATTGCGGCTCGGCAATCGCGCAGGCGTATAACCATCCGATTTTGCCGCTGTGCGACAGCGCCGACCGCCACACGCAAATTCTCTGGGGCTTGCGCGAATTTGCGTTTCGCTTCGGACGCCCCGCCGACAGCATTTGGTTGTCGGAGACCGGCATCAATATGGCGACGGCGCGGGCGCTGATTGATTACGGCGTCAAATTCGTCATCTTGTCGCCGTTGCAGGCGAGTTACTGTCGGCGTTTCGGCGAAAGCGAATGGACCGGCACGATTGACGGCACGATTGACACCCGTTGCCCCTATCGCCTCTTTGAGGTGGACGGCGCGGGACGGACGCATTTCGACCGCTATCTCGACATTTTCTTTTACGACAAAGTTCTTTCGACGAAGGTCTCGTTCGAGCATTTGCTCAACAACGCCGACCGCTTGCAGGAAGAATTCGAGCAACGGCTCGCGCCGGACGCGACCTTGCCGCAAATCGCCGTCATCGCCACCGACGGCGAAATTTACGGACATCACGAAAAATACGCCAACCGCGCGCTCGCCTATTTTCTCGCCCGCTCGCTGCGCGAGAAAAAATTGACCGTCAGCAATCTCGCGCAATATCTGTTGGAAAATCCGCCGCAATGCGAAGTCCGGCTGTGGGAAGGATTGGACGGACACGGGTCGAGTTGGAGTTGCAGTCACGGCGTCGCGCGCTGGGAAAGCAATTGCGGTTGCGGCGGCGAGGGGAGTTTGTGGAATCAGGAATGGCGCGCGCCGTTGCGGCGGGCGCTCCTGAATTTGCGCGACGCGATTCGCGCGATTACGCGGCGGGAACTCGGCGGGTTGGTCCTCGACGTCGCCGACGCGCGCAACGATTACATCGACATTATTTTAACGCCCGACGCGGCGACGCGCGAAAAATTTCTCGCGCGCCACGCTCAGCGCGAATTGACCGCGGCGGAAAAAATCAAACTCTGGTCGCTGTTGGAGGCGGAGCGTTATTCGCTGTTGATGTTCACTTCTTGCGGCTGGTTTTTTCAGGAAATTTCCGGTTTGGAGCCGGTGCAAAATATGCGCTACGCCCTGCGCGCCGCCGAACTCTGCGCCGAATGGAGCGACCGCGATTTGGCGGCGGCGTTGGCAAACGATTTGGCGGCGGCGACCTCGAATATCCCCGAACAGGGCAACGGCGCGGATGTTTTCCGCCAGCAGGTCTTGCCGACGCGCTATCCGAAAAAAGTCATCGCGGCGGCGCACGTTTTCGCCAAATTGCTCGACCTGCCCGCGCCGGATTACGACACCGCCGTAACTTTCGCCAAAACAAAAATTTTGCGCGACGGCGTGCTGGAAGGCGAAGCGACGGCGACCGACCGCTGGACGACGACGACGGAAAAATGGTATTTCGTCGGGGCGAAAACACCGGCGGGCGTCGTCTTTTTCAGCGAGGTCGCCGAGAAAGAGAAATTTTTGCGCGACAAAAAATGGGCGGCGCGAATGACGGACGAAGGAATTGGCGTCGGCGTTTTACCGCTCGCCGACCGCCAACGTTTCGCCGCGGTGTTGACCGCGCCCGACCGCGAACTCATCGCCGCGCAATTGCAGGAAATTTACGCCGCCGCGTTGCCGCTCGTGCAAAAACGCAACGGCTGGCGGTTGCCGGCGACGCCGGAATTGCGGGCGTTGGGCGAAACGCGGTTGCGTCTGCAATTCGCCGCGCTCGTGCGCGAAATCGCGGCGGCGGGAAAAATTTCGCCGAATATCGCCGCGCGAACGGCGGCGTTGCGCGCCGAAGCCGCGCCGCTCGACGCGCAGTTGCCCACGAATGAAACGGCGCGGCAATTCGAGAAAATCATCGGCGAAAAAATCGCGGCGCTGACCGATAATTTGACCGCCGCCGCCGCCGATGAATTGTTGGATTTAATTCGTTACGCCCGCGCTCTGGCGTTGCCGGCGGTCGCGTGGGAGTCGTTGCGGCAGAAATTTTGGCAGTTGTTAAGTTCGCCGCCCCGCGCGGCGGTGAAAAACGAAGAGCAGGTCTTCGCGACCTTGCAACAACTCGGCGCCGAATTTTCACTGGCGCCGGCGGTTACGCGGCAAAAAAGCGAGCAACGGTTGCGGGGTTGAAAGGCGATAAAATAATGAAAGGAGAATCTCGATGAGCGTCGCTGAAATCAATTACGAGCGCGGACTGACTTTCGAGAAGGTCTGGGCGTCGATTCAAGAACTTCGCAAAGAGCGGGACGAGACCTATCGTCAATGGTTGGCGGAGCAGGAACGCCGCGACGAAGCCGACCGCAAGCGGTGGGAGGAGCGCGAAAAAGAGCGCGAAAGACAACACGAAAAAGAGCGTGCGGAAACCGAGCGCTTACGCGCGGAAACCGAGCGTTTGCGCGACGAAGCCGACCGCAAGCGGCGGGAGGAGCGCGAAAAAGAGCGGGCGGAGACCGAGCGCGAAATAAAAGAATTGCGGCGACAGATGGGCGACGTAACGGCGCGTTTCGGCGAATTGGTCGAGCATTTGGTCGTCCCCGGCATCGTCGAACGTTTCCGCGAACTGGGCTACAATTTCACCGATATTAGCGACGTGCGCAAAATCAAGGGCGACGACGGCAAAGTATTGGCGGAGTTTGACGCTTTTTTGGAAAACACCGACTTTGTCGGCGGCGTGGAAATTAAGTCGAAACCGCGGTTAAGCGACCTTGACGATTTCGCGGAGCGCTTGGAAATTTTGCGCGACTATCGCGAAAAACATCAGTATCCGCGCAAAAAAATTATCGGCGCGGTGGCGGGCGCGGTCTTCCCCGAAAACGTCAAACGTGAGGCCATCAAAATCGGGTTTTACGTCGTCACGCAGACCGGCGACACGATGAAAATCGAAAACGCCGCCGATTTCCGCCCCCGCGAATTTTGATTTTTTTTTCGCCGGAAGAAGTTTTTGTGTCCGCCGCAACCGTAAAGGTTAGGAAAAATAATGTCAAAATCGCCCGAGCCGCCGCGCTGGCAATATCGCTTGAATAACTTCACACGCGCGTTGGCGTTGTTGCGCGAAGCGGTGGACACCGCCGCCGCGCGACCGTTGACGCAATTGGAAAAAGAAGGCGCGGTGCAACGGTTTGAGTATTCGCTCGAACTGGCGTGGAAAACGTTGAAGGATTATTTACAAAGCGAGAAAGTGAAAATCGAACCGATAACGCCGAAGGAAATAGTCCGGCAAGCGTTCACGGCGGGAATTATCGACGACGCGACGGTGTGGATGGACGCTTTGGACGCACGTAACGAAATGGCGCACAACTACGACGAAACCGAGTTTGCGACGACGCTTGCCGGCATCGAAAATCGTTATTTAGCGGCGCTGGCGGCGGCACATAATTATTTGACGGATAAGGCGACGCAAAAATGAACGGCGACGATAATCACGGTTTGTCGGCGGCTCAGTTGGCGCTGATGCGGAAAATTTTGGCGGCGTCCGCGACACGAATTACGCGGGTTGATTTATTCGGCTCGCGGGCGCAAGGGACGCACCGTCCGAATTCCGATATTGATTTGGCGCTCCACGGCGATTTGACGGCGCGGGAAATCGCGCGGCTCGCGGGGCAATTTCAGGAAAGTTCAATGCCGGTGGCGGTGGACGTGGTCGCGTATGAGCGGGTGCCAGCGCCGCTAAAAGCGCATATCGACCGCGTGGCGAAAACGCTGTTCAACCGCGAACAACTAACGGCGATTTTGGCGGAGTGAAAAATGGAAACGGACGAAACGACGCGCCATAAACAAGAAGTCGAAGCGGCGATGGCGCAAATCAAAGCGTTCAATCAGCGGCGGCGGCGCGGCTGGCGCTTGGAGATTCCGGTGTGGAAACTGGCGATTGAAGGCACCTGCTCATTCCTGCTGGCGTTTTTGATGGGAATGGGCTTCGCCGTGCTGTTCGGCATTTTCGCGCATTAACCGCGAGGCGGAAAGCGTCGACGGCTTGAAAAATAAAATTTCTCCGCGTCCGCCGCGCCGCCGTGAGAAGCAAAGTTAAGTTCTCATTATTGCATTTCTTAAATGGTTAATTTTTAATTGTCAATTGTTAATTTGAATCGATGTCCGCGACCTGCCCCTACTGCCAAGCGGTGCAAATCCGTCCGTTAGCCGCCGGACAGGAGGCGCGTTGCGAAGGGTGCGCGCGGCTGTTCACGGTCGCCGCCGCCGATAAATCCCGTCCGCCGACGACCGACAGAGCGTGCCGCGACGCGACGCGGCACGGCGTCACGCCCGCCGACGAGCAAATGCTTTTCGCCGACGCCCACAAAATTATCGGCGACATTCCGCGCGTCGCCAAATACATCGTCGGCGAAGAAATCGCCAAAGGCGGGATGGGCAAAGTGTTGGAAGCGCACGACCCGCACATCCGCCGAGAAATCGCCGTCAAAATTTTAGGCACCCAGCCGACCGACGAAGACCTCGCCCGCTTTCTGCAAGAAGCCCAACTCACCGGACAATTGGAACATCCGAACATCGTCCCCGTGCACGACCTCGGCTTCACCGCCGACGGCAAACTTTTTTTCGTGATGAAGCGCGTGCGCGGCAAATCGCTGGAAGAAGTGTTAGACCTCCTGCGGCTCGGCGACCCGCCGATGCGCGCGGCGTTTTCGTTGTCGCGGCTATTGCAAATTTTAGAGGCGGTGTGTAGCGCCGTCGCCTACGCGCACGCGCGCGGCGTCATTCACCGCGACCTCAAACCGGCAAACATTATGCTCGGCGATTTCGGCGAAGTGTTGGTGATGGACTGGGGATTGGCGAAAAGCGGTAATGTCCGCCAGCGTCCGTTGCCGCAATTTTTCAATCCGGCGGACACCGCGCCGCGCCTGAAAATCAACCGCTATCGCGCGACGATGAACGCGGCGACGCAACATTTGCCGGAAGTGAATCTGCCGGACACTTTGCAAGTGATGCGCAACAACTCGCGGCTGTGGGGGACGCGGCGCGGCACGGTGGCGGGCACGCCGGCGTATATGTCGCCGGAACAGGCGCGCGGCGATTTGAACTCGCTCGACGAGCGGAGCGACATCTACGCTTTGGGCAGTATTTTATACGAAATTTTAACGGGCGTGCCGCCGGTGCTGGCATCGACGGAATCGGCGATGGTCTCCGGCGTGATTCAAGGCAACATTTTGGCGCCGTCCGCCCGCTCGCCGCATCGCCCCATTCCCGACGAATTAAGCCGCATCGCGATGAAAGCGCTGAAAACCGCGCCGGGCGAGCGCTACCAAAGCGCGCTTGATTTTCAGAGCGATTTGCGGGCGTTTTTGGACGGCGTAACCGTGTTCGACCGCGAAAGCCATTTTTGGGAAACGGCGTTTCGTTTGGTGCGGCATTACAAATTGGCGAGTTTTTTTACCGGCTGGGCGTTCGCGGCGTTGGTCGCGTCGGGCGTGTGGTTTTATCAGCAACAACAGGCGACCCACGATTTGACGCGCCGCGACCTCGCGACGGCGCAAGCCCGTTTGGAAGCCGAAACCGCCAAGCAAGAAGCGGCACGCTTGCGCGCGCCGCTCGAATACGAAGCCGCGAACACCTTGCTCGAACAAAACCGTTTCGCGGCGGCGCGGCAACATTTGCAATTGGCGCTGACCTACGACCCGAATTTCCGTCCCGCCCGTCTGAAAAACGCCGAATTGTTTTTATTGGAACAGAACTATCGCGCGGCGCTCGACGAGGCGCAAATGTTGTTAGACCAAAATCCCGCCGACGCGAGCGCTCGGCGCGTCGCCGACCAAGCACGGCGCGGTTTATTGGAAGTCGGGGCGCCGCCGGCGCCGGAGGTGGAATGAGTCAATGACAAATTACAAATTAAAAATCACGAATTACGAATGGCGGAGTTTTATTAGACCTGTTCGATAACCAAGCGTGAGCAAATTTTCGTGTCTAATTTTTCGTGCCGCAAGGAAAAATGACGAAGCAATACCGAGAGTATTGCAAGGAATTTTGACGCGGCGGGACGGAAAATTAGCCGAACATTTGCTCACTCGTAGGTTTAGAACAGGTCTATTATTCCGCGTCCCTTCCGTGAGAGACCAAAAAAAGTACAGGATACAACGCCAATTAAAAAAGTTGCCCCGTCTGCCGCTATCGCTACCATTCCGCGTTTCTCTTTTTATTGAAAGGGCCACATCATGAAAAAACTGTTGCTATTGGTCGCGTTCGCGCTCGTCGGGACGCTGTCCGCCGGTGAAAACGCACTCGTTCTGCCCGCGCCGACGAAAACCGGCGGTATGCCGCTCAACGAAGCGCTGGCGAACCGCCACTCGTCGCGCGATTTTGCCGCCGACAAAGAGTTTACTTTGCAACAACTGTCCGATTTACTCTGGGCGGCGAGCGGCATCAATCGCGAAGACGGCAGAATGACCGCGCCGACGGCGTCGAATTCGCAGGAAATTGATTTATACGTCGCGTTGCCGGCGGGCGTTTATTTCTACAACCGCGCGGGCAATACGTTAGATTTATTAGTCGCCGGCGATGTGCGAAAAAATACCGGCGGTCAGCCGTTCGTCGGACAAGGGACGGTCGAGATTATCCTCGTCGCCAACCTCGACAAACTCAAAGGCGCCGACGCCATGAAACGGGATTTGGCGTATATCGACAGCGGCTACGTGTCGCAGAATTTGTATTTGTTCGCGGCGTCGGCGAACTTGAACTCGGTGGTGCGCGCGATGGTCCCGCGCGAAGCGCTCGCGCAAACGCTGGGGCTGAACGCGAATCAAATCATCACCGTGGTGCAGACCGTCGGGTTTCCGAAGTAAATTAAAAATTACCAAAAAATGACGGCAGACCGCGATTATTTTTTAGAAGAGCAACGGCTTCGGCTCGCGCTGACTTTGGCGCGGGAAGCGGCGGAGGCGGGCGAAGCGCCGGTCGGCGCGGTGATTTTTCATCGCGGGCAACTCGTGGGCAAAGCGGCAAATCAACGCGAGCAATTGCAAGACCCGACGGCGCACGCGGAAATTATCGCCATCACGCAGGCGGCGGCGGCGCTCGGCAGTTGGCGGTTGGACGATTGCGAAATGTATGTAACGTTAGAACCGTGCGCGATGTGCGCCGGCGCGATTGTGTTGGCGCGCCTGCCGCGGCTGGTCTTCGGCGCGTTCGACCCGAAAGCCGGCGCGTGCGGTTCGGCGCTCGAGGTCATCAACTGCCCCGCCCTCAACCATCACCCCGTCGTCCTCGGCGGCATTCTGGCGAACGAATGCGGCGAGACGTTGCGCGATTTTTTTCGGGCGAAACGCGGGAGAACAAAGCGCGTGGCAATTGAATAAAGCATTTCCTAACGGATTTCTCCGCGCCCTCCGCGAGAAAACCCTGCCCCCTCGTTTCTGCCCCGCCACAAAAAAAATGCGCATCGATATTCTGACGATTTTCCCGGAAATGTTGCGCGGCGTGTTTGCCGACAGCATTCTCAAACGCGCGCAGGACAAAGAAATTTTGCGCGTCTATTTTCACGACATTCGCGCGTATTCGCAGAACAAACACCGCAAAGTTGACGACCGCCCGTTCGGCGGCGGACCGGGAATGGTTATGACTTGCCAGCCGGTCGTGGACGCCGTCCGCGCGGTGCAGGCGCAAGCCGAAGCCGGACGGTTGATTTTTATGTGCCCCGGCGGTAAAAAATTTTCGCAGACGGCGGCGGCGGAACTTGCGCGCGCGTCGCGGCTGATTTTGGTTTGCGGGCGTTACGAGGGCTTTGACGAGCGCATTTTCACCCTGTTGCAACCGGAAATTATCAGCATCGGCGATTATGTTTTGTCGGGCGGCGAACTGGCGGCGGCGGTGCTTGCCGACGCGGTAACGCGACTCTTGCCGAAGGTGTTGGGCGACGAACACAGCGCGGCGGAGGACTCGTTT
Organism: Planctomycetales bacterium; assembly: GCA_025997475.1. Taxonomy (GTDB): domain Bacteria; phylum Planctomycetota; class SZUA-567; order SZUA-567; family SZUA-567; genus MS499-59. The sequence continues at coordinate 109,770 of BNUQ01000002.1, forward strand.
TCGTTGCGCAACGAGCGCGGCGAGCCGCTTCTTGATTATCCGCATTACGCGCCGCCGGCGCTCTATGCGGGATTGGCGGCGCCGGAAATTTTGCGCGGCGGCAACCACGCGGAAATCAACCGCTGGCGCCGCGAACAAGCCGAACAACGCACCCGCGAGCGCCGCCCCGATTTGTTTAGAGTTTAGAGTTTAGAGTTTAGAGTTTAGAGTTTAGAGTTGAGAGTTGAGAGTTGAGAGTTGAGAGTCGCGCGCTTGCGTTTCTTAATCCCTTAAAATTCTTATTCCCCTTAAACGCTCCTTTTGCCGAAAAATGCCGCCGATTTCCCTCGATTACCTGAACGCGCTCGCCGCCTCGTCGTTGGACGCGGCGGCGCGGCTGGACGCGGCGGGCTGGTTAGTCGGCGCGGACGAAACCGGCGCGGCGTATTTTTCGCGCGTGCGGCAGGCGCAAGCGGCGTATCAACAACAGTTGGCGGCGGTCGCCCGCAAGGAAAAAATTGTTTGGGCGGACGACGGCGTGGAAGGACTGCCGGAAAATTTTATTGCGCCGGAAATTTTAGCGGCGGCGAGCGGCGGGTTGTATGCGTTTCGATTGACCGAAGCGCTCGGTTTTTATTGCCCGCGCGCGTTGGGGCTGTTATGGGGCGGGTGCGCCTTTTATGACGAGGAGCGCCGGACGCGATTTTTCCTGTTGCGCGCGGCGTTCCGGCACCGGAAAAAATTTCTGCGGCTGTATTCGCGGGAAGAATTATTGGCGCACGAGACCTGTCATTTGGCGCGGCAACCGTTAGCCGACGACCGCTTCGAAGAATTTTTTGCCTATCAAACCAGTTTCTCGCCGCTACGCCGTTATCTCGGCAGTTGCTTCACGCGTCCGGCGGACGCGCTGTGGATTTTGTTGCCGTCGCTCGCCATTCTCGCGGCGGCAATCGCGCAACTGTTTATCGTCCTGCCGTCGGAGCCGTTTTTCCTCGCGCTGTTTCTCGGCGCCGGTTATTTGCTCGCCCGCGTCCGGCGGGTCCGGCAAACGATTATGCGAGCGAAAAAAAATTTATGGCTCGCGGGCGTCGGGCAACCGCTCGCGGTGCTGTTCCGTTGTGTCGCGCCGGAAATTTTGGCGTTGGCGAAAATGCGCTCCACCGGCGCGACGCGCGCCTATCTCGCCGACCGCGTCGCGAAAAATTTTCGCTGGCAGGTAATCAATCGCCGTTTTTCAATTCAGAGTTGAAAGTTGAAAGTTGAAAGTTGAGAAGTGGAATGGTCTTAAAAATGCGCGAAGCGCGACCTCTGCTAAACTCTAAACTCTTAACTCTAAACTTTTCCCTTTCCCCTTTTCCCCTCAAAAAAATGCGCATCGTCTTTTTTGGTAGCGCCGCGTTCGCCGTGCCGGCGTTGGAGAAATTAAACGCCACCGAAGGCATAGAAGTCGCGGCGGTGTTCACCCAGCCCGACCGCCCCGCCGGTCGCGGGCGCGCGTCGGCTTTTACCGCCGTCAAAAGCGCCGCGCTCGCGCTGGGTTTGCCGGTCTTACAACCGGAAGAACTCGACGCCGACGCGCTGGCTAAATTGCGACATTTCGCGCCGGACGCGGTGGCGATTATCGCTTACGGCAAACTGATTCCGCCGGAGTTTTTACCGGCGGCACCGCGCGGCTGGCTCAACTTGCATCCGTCGCTCCTGCCGCGTTATCGCGGCGCCGCGCCGGTGCCGCACTGTATCCTGAACGGCGACGCCGAAACCGGCGTTACGATTTTCCGGCTCAATGAAAAATTCGACCAAGGCGATATTCTCGCCGTCAAAAAAATTCCGGTGCCGCCGGACGCGACCGGCGCGACGTTGCTCGACGATTTGGCGCCGCTCGGCGCCGCGTTGCTGGCGCAAGTTTTGCTCGCCGAAAAATGGGAATTTCTGCCGCAGAGCGGCGAGAAATCGTCATACGCGCGAAAGTTCGCCAAAGCCGACGGCGAGATTGATTGGCGGTTGCCGGCGCTCGCAATCGACCGTCGCGTCCGCGCCTATCAACCGTGGCCCCTCGCTTACACTTATTACGGCGACCGGCGATTGACGCTGACGAAAATCGCCGTTACCGACCGTCCGGCGACGGCGGCGCTCGCAACCGCGTTGCCCGCAACTGCGTTGCCCGCGACCGCGTTGCCCGCGACCGTCGTCATTGATAAAAATGAATTTTACGTCGCGACCGCCGATAAATTGGTGAAAATAATCACGGTGATTCCCGAAGGCAAAGCGGCGATGACCGGCGCGGAATTTTTGCGCGGAGCGCGACTGAAGAGCGGTGAACGATTAACCGTTCGCGATTAACAATGGAGGAGTCAACGGTCAAAATTGCGCGAAGCGATTGTTACCGGCAAACTCCATGCCGGCGTTCCGTCTCTCGGGCGGCAAGGTCCACGACGCGCCGAAATGGATAAGCGCGGCGTTGCCGGAAGCGGTTTACCGCAGCGGTTCGCGGCGGCGGCGAATGTTGCAAACTTGACGCGGTCTATTCCGTCTTCCGAATGTTCGCTATGGCTTGCCAACTCATTCACTCGATAACGCGAACACGACCTAATATACTCAAGGCGAATTGTTTTGCGGAAAGTCACGTTGGCAACGGCAGTCGTTTCTTGATAGGAGAAACGATGTCGAATTTTAGCGTCAGCAACGTTTTCAGGTCCTCCGCAAAATCGCCCGCGGA
>BNUQ01000003.1 GCA_025997475.1 Planctomycetales bacterium
TTAGTTGGTAGTTTTTAGCGGTGGAGTTTGCTTAGCAAAAATTCGCTTCGCGAACGCGGGCGAATTTGCCAACAAAAACTCCATAACTACCAACTACTAACTGCCGACTACCAACTTGGTCTTTAGTAATCGTTCCCGCGCCGTGTCCGCGTCGATGCCGGTTAGTTGAAAAATTTTGTCGCGGGAGGTTTCGCCCTGCAACAACGTTACCGCCGACGCGGGCAAGCGGCAGGTCTTGGCGATGAGCGCGGCGATGGCGTGATTGGCTTTGCCGCGCTCCGGCGCGGCGGTAACTTCGATTTTCAGCGCGCCGTTATATTCGCCGCCGAGCGCGTTTTTTCGACCGCCGGCGCGCGCCCGCACCGCCAATCGCACCCCGTTGCCGTTGTCGCCGACGCACATCGCCGCCCCCGAGAGATAATTAACAATTAACAATTAACAATTTACAATTAACAATTGTGGAATTTTTATTTTCAAATCCGCAAGCGTTCGCGAAGCGAATCTTTGACCGTCAAACTCCATAATTGTTAATTGTAAATTGTAAATTGTTAATTGTTAATTGCTCTTTCCAACTCCGTCCGCGCCCGTTTGACGTATTCGCTGTTCGGGAAGCGCCGCCCGAAACTGTCGTTCAATTCGCCCGCCAATTCTTCGTAACAAATTTGCGCCCGATGCGCGTCGTTGCCCGCGACGCACGCTTGCGCCGCTTCCCAAAGCGCCGCCCCCGCGAGTTCCGCGTCGCCGGACAACAAGCCGACGCGCATCAACAACTCGGCGGCTTCGGCGTATTTTTGTTGCGCCGCCGCCAACATTCCGCGCTCGTAATACAGCCGCGGGGCGTTCGCGTCGTCCGGCGCGACGGTTATTTGCGCCAGCGCCCGCTCCGCCGTCGCAAGGTCGCCGAGATGGCGCGCCGCCACCGCCAAGCCCAAATTCATCTCATTATTGAGCGCCGTCAAGGTCGGCGGCGGGGCACCGATTTGCGGCAACCACGTTTCGACCTGCCGCGACCACGTCAGCGCCGCGTCCCATTTTTCTTCGGCGCGGCGCAAGTCCGCCAAACCGAGCGCCGCCGTTACGCGCAACAGCGGCGCCTTTTCGTCGTCAATAATCCGCGTGAAAATTTCCGCCGCGCGCGCCGCGTCGTGCCGCGCGCGCATTTGCCCCGCGAGCCACAACAATTCCTCGCCGCTCAACGTCCCGCCGTCGGCGACGACCTGATAAAAAAGGTCCGCCGCCTCGTCGGCGCGTTCCAATTTCAACAACGCCACGCCGCTGTAATAACGGGCTTGCCCCGCCAAACGGTGCGCCGGATAGCGCCGCAAAAATTCCTGACTTTTCGCCAGCGCGGCGGCGAATTGCTGGTCTTCGAGGTCGCGCCACGCCAGCCAAAACCACGCCTCCGGCGCGTTCGGTCCTTGCGGAAATTCCGCGAGTAACCGCTCGCCCGCCGCGCGCAGATTGCCGAATTGCCGCAAATAAAAAAACGCCGCCGCTTGCTGAAACATCACGTTTTCCCGCTGTTCCGCCGTCAAGTGGTCGTCGTGCGACAACTCTTCCCACACGCGCAACGCCGCCTCGTAACGGCGGGCGTTCATCAGCGTCCGCCCCAAACCGATGCCGGCGTCCCGTCGCTCCGGCGCGTTTTGCCGCAACCATTCATACGCCGCGACGGCGTTCTCGGCGTCGCCGGATTTTTCCCACGCGAGCGCCGCCTCCAAGCCCGCCTCGACGGCGCGTTTGCCGCGCAAATCGCGGGCGGCGAGAAAATTTTGCGCGGCGGCGGGATAGTCGCCGAGCGCGTAAGCGGCGCGTCCGGCGAGGTAGCGAAAGTCCTCGTTGGCGGAAAATTTATCGAGCGCGGCGAGCCGCAACACCGCGGCGTAGTCGTGTTGTTCGTAGGCGTTCCACAGCGCCAACGTCGCGACGCGGTCGGCGAATTCGTTGGCGGTGGAAATTTTCCGCAACGCCACGTCGGCGTTGACGTAACGCTTCTGCGCGAAATACAGCGTCGCGAGCAGGAAATTGGCGCGGTCGTGAAATTCGCCGGCGTCGCTCGCCACCAACGCCGCGTAGTGCAGGGCTTCGTCGGTTCGTTTTAAGTCGGCGAGCGCGACCGCGAGTTCGTAGCGCGCACGGCGGCGCAGAGGCGTGTCCGGCGCGTCGGCGAGCGAATGAAAAATACTGACGGCGGCGGCAAGGTCGCCGGTTTGCCGGTTGATTTCACCGGTCGCGAGCCGTGCGGCGGGCGAAAGTTCGTGGTCGGGATAACGGGCGGCGAGCGTCGAAAAAGTCGCGGCGGCGGACGCCCACTGCTCTTGCCGGCGTTGCGTTTCGCCGAGCGCGTAGAGCGCGAGCGGGGAAATTTGCGCGTCGCCCGCGTCGATAGCGGCTTGAAAGTAAGATTGCGCGGGCTGGTCGCTCGCGCGGGCGGCAAGTCCGGCGTAGTAGTTGGCGGCGGGCAACTCTTTATCGGGACGCGTCAGCCACGGGCGCAAAACTTGTAGCGCCTCGGCGTGGCGTTGCAGTTCGCCGAGGCAAATCGCGTAGCGCAAAGCGTAATGTAGCGTCGCGCCGTCGCCGGCGAGAAACGCCGCGTAGTCGCCCGCCGCCGCCGCGTAAGCGCCGCGATTAAATTCGGCTTCGGCGCGTTGTCCGCGGGCTTCGACGATTTTTGCCGACTGCGGATAGCGGTCGATAAATTTGGTAAATTCCGCGACGGCTTCGGCGTCCAAGCGCCGCCGCGCCAAACCCGACGCGAAATCGAACTGCATATTTTCGTCGGAAAACAGCGGCGCCGCGTCGCCGGCAAAGGACCAGCCGCACAACAGAAAGAGGAGAAGGATTTTGCGAAGGGGCATGGGTTGCGTCATTTTCTAACCGGCGATTTTTTGTGGATAAAACTTTGACCGCCCAGCCAATTGAAAATTAAAAACTAAAAATGGCGGAGCAATTATCAAAATTGCGCAAAGCGAAGTTTGAGCATCAAACTCCACCATTTTTAATTCTTAATTGGGTTTCATCACTTCCACCCCCATATACTTTCTTAACGCCTCCGGCACGACGACGCTTCCGTCTTCCTGCTGATTGTTTTCCAAAATCGCAATCATCGTGCGCGGGAGCGCCAAGCCGGAGGAGTTGAGCGTATGCACGAAGCGCGTTTTGCCTTCCGCGTCCTTGAAACGGATATTGGCGCGACGGGCTTGGAAGTCCTCAAAATTACTGCAACTCGAAACCTCCAAATACTTATCGACGCCCGGCGCGAACGCCTCGAAATCGTAGCACTTCGCCGCGCTAAACGACAAATCGGCGCTACACAATTTCAACACGCGATAGGGCAGTTCCAAACGGCGCAAACAGGTTTCGGCGTTGGCGCGCAGTTTTTCGAGTTCGTCATAACTCGTTTCCGGCGCGACGAATTTCACCATTTCCACTTTGTTAAATTCGTGGACGCGGAGCAGTCCGCGCGTGTCCTTGCCCGCCGCCCCCGCTTCGCGCCGGAAACACGCCGAATACGCCGTGTAATACAGCGGCAAATCCGCGCCGCGCAGAATCTCGTCGCGGTGAATGTTGGTAATCGGCACTTCCGCCGTCGGGATAAGATAGAGGTCGTCGCCCTTGTCGCAGTGATACATATCGTTCGCCATTTTCGGCAATTGTCCGGTGCCAATCATCGAATCGCGATTGACGACGAACGGCGGAAACCACTCGGTATAGCCGTGTTCGCGCGTGTGCAGGTCGAGGAAAAAATTGAATAACGCCCGCTCCAACCGCGCGCCGAGTCCGCGATACAGAATGAACCCGCTACCGGAAATTTTCGTGCCGCGCTTGAAGTCAACCAACCCCAGTTTTTCGCAGAGTTCCCAGTGCGGCTTCGGCTGAAAATTGAATTGCCGTTTTTCGCCCCACGTGTCGAGCGTAACGTTGTCCTCCTCGCCCTTGCCCTCCGGCACGTCCGGCGCGGGGTGGTTGGGAATGCCGAGCGTCAACTCGCGGAGTTCCGGCTCGACCGTCGCGAGTTCGTCGGCGAGCGTTTTAATTTGCGCGCCGACGGCGCGCATCGCGTCCGTTTTCGCGGCAACGTCGGCGCCGGCTTTTTTTAGTCCGGCGATTTCTTGGCTGACGGCGTTGCGGGTCGCTTGCAGGGTCTCGGTTTCGGCAATGATGGCGCGACGGCGGGCATCGAGCGCGACGCCGCGGTCAAGGTCCGCCGACCAATTTTTCAGACGGCACGCTTCGCGGAGAAAATCGGGATTATCGCGGAAAAGTTTAGGGTCAATCATCGCGGATGCTCCGAAGGGAAAGTGAATAGACCTGCTCGACAACCAATTCGCGGCATCTTTTCGGCTAATTTTCCGTTCCGCCGCGTCAAAATTCCTCGCAATACTCTCGGTATTGCTTCGTCATTTTTCCTTGCGGAACGAAAAATTATACCCAAAAATCTGCTCGCTCTCGGTTATCGAACAGGTCTAATGGATTTTAACTTGGCGGTGGCTCCATTCAATTGCCACGCCTTCTAAGGCGTGGTGCGCGGTCAAAAAAAGAAAAGTTGGAAGTTGAGAGTTAAAAGTTTAGCTGGGCGGTGGCGCTTCGCGCGTCTTAAAAATAAAACTCCGCTTTCTTCTCAACGCTAAACTTTCAACTCTCAACGCCGTTCCTCCGCGTCTCCCCCGAATTTCCGCTTCCTTGCCTGATAGTCCGCAATCGCGGCGGCGAGGTGGGCGCGGGAAAAATCCGGGAAGCACGCCTCGGTAAAATACAACTCCGCGTAACTCGCTTGCCACAATAAAAAATTCGACAGGCGTTTTTCGCCGGCGGTGCGAATTAACAAATCCGGGTCCGGCACGTCCGGCAAATCCAAATTGCGGCTAACGGTTTCTTCGGTGAGGTCGGCGGCGGTCAATTTTCCGGCGGCGACTTCGCCCGCGATTTTTTGCGCGGCGCGTTTGATTTCGTCGCGTCCGCCGTAACTCAACGCCAAAATCAGCGCGCAACCGTCGTTGTGTTGCAGACGGTCAATCGTCGCGGACAACGTCGCGCGCGCGTTTGCCGGCAGGCGGGTCAAGTCGCCCATGGCGAGCAGGCGGACGCGATTTTTTTGCAAGTTGCCGCTTTCGCGGTGCAAATAATCGGTCATCAGCGTCATCAAACCGTCAACTTCTTGCCGGTCGCGCCGCCAATTTTCGGTGGAAAACGCATACACCGTCAAATAGCGAATTCCCCACTCGCCGCACGCCGTCAGTATTTCGCGCAAATTCTCCGCGCCCTGATAATGCCCCGCCAAGCGCGGCAGACCGCGCGCCGTCGCCCACCGCCCATTGCCGTCCATAATGACGGCGATGTGCGCGGGGAAGTTTTCGGGGGCGAGGGAAGTTGTCATTAGCGTTGAGCGTTGAAGATTGAGAGTTGAGAGTTGAAAGTTGAATAGCGGCTATCTCAACTTTTAACTTTTAACTTTCAACTTTGCTCCACGCCGACTATCGCTTTTTCCAAGACCGTCAAACCGAAATCGAACTCGTCCGCCGAAGTGTTGAACGCCGGCAACAATCGCAACACCGTGTCGTGCGTGCAGTTGATTAACACGCCGTTTGCCGCGCATTGCGCCACGACGGGCGCGCCTTCGACGTTTAATTCGACCGCGACCATAAAGCCGACGCGGCGATAATCCTTGATTTTCGCGGTCTTTTGCCGCAGGGCGTTAATCCGCGCGTCAAGCAACTTGCCGAGCGTTTGGATATTGGCGAGCAAATTTTCCTGTTCGATAACTTTGATTGCCGCAACGCCGGCGGCGCAACCAATCGAATTGCCGCCGAACGTGCTGGCGTGCGTGCCGGGTTTGAGGAACTGCGCGACGCTCGCGTCCGCCATAAAAATCCCCAGCGGCATTCCGCCGGCAATCGCTTTCGCCGAGGTCAGAATGTCCGGCTTGACGCCGAAATGTTGATAGCCAAACCACGTCCCCAACCGCGCGGGCGTGGTTTGCACTTCGTCGAAAATCAGCCGCAATTTTTTTTCGTCGCACAATTTCCGCAAGCCGCGCAAAAATTCCGGCGTCGCGGCAATGACGCCGGACTCGCCTTGCACCGGCTCGACCATTATCGCGCACGTGCGGTCGTCGATGAGGGCTTCGACGCTCGCCAAGTTGTTGTATTCGGCGTGCGCGAAACCCGGCACGGTCGGCTCAAACCCGCGCCGGTAAGCCGGTTGACCGGTCGCCGAAATCGCCGCGAACGTCCGCCCGTGAAACGCGCCGTAAAAAGAAATAACGCCGTAGCGCCCGTCGCTGGCAAGCCGCGCCAATTTAATCGCGCCCTCGGCGGCTTCGGCGCCGGAATTGCAAAAGAAAATTTGCTGTCCGTCGGCGCGGGTGGAGAGCAATGCGGCAAATTCGATTTGCTCTTCGGTGTAGTAATTGTTGGCGCAATGCAAAAGTTTTTGCGCTTGCCGCGCAAGGGCGGCGGCGACGGCGGGGTGGCAGTGTCCGAGTCCCGCGACGCCCCAGCCCGGAAAGAGGTCGAGATATTTTTTGCCGTCGGCGTCCCAGACCCAACTGCCCGCGCCGCGCGTGATAACCAGCGGAAACCGCCGGTAATTCGGCATTAGATAACGCGCGCCTTGTTGCGCGATATGGTCGGAGAGTGCGCTCATATTTTTTTCCTTGGTTGGATTTGGTGTTGAAATCAAAGCGTTAAAAGTTGTAAATCAGGCAGACCGATAAAGTCGGCGGCGTTGGTGGTCAGCAATGAATAGCCGGCTTCAATGGCTTGCGCCGCCAACCATAAATCGTGATAGCGAGTGCGCGGATTTTTGCCTTGTCGTTTGACGGTCGCCGAAAGCCGACCGAAAATTTCCGCCGTCGTCGGGGCGATGGTCATTGTTTGCCCAGATTGTCAAGCCACTGTAAATCGCGGCGCAATTCTTGCCCCTCTTCTTTGGTAAGAAAGGGCGTTCTAAACGCCTCCAAAACGGCGGGAATTGGGGAGCGCGGTTGGGCGACCGGCGGCGCGGAAACCTCATCGAGCATAGTTGGGGGCATTGGATTTTCCTTGATTGCGAGGTTTAATGATTTCCGTCATTCGCCGCGAAGCGGCAACATACGTCAGCCCACCGCAACGCGGTGGGTAGATAATGAAAAAACGATAAACGCCCCAACGGGGCAACATATTATATTGCCCTTGCAGGGCGCAATTCGGTTTTCGTATTTTACCCACCGCGTTGCGGTGGGCTGACGTATTCTGCCCCTTCGTCGCCGAGCATTTGCCGGACGATGCGGTCAAGGTCGGCGGTAAAATCTTGCCAGTCGGGTTTGGTTATCCAGCGCAAATTGTCGAATAGATTTTGCGGGAGGGACTTAATTATATTCGTTACCATTTGCACTTGCGCCGCGCCGTCTTTTTGTTGTGCTTCCTGAAAAATTTCCCGCCAATCAAAATTTTCGTGTTGCGCGAGCGCCCAAATATCGGCGATGTCTTTGGCTTCATAACGAAAAATTGCGCCTAATTTATTGGAAATAATGTTGCGCGGCGAATCGATACGCCCATAGAGCGGACTTTGGGTTAATCCGCCAAAATGCACGCCGACATCATTCACGAAGTCCAATTTCAACAAGGTGTCATCGTCTGGGCGCCGGACTTTGAGCGATAGAAAACCATCGTTGTGCCAGTAGTCCGCGGTGGTTGACCAAACAAAACCGGCATCTTTCAACGCGGCGAGCACGACGAGCCGTTGCGCATCGTAGTCCGGGTCGGCGTTGACGAAAAAATCCAAATCGTCGGAATAACGGTGGTGATAATGAACCCTACTTAACGCCGTGCCACCGGTTAGATAAAAACGCGCGGCGCAATTGCTCATGACGCTCATCACCCCATCTTGAAGCGGGTAAAGTTTCTCTTCGTAAAATTGCGAAAATGAAATCATAATCCACCTTCAGGATTTTGGGCCACAGCCGCGCCGCGACTTGCGGCGTATAGAGTTCTTTCATTCGTTCCAAGCCCCACAACGCCACTAATCGATACCACGGGATATATTTGAGCGACCGCGCAAACAGCGCCGTCCGGTCGAACGGCGCCGCATAGTCGCGTCGTCCTTCGACCACGTCGAGCATATCTGCAAACGGCGTAGCGTATTCGCCCCAGTTGAGCGAGCGCATCATTGCCAATTTTTCTTCGCGCGTTAGTTGGGGTAACGTCGTCACCATCGCCTTTTCCTTTTGGCTTATTTCCGAACGTGATTGTAGTCGCCGCCGATGTTGTCTAAATCTCCCGCATTTTTATCTGGACGCGGAAGACTAGCAGGAAGTTTTCCCGCCTCAAAATCTTCCCAGATTTTTATACGGATGTATGGCGCGAGCAAGCCGTTTTCACCAGCGGAACCGGCGGCGGTCTTATGGTCTTCCCCAAAACTCCAAATTTCCGGCGTCAGACGGTCTTGAAGACGTAAGGACATTGATGGTTGTCGATTATTTCCATCGGGAATACCGGTTGGCGGACTATCGTGCTGATGATTATAATCATCGACACCGTCCTTATAGCGCAACCAATAAGCGATGGGGAAACCATACGTATCAATGATATAGCCGGTCTTGTAACCGCCATACGTCCTTGGCAAAACCCGCACTTCGTCTTTCTTCAAATAATCGCCCGTCCAAGTAGTCAAATCCGTTCGGCTGAATGCCGCCGGTGCGTTATCAACGGAATAAATAGACAACGCTCGCACTAACGAAATACCTGGTTTGTCCTCCCATGCCCACTGCGCCTGACCATAATTGGAGGTAGAATCAGCCGTTCCTTTGCCGCGAAGTGATTGCTCGTCCATTGCCGGCGATTGTCGTTGCCAAAGGCGCACCATCGGATTGTCCACCGTTTCCACCGGATAAATGCCGTAGTCATTATGAAACATTTCGCAAGCGGTCAGAATTTTCGAGATTTCCGCCGCCTGCGCGTCGCGCATCGCCGATTTCCGCACACTGCTACCGACCGTAAAACCAATCGCCGCCAACAGCGCGATGATGAACACCACAATCAACATTTCGATGAGGGTAAAATGACGTTTCATTGGTATGCCTCCGGTGAGGGGATTAGAGTTTAGCGTTGAAAGTTGAAAAATTAAGAATTTAAGGGGTTAAGAGTTTTAAGCAACGCAAAGGCGCAACTCGCAACTCTAAACTGCAATCAAGGCAGTGCCGCCAGCAAACGTAAATTCGGAATAAAACGAAAATCCTTACCGTTATAAGTTATCAGCGGCAAATCGCGATTTAACGCGGTGGCGGCAATGAGCGCGTCGGGCAAGCACAAACCGTGGCTTTTCGCGTAATTTTCAATCAGAGCGCGAGCGGCGGCGGAAATACTTTCGTCAATTTCAATTAACGTAAAAGTCGCCAGCGTTTTTTTGATGGTTAAAACTTCGCGCTTGTTCAGCGCGCCGACCAGCAATTCCATCTCGGTAATGGCGGAAACCGCCAAACCGTCCGCCGCGCGAAACTGCTCCCGAACGCTTGCATCGCCGCGCAAAAGTTCAATCACCCAACAGGTGTCGCAGAGATAATTCATTGCCTCGCCCAAGCCCGTTCGCGAATTTTTGCCAATGAAACATCGTCGCGGTCGCGCCAAATGCCAAACGAAGCGTCGAGCGCGGCTTCACGTTCCGTCGCCGTCATCTTTCGCGCCGGAATGACCGCGCCTTTGCGGCGCGGTTTGGCGGCGGGCGCCGGCGCGGCGAGAAAAGTAATAATCACGTCGCGCCGTCCGCGCACCGGCACGGCTTCCGTCGCGGCAAAATTCGCGCCGTCGTAAATTCCTTTAATTGCCAACATTGAGCGCTCCTCTGTTTTTAACCAATAAGAATTTAAGGGGTTAAGAGTTTTAAGCAACGCAAGGCGTTTCTACCGACATTTTGCCGATAAGCGGGGCAAGTGGGACGCCGACCCGCGATTCACGAAATCTCCAAATCAAAAAGCGTCCAATCGCGCACCGGCAAGCCGGCGATAGACGCAAAATGTTTGCGATTATTCGTTACTAACGTGAATTTATGTTTCCGGCAAAACGCGGCGATTAAAATATCCGCGTCGCCGATAGCCAGTCCGCGCTTTCGCAAGTCCGCGTAAATTTCCGCCGCCGCGTCTAAAATATCGTTGTCTAATTTTCCGACCGGCAACAAACCGCAAAGCCGGTGAAAGTAACGCAATTTGGTCGGCGCGTTCGCGGCGATTAACCCGCGTTTCACCTCGTAATAAGCAATCGGCGCAATAATAACGGACGCGCCGCAAGCAGTGGCGCGAGAAATATTGTCGCCGACAATGGCGTTGCCATTCATATAAAACGACACGATATTGGCGTCAAGAACAAAAACGTCCATTGCTCATTCCTGCATTAAAATTGACCCCGCTCGCCAAAATTTCGTAAAACTCCGGCGGCAAAGGATTAACCGCCGCGTCTTGGCGTATCTGCCGCGTCAACCGCTTAAACGCCGCCAATTTACGCCGCATCTCATCATTTTTTAACGCAGAACCATCTTCCGCATAGAATCTCGCTATCCGCTCGATGGTCAGATGCTTTTTGCGGCGCGGACTCGTCAATGTTTTCATCGAACGCCCTTTCAGCAAATAAGAATTTAAGGGGTTAAGAATTTTAAAGGGTTTGAGAAACGCAAGAGCGCAAAACTCAACTCTCAACTTTGCTCTTGCCGTCCCGCCAGCATTCCCCGCAAAAACGCCAGCACGCGACTGTCGAACACACTACCTTTTTCCAATTCGCGCCGGATAAACGCCGCGATGTCAGCGCGCGGCAAAACGATATTTTCGATAAATTCGCCCTCGTCCGGTTGCGGCGCGCACGGCGCGTCGTCGTCGATTTCGACCCAAACCTGATAATTCGCCTCGCTCGACAGCCCCGGCGTGTTGCACGTCGGCGGCAAGACCTCGACCACGCGGCAGGCGTAACCGGTTTCTTCTTTCATTTCGCGGATTGCCGCGACGGCGGGCGTTTCGCCCTTTTCCATCAAACCGGCGGGAAATTCGATGACCAAATCGTCCACCGGCGGACGGTATTCGCGCACCAACAACAGCGTGTCCGACGGCTTGAAAAACGGAATCATCATCACCGCCGGCAATTCCCGCGCCCGCTCGACCGTTTCCCACAACCGCTCTTTGCCCGTCGCGTCGGTCCACGTGAGCGTTTCGTATTTGATAAATTTTCCGGCGTAATTGGTTACGCGCGATTGCAGTTTGGGGGCGGGCATCGGGGATTCCTTCAATGAAAAAGATTAACCGGAAGAAAAGGAAATTAAGGCAGTTCGGAAGCGGCTCTATTCAATTGCCACGCGCTTTAGCGCGTGGTTGGCGTAAAAAAGACCGGCTTTAGCCGAATGATTTTTACGGAGGAACTTAAAGCCCTCTCTTTTTGACCGATATCCACGCTTTGATGGGCGTGGCAATTGCATACCGCTTTAACCAAAACCGCAATAATCATTGAACGCACGGCAAATCCCCGCCGCCAATCACGGCGACAATCAGCGGTATTTCCCGCCGGATGCGCTCCCACGTGAACGGACGCCGCGCGCCGGTCGTGCCGGTTAAATTGCCCGCGGCGTCAAATTCGCCCTGCACCGTGAACAGCGGACGGCTCGGCGCGGACAGCCAGCCGTGCCGCAAATCGCGGAAATAAACGCGCTCGCCGTCGTCTCGCACCACATACGCCCGACCGGAGTGAGCGAGCCGGTCGCGCAGTTGCGGACTGTTCAACAGCGCCCGCGTGCGCGGCGTGTCGTCGGACGTTAAATGTTCCGTCCATAATACGCGCCGCCGCCACGCATCGACATAGACCACCGTCGCCGCGCGCCCGTTCATTTGCGTGCAACGCCAAATGAGATTGGTGCCGATTAGCGGATTGGCGCGCGTCAAACCCGCGCCCTGCAACGGCGCGACGCTCAGCGCCCGTTGTCCAAAATACCAGCCCGCGCCGAGATACGCGCCGCACCACATCAACGTCGCGACGACCGCGACGCGCTGAAATTTGTGTAACGACACGCGGTTGAACATTAAAAATACGCCGACGAAAAGTAGCGGCAAACTAAACAGCGGGTCCACCACCGCAATCGCGTCAATCGCGTCGAGCCGGTCGGAAAACGGCAAAAACAGGCGCGTGCCGAAACTGTTCAATAAATCCAACAGCGGATGCGAAAATAAAGCCGCCGCCACGATGACGAGGAGGCGGCGATAACTGATTTTCTCGTCCTTTGACCATAACCATTTTTTCGCGAGTAGCGCGAGCAACGGCGCGGCGAGCGTCAAATAAAAAAATGAGTGGGTTTCGGCGCGGTGGCGAATCAGCGAGCGGAAAAATAAATCGGCGTCCGGCAACGCCGCGACGACGGCGCACGTCAGCGCCATTTTCCGCCGCGCCGCCGCCACCGGCGTCAGAGCGGCGCCGAGCGTGGCGCCGAGTAAGCCGTGGGTGATGGTGTCCATTGCTTTAGACCTGTTCTAAACTTACGAGTGAGCAAATCTTCGTGTCTCATCTTTCGTTTCGCCCGGGAAAATGACGAAGCAATACCGAGAGTATTACGAGGAATTTTGACGCGGCGGAACGGGAAATTAGCCGAAAAGATGCCGCTAATTGGTCGTCGAACAGGTCTATTGACCTCGCCAACCGTTAGTGGGGGAAAAACGCTTGCCGGTCGGTCGCCGCGATTTCGTGAAGAAAACTTTCGGTCGTTAAGCCGGAGAGCCATTCACGGCGCTCGCGCGTGTAATCGCCGCTACCGGGGTCGAATTGCCGCATAAAATACGCCATACCGGTCGCGCCCATCTCTTTCGTCAGCGCGGCAAGCCCTTGCTCATAAACCACCGCCGGATTGCGGTAAGTTGTCGGCAACGTGTCTAACATTTTCAAATCTCCATTAAATAAATTAACGGATTGCACACGCGCGTCCGCAAGGAAATTTTCGCGGCGGTTCGCGCGAAATCGTCATCGGTGGTCAGCAGAAAATCGTAATCGTTACTTTCCGCCAGCGCCAAATGAAAACTGTCCGCCACTTTTACGCCGTCGCGCTGATAGTTGTTCGCCAATTGCGTCGTCGTCGCGACGGTAGTCAGCCAGTCATTAGCGTTTTGATAAAACGCCTTTACTTTCGCCAATTTTCTGGCATCGCGGATACGGCGCAATTCGGCGTTAAGCGCGTCGCTGGCGGCAATCGTCCAGCCATTGGACTGACAGTGTTTGACGATAATCAACACCGCTTCCGCCTCCAAAAATACGCGGTCAACGGTGAGGTCGTCAAACGGACGACAAAAACAGCAGGCGTCGAAATATATTTTCACTCCCGTCCCCACCGTTCGTAATTCATTCGTAATTTGGAAAACACACAAACCCTCGCTACGCTACGGTTTCGTAATTTTTAATTCGTAATTAACTTTTTCCCCGTCAGCCGCTCGAACGCTTCGACATATTTGGCGGTGGTTTGGGCGACGACCGCGGGCGGTAGGCGCGGCGCGGGCGGCTGTTTGTTCCAGCCGCAACTTTCCAAATAATCGCGGACAAATTGTTTGTCGAACGACGGCGGATTTTTGCCGACCGCGTAGGTGTCCGTCGCCCAAAAGCGCGAACTGTCCGGCGTCAGCACTTCGTCAATCAAAATCAACTCGTCGTGGTCCAACAGTCCGAACTCAAATTTCGTGTCGGCGATGATGATGCCTTTGGTCAGCGCGTAGTCCGCCGCCGCCGTGTAAAGGGCTAACGTTTTTTCGCGGACTTTTTCCGCGAGGGCGTCGCCCAAAATTTTTCGCGTCTGCGCAAAGTCGATATTTTCGTCGTGCGCGCCTTGCTCGGCTTTGGTCGAAGGCGTGAACAGCGGCGCGGGCAGTTTGCCGGCTTGCGGCAAACCGGACGGCAATTTTTGTCCGCTCACCGTGCCGGATTTTTGGTATTCGCTCCAACCGCTCCCGACGAGATAGCCGCGCGCGATACACTCGACCGGCAACGGGCGGGTTTTTTTGACGAGCATCGACCGGCCGCGCAAATGCCGTTGCAGTTGCGGCAAAATCGGCAACGCGGAAATATCCTCGCTCAAAAAATGGTGCGGAATAATGGACGCGAGCCGGTCAAACCAGAACAAACTGATTTGCGTGAGCGCGCGCCCCTTTTGCGGAATCGTCGGTTCAAGCACGAAGTCGAACGCGCTGATGCGGTCGGTGGTGATAATCAGCAGACGGTCGCCGTCGCCGTCGCTGACATCGTAAATATCGCGGACTTTGCCGCGATTGACGAGTTTCATTCCGGGAATGTCGGTGTGCGCCAACGTCGCCGGCAAAGATTCGTCGCCGTCGGGCAGTTCGTAGGTGGGCATAGGGGTGTCCTTTTTGCGAGCGGTTAATCGTTTGATTGTTTAATCGATTTAACAACTTCCAAAAATGCCTTGCCGCCGACTTTCGCCGACGGCAATTACAAAAAGCGCCAAACAGGTCTGTTCGCTACGACCCCAATAGCAATTTCTTGCGAGGACTGCCGAAAAATTTGTCTATAGGGTTTTCTTCTTCTTTATCCTTGTCTTCTTTTTTGCCCTCTTTGGGGGCTTTAATGCCGTCTTCCCAATAGTCAACGCCGATTTTTTCTTTGAGCCAGTCGTGCGTGTCGCCATATTCATTAGTAAAAGTGAAAATATCACTAAGATGCAATTTTTCATCAACGTCTTTTAACCCCAGTTTATCTAACAAATCACCAGTTATGTTGTAGAACTGTCCGCGCAACCACGGATAGCCCAACCACGAATTGATGCCGTGAAACATCGCCACTTGACGTTTTAGTTCGCCGCTTTTACCGGCGGCGGCGGTAATCGTTATTTTTTGCCGCGGCAAACCGTCTTCAACGGCAAACACTCCCCGCGCCGATCGGGAGTAAAGGCCGGCGTCCTCCGTCTCGAAAGTGACTCTTAAGTTACGCGGGTCGGTTCTGCCAGCGGGCGATGCCGCGATGCCGGACCCGGGAAACGCGAGATTGACGGAATTATGCACCGCCACTTCCGAAACCATCCGCGTGGCATAGTCGATGTGATGGTTCTGCCAATAGCTCAACGTGAACATCAGCAAACCGACAAAAACCAGCAACGGCGGCACGATAAGAATTGCTTCGACCATCGCCGTGCCGCGTTGCGCCGCTCGCCGACCGCTTGCCACCCAGTCGAAATGTTCATCAGTGTAAGAAAACATCTTTATCTCCGACGTTGCCGAGCCCGTTTTCATCTTTGATTCTTCGTATTTCAGGATTGCCGGTCGCCAAAAATCTCCCGACTAAAGTGTGGTCGATTTGCCGCAAACGGGCTTCGTAATTGGCGCCGAGCGACGAGAAATCCATCCACGGGAAAACGTTCGATACAATCTCATCGGCGGCACTCGTCCCCGTCAATTCGCTGAATAAACCCGTATGCGGATTGTAAATTTCCGCTTGTGCCATCGCTAAAATTGATTTGCCGGGCAATGCCGGCTGGAAAAATCCGCGCGCCATAAAAGTCGCGTCGCTGTCGTGTTTTTCCACCAAAACAATTACTTGTTGCGTTTTTTTGTCGGTGGGGTGGCTGACCACATATCCCAACGGCTCGCCGATGTTGACGGCGGAGCCGATGAAGCAGGACATCGCCAAAGATAAATACCAAGCAAGTTTAAGCGTAGTGGCGGTCTTTATTACGCCCCATACCGTGCCGCTCTTAAAACCGTCAAAAAATTTCGGTTTGCGCAACGCGGGTAAAATGGATTTATCAAGAATACTAAAACTTCTTTTCGGACCGGGAAGTTCGATATATGGTGGTTTGAAATCCTTATCCTCCACGACCGCCCACTGCCCGTCCGCGCCAAAAGTTCGAAGCACCAACAATAAAGGGTTGGTCCACGGTTTCGTTGTGAACATCTTATCCAACGAGGCGTTGGCGTTAGGATACAATAAACCGCTACTCACCGTCGGCGAGTAGGCATAGATGTTGAACGCCTGTTCAGTGGCGGGGGCTAAAACATCGCCGGATTCGTTGGCGACATTTTCGGCTTCTTTTAATTGCCGGTTAATGTAGTCGCCGGTATTGCGGGGTAAATTTTGTTGACCGGCGAGAATATAGGGGTGGTAATACAATCCTGTAAAAGCCACATAATGCCCCATCCCAACCCCAATGTGAATACCCCACGCGATAAGCCGCACAACGTCGATCGCGATAAGCGTTAGCTCGGCGGTTAATGATGTCACCGCGGCCAGGTCTAATCCCGCAGATGCCGCAATGCGAGCGCCTAAATATAATGGAATGGCGATAAACTGCCCCGCGCAGGCGCCGATAGTCACCATTGCGGCAGCAGAGACAAAACCACCGCACTCATAACGCAAATGCATCATATTGAGCATTATCATCTCGTTGGCGGCGCTCGCCATTTGCGACGCGGCGCTGAGCGCCGCCGCATCGGCGACCGCCTGCGTCCGAATTTTCTGCTCAACCAACGAGCCGGTGTTCCACACGCCCGCGACGCATAAATACAGCGTCGCCGTCAGCAACAACAGCCCGACCGTTACCGTGCTTTTTTCTTCACGGTGGAGTTGACGCGGAAGCGATAACGTAAGACAACTCATATTTATTCCTCATTTTATGGTTCATTAGTTCAATAAACCTGTGTCCCAATCGACTAAAAGCGATTTTTTCCACGGAAGCACGCGGATGCGACAATTAAACCCACTCGGTCGCGCGGTTGCTCTATTCAAACCGAGCGAAGTGAAGGTTAGCGTGCTCTCCAAATTGCCACGCCCTTTAGGGCGTGGTTGGCGGTCAAAAAAGAAAGGGCTTTGGTCCCAAAAAAAAAAGAATTTCGGCTAAAGCCGGTCGTTTTATTAACGCTATCCACGCGCTAAAGCGCGTGGCAATTGAATAGAGCATTTTCAAGCCGACGATATTTCTTCGAGTCCTCCGCGCCTCCGTGAGAAACAAAAAAAGTTAAGACACAGGTTTAATTAGGGCGTGTTCACTATAATTTCCTGCAATTCACCCGAAAATATCGGCAATAAGAACGCTCGCGTCGTAGCGGGGCGAAAAAGTAAAAGCCGTCCCGCTACGATTCACGGGCTTTTCACGCCATTTTATAGTGAACACGCCCTAAAAAAATAGTCGTATCTTCCGGACGAGCATCGTCATCGTTATTATCGTCATTACACTACAAATCCTCAAACTCACCACCGGTTTCGTTGAATCCTTCGTCCGGATCCACCAGAGTTTCCTCTCCTCCCGGCGGTTCATCCTTTTTCTCATCCGGCTCATCCTTTTTCTCCTCATCCTCCTCACTTTCAAAGGAGCAGTCGCCA
Organism: Planctomycetales bacterium; assembly: GCA_025997475.1. Lineage (GTDB taxonomy): Bacteria > Planctomycetota > SZUA-567 > SZUA-567 > SZUA-567 > MS499-59. The sequence goes on from BNUQ01000003.1 coordinate 17,319, forward strand.
ATGAAAAAACTGACGTGGTTAAGTATTAACGGCGGTAGCGGAAATAGCGGCATTTCTACGCGCTGACCGGAGGTCTGCATAAACAGCCGCGACGTTTTTCCTTTGATGTAACCATCGTTACGTTTCAAGATAATGCAACCCTTATGCTCGGGAGCCGCCACCGCGTATAACCACAGTAACGAACCGGGGCGCATCGGCAGATAGTAGGTCATATTCACATTGACCGCCGGCGGATAGGTCAGCCAATTGATTGCCGCCGCCGGGTTGCGCAAAGTATCACCGATAATAGATAGTACCTTAGCTAAAATGTCGCCGAGCATACCCGTCAGTTTTTCAAGTAAATCGGTAATAGGGGTAAGCAGCTTGTCAAATAACGGCTGAAACCTTTCTTTAAGCGGTTCGACAATCAGTTTGTCCAAGCCGGGAATCGGAACAATACTGGTTACCATGTCGCCCAAATGACCGGCAACGCCGGAAATGCTGTCAAACATATCTTTGTATTTATCCTCGCCATCCTTGCCGCCCATTTTTTCTTTAATTTTATCCGTCACGGCATCTTTAAGATATTTTATGAGGGTGTCTCCTAAGTTGCCTCCCATTTCGCCGGCAATACTTCCCAAATTGTCAACAATACCCTGTAAGTCGCCCGGATGACTACCGGCAATCAATATGTTATCATCATTACGATTGAACATACCACGGACTTCAAAATTGTCAGCGAGACGCGATGCGGCAATCCGCATCCGCTCGCCGAATAAATTATAATTGTTGCCGCTTCTGCCGCCCCACGGCTTAGTTTTACCGGTCGCGCTCAAACCAAAGCCCGTCAAGCGCGAACCGTCCACTTCAAAATTTAGCAACAATTCAGTTAAATCCTTTATGACACCGTTGTCCACCTTATCATATTTATTTTCGCGAATGCGCCTACCGCTATCCACGCCTGCCATTGCATACGCCGCCGCATTCCGCATACGCGCGCGGGCGTCGTCGTCAATCGTGAAACCGTTTAAAATTTGGGGGATGTCGATGACTTTTTCGACCACCGAGCCGGCGCGCGCCGCGCTGAACGCCGCGTAGCGAAACATCAGTTGCGCGTGCGCGACTTCCGCGAACGCAAAAACCGTCAAAAACGCGATTGCCACGAGCGGCACCACCAACAAAAATTCTACCGTAACCGTCGCCCGCGTTTTAACCGACAATCGGCGAAAACTGCGCAATGACCGGAATAGCCAATTGCCCAAGAGCGCAACAATGCCCAATAACGCGCCGCCGCCCAACGTGGCGGCAGTGCCGACCAACGGCAGAAAATAACGGTCTTCGTCGAAATTAAACGTCGCGAGAACGCCCTGCGGTTCGACCGCCGCCAACAACGACAGCGCGGCGACGACGGCTAAAAAAATGCCGCCGGATAAACGCGAATGGGAGTGAAGGTAGGCGAACATAGAACAGACCTTAATGGCGAGCGATTTAATCGAGAACATTCACTTGATTTGTTTAGAACCTATCCGATATCGAACCATCAGCTGTTTGCCCCGTTAGAGGAAATCTGTCGGTAGAAAACCGCCGCAAAACCAATCAATTGCTTTCTGCTCACGGCATTATTTCGCGGAGCCACGCATTTAAATTCACATACGGCAGTAAAACCAAGGCGATTAACAGCGACAGGCAAAACGGCGACTCGGAATTTTTGAATTTCAGCGGCGAAGAAAAATCGCGCAACCAAATTAAATGAATAATCCGTCCCAATAAAATTTGCAAATTCTGAAACAACGCGCCGCGAAACGCTAAATTGATAACGCCGACCGCGAGTGCGACCAAGAGCGTGTTTAGCAAAATTGAAATGGATAAAGACCAACCGGCAAGTGCACCGAGCGCCGCGATAATTTTCACGTCGCCGCCGCCTAATCCGCGCGCCGCAAAACTGACCACGCCCACCAAAACGCACAAACCGAAACCCTTTAGCGACTCCCCCGCCACGCCCCAATTGCCGGAGTTCGCGCCAATCCACGCCGAGACCTCGCGCCAGTTCCACGCTTCGCACAGCGGCGCGATTGCCAAGTTTAGCGCCAGCGCCGAAATCAACGCCGCGTAACTAAAACGGTTGGGGATTTTCCGAAACGCCGCGTCGCTCAACGCCGCCGCGCCGACCATCGCGTAAAGCGTTACAATCACAAAATAACCGCCGCGATTGGCGCCGTCGTATTCGGCGAACAAATAAGACGCGACCGCCGCGCAAATCGCTAACGCCACGCCCCAGAGCAACAAAAAGATTCTAAACGGCAACCGACGGCGCGGCGCTTTTTCGGCGGGAGCGTCCGGCGCGGTTTCGTCATTCGCCGCCGCCACCGTTGTTGCCGAAGAATTTTCGGTATTGCCGCCGTCGTTTGGCGCGGACGGGATTTCGGGTTGGTCGTTGTCGCTCATCGTTCTCGCCAATGTTATCGCCGGAAAACTCACGAAAAAAACACGAAAAATGATTTCGTGTTTTTTTCGTATCAACCAACCAATTACAACCAATTATTTACTTGGCATCTTGTCCGACCGGGAATTGATTGGCGAGGTCTTTGGCTTTAGTCCGCGCATCATCCACCGTTCCGGCTTCAGACGCGCCGCTACTCAAAACCCAATTCGCGATGTAGTAAATCGCAACCATTACGATTAACCCAACAATCACCAACAACACCCATTCGACGGTGCCCGGCGCGCTTTCGTCGTCGTGTAATTTCTGGGCGAAATTACGCATTTTTTTCGTCAGTTCCATTGGTTTTCTCCTTTGTTATGAGATGGATAAGAATGCGTTTGGTTTTAGTCGGCGATAAGCGACGGGACAAGTTACTTACCTTCAATGCTACTCACGGTGTCAGCCGTGGAATTCATCGCCCACATCGCCAGTTTATAAATCACCCCCAACACGATGAGCGCGACGATAATGACCATCATCCATTCGACGGTAACGGTCGCGCCTTCGTCGTCGTGTAGTTCGCGCAACAGTTCGCGTAAATGCTTCGCGGTCAATGAAAAGTCCATAAGTTTATCCTCGCTTTCAGAAAAACAGTTGCAAATCGAAATGTTGAAAGTTAAAAGTTGAAAGTTTAGCCGTGGTATTATTTTTAAGATGCGCGAAGCGCAACTTTTACTCAACTTTCAACTTTTAACTCTGAACTTTCTACCCAAACGGCAACGCGACAATCAGCGCGCTTCGGTAAAACACTGTGCGGATGATGGTGTTGACGCCGATGGCGACCGCGAAGCACGTCAACGCCACCACGCCGGTAACGAGCAACCACTCCACCGTTACGCCGCCGCTTTCATCGTCGAATAATTGCCGCCAAGGTCGCCGTTTCATTTTTTCCCCTCGCCTAAAACGGCGGTGATGATAGAGGTTTTATTTTAATTGCCAAGATTTATTTCAGCGCGGCGGCGAAAAAACCGAAAAAAAGAAAGCGTGTGAAATCTTTCTTTGCCGCTCATTTTTTATTCGGAGTAAAACTATGCGCAACCGCTCGTCGTTCAAACAGTCGTTCAAATGGGTCCATTCTTTGCCGCGCTTGGCGGGAGTCGCCGCGCTCAGCGCCGGGATTAGCGCGTGGGCGGGCGAAAATCCGACGGGACTGGCGCAACCGACTTTTTTAATGCAACAAAACGCCGACGGCTCGGTAAGCACGGTGTTCCCCGGCGGACTGCCGCCGGCGGCGCAGAACGCTTTGGCGCAAGCGCAAGGCGCGGGGGCGGCGAATGCGAACGCCAACAATCCGCTTACCGCCGCCATGCCGAGCGCCGCGCCGAAAAAAGAAGAAAAGAAAAAAGTCGAGGCGCCGACGATTTGCGACATTAACGTCGGCAAATACGACACGGTGGATATTCACGCGCAAAACGTGGCGATTTCAACGGTGTTGGAAGAACTCGCGGTCAAGTCGCGCCGCAACATTATTCTTGCCGCCGACGCCGACCGCACGGTGTCGATGACGATGTATGCCGTGCCGTTCTTCGACGCGTTAGCGATTATTTTGGACGTGAACGGCTTAGGATTCGCGCAGGAAGGCGACTTCATCAAGGTCTTCACCAAAGAGCAAATGCGCAAGCGCGAACAAGGCAAAAACGGCATTGAATCGCGCATTTTCTATTTGCGCTATCTACGCGCCAAAGACGCCAAAACCGCGGTGGAAGGACTGTTGTCGGAAAACGGCAAAGCCGAAGTTATCGCCGACGACGAAGGGGGAAGCGGTGGTGGCGATAGTAGCGGCGGCGGTAGTAGCGGCGGCGGCGATTCCGCGACGGCCGCCTCGCCGACGGACGCGGTGTATAGCCCGACCGCGCAACCGTTTGTTTTTTCGAGCGCGTTGGTCGTCCACGATTACGAGGCGAATCTCGCCGCCATCGCCAAGTTGGTCGCCAATTTGGACAAGCGCCCGAAACAGGTCTTGGTTGAGGCGTCAATTTTGGAAGTGGTATTAGACGATACCAATAAATTCGGGGTGGATTTGAATTTATTACAGACCGACAATCTACTGAATGGCAGTGTTATAGATTTAAAATCATTCGCCAGCACGGGCAGTGTCGCCGGCGATACTTCGTTCAATGCAAAATTGACGTTAGGCGGCGTTGGCGCCGTTATTTCCGCGTTGGATAGAGTGGCGCATGTTTCAGTGCTGTCGTCGCCGAAAATTATGTCGTTGGACCGGCAACGGTCGCTGGTCTTTGTCGGCGATAAAGCCAGTTATCAGGAATTTACGGTTAGCGACGGAGTGGTAACTCCTTCCACCAAATTTGCCGACGCCGGCATTTCGTTAGATGTCCGTCCGCACATTTTGCCCGACGGCAAAATCCGGTTGACCGTGATGCCGAAAGTTAGCAACATCACTTGGAAAGACGGCTTTCCGGTAAAGGACGCGCAGGGGCAGGTGTACACCTCGAAAATTCCCGACATTTCGATTCGCGCGGTCGCGGTTGATATTTTGGTGCCGCAAAACGCGACGGCGGTAATTGGCGGTTTATTCCGCGAAGCCACGAACGCCACGCGTTCGCAAGTTCCCGGCATCGGCGATTTACCGATAGTCGGCGTGGCGGCGCGCACGCAGGACGACGTAAATCAGCGACGCGAACTGATTTTCCTGTTGCATCCGGTGGTGATTGAGGACGCCGAACTATCGACGCTTGGCGAGCGCTCGATGCGGGACGGCGCGCAAATTTTATCCGGTGAGCGGCGCGGTTTGCTCCCGTGGAGCCGTTTGCGGCAGGGCGAACAATTAGCGTTACGGGCGCACGATTTTATTCGCAATAACAATCCCAAACTCGGCGCGTGGACTTACGACCGGTCGTTGGAAGTCGGCAGTCATAAAAATCAGGCGGCGGACGCGACGGTGATGCGCGGCTCATCGGCAACGCCGTCCGCCGACCGCGGGATTTTGCATCGCGACATAATGAAAAGCGTCCGGCATAAAAAAGGCGACGCGCCCATCGCCGTCATCACCGGCATTGAAGGCGGCGCGACTTACGCGGTGAACGGCGAAGAGTGGTTTGACGACGGCGCGCTCATTGACGCCGAATATGTCGAATATGTCGATAGCGCCGATGCGGAAATAGTCGAAGTCCAAAGCAAAATCGTATTGCCGGAAACCGCCGTCGCCCGCACGGCGGCGCCCAGCGACGGTTACGCCGAACGCCAATCAACGGTCGAGCGCTCCTCGATAAAAGAAGTCGCGCCCAAAAAAGTTGCGCCGGCTCCGGTTAGCGAACCGGCGAAGCCGTCGGTCGAAGCGACCGCGCCGGTAACGCCGATGGAAGAAACGCCGGCGGCAGAAACGCCGGAAGAAGAAATTGACGAATTTGAAGAAGAAGACGATGAAGATGGCGACGACCGCGGCGACGAAAACCATATCGACGGCGAAACGCCGGCGGGCGCGGCAAAAATCACGATAAATTTAGAGGAAGATATCTCCGACATCAACCGCGCCATCGTCGATTATATCGCCGAAAATGCGTCGTTCGCCGCCGCCGAAAAAGAGGCGTTGGCGGGTCTGGCGACGCCGGGGAAAAGCAATTAACAATTTACCATTCACAATTAACCATTAGAGGAATAATCATCCAAGAATTGGCGCGGAACGATTTTAATCATCAAACTTCAAAATTGTTAATTGTTAATTGTTAATTGTTAATTGTAAATTGTAAATTAAGAACAGACCATCCCGAAAGGCATTGTGCGCAAACTCACTTCCCACCCCGGTATCGTTTTTGCCGTCGCCGTTTGGTGCGGCGCACTGCTGTGTGGATGCAACACCGAGCATAGCGACTTCACCAAAGAGGTCATCACCAAGGGCAACGACAAGCACAACGAACTAAAAAGCGCCGCCGCCTACGACACCGCGCGTCAGCGGTTTGGCGCGGGCGATTTGCAAGCGGCGTATCAACAAATCGAAACGGCGATTGCGCTGAACAGTCAGGAAGTCGAAGCGTTGTTGTTGCGCGTGCAAATTTTGTTGGAGATGGGCGACGATGAAAGCGTGATGCGCACGGCGGTCAAAGCCGGCTTAAAAGTCGCGCCGGACGACGCGCGTTTTTACTACTATATGGGCGTGTTTTACGACCGGAACGGCTACGGCGAAAAGGCGTATCAATGCTACGCTTCGGCGGCGGAGTTGGACGAAAATTTGGTGCAATACAAACTTGCCGCCGCGGAAATGTTAATGGAATGGTCGAAGTTGGACGAGGCGGAAAATTACTTGCAGACCGCCAAAAAGCGCCATCCCAACGCGGCGGGCGTGCGGCAGTTGCTCGGACAATTGGCGCAACTCCGCGACGACGAGGCGTTGGCGACGCGCTATTTTGAGGAAGCGATTTTATTGGCGCCGAAAGAAGAGCGATTGCGGGAAAATTTGGCGCTCTCGTATTACCGGCAAAAAAAATACGACCGCGCCGTCGCGTTGTTGGAAAAAATGGAACTCGGCAAAAACGAGGACGCGCCGCGCCGCGACTTGCAGACGATTTTGGCGGAGTGTTATTTGTATGACAATCGTCCGGTGCAGGCGAAAAAAATTCTGCGCCGGTTGCTGACCGCGCCCGACGGCGAGGCGTATGACTTGTGGGTAAAAATGGCGGAAGTGTCGCTGTTGTTGGAGGATTTAACGTCGTTGCGCACGGCGGCGGAACGGTTGCTGACGCTCAATCCGCAACAGGAAGACGGCTATTTGGCGCTGTCGCGCTACTGGGATTTAACCGGCGACAAAGAACAAGCCCGCGCCACGCTCGACCGCCTCCCCGCCGAAGTGCCGCCGTCGCCGCTGTATCAAGATTATCGCGACAGTTTGGAGTGATACCCCAAAGTTAAAAGTTAAAAGTTAAAAGTTGAAAGTTGAAAAATTTCTTTTCTCAACTTTCAACTTTCAACTTTCAACTTTTAACTCTCAACTCTAATCTCTCACTCCACCACTAACACTTCGCTTTCGTGTCCGGGTTGGATGCTGACGAAGCCGTAGAGTTCTTCCACGTCTTTTTTGCGCAGGCGGATACAGCCGTTGGATACTTTCGTGCCGACGCTGTCCGGGTCAACCGTGCCGTGAATGCCGAGACCGTTGGTGCCCTCGCCTTCCATCGCCAGCCAACGCGAGCCAATTAAATGTCCGGGTTCGCCGAATTTGAACGTCTGACCGTTCGGGTCGGTCCAGTCGGGATTGACTTCCATTCGCACGATTTTGTAGCGCCCCGGCGGCGTTTCCGATTCCGGCGCGCCGAGCGCGCAACGGTATCCGCGAATAAACACGCCGTCCAAATACCACGCCAACGAGAAATTGCGCTTGTTGATTAAAATAAACACGCGCCCCGTTACCGCTTTCAATTTTTGCCCCACGCGCAAATTTTGCGGATTGACCGGATTGATTGCCGCCAACGAATACCACGTGTCTAAACCGAGTTTTTTGGCGATGCGCGTTAAATTGTCGCCGGACTGCACGCGGTAAAATTCCGCGCCCGCCACCTGCGTATTCGGGTCGAAAACCAAGCGGTCGTTCAGCCGGTTCAGCCGCTCAAACAGGCGGGCAATCGTCGCCGCGTCGAGAAACCGCGCGCCGTCCATTCCCAGCGCGTCCGAATAAAAATTGCGGATTTTTTCCCATTCGTCGAAATTCGGCGTCGCGCCGGCGAAGCGCGCGTAAGCGGCGTCGCCGAGCGCGAGCGCGCTCAACCGTCCGGCGGCGGTCAGCGGATAGGCGGCATACGCCTGTTGCCAAAAATTTTGCGCCGCGTCTTCCTGTCCGGCGAGGCGGCTGAAATTGCCTAACCGATAGAGCGTCGCGGCGTTTTCCTTATTGGCGTTACGCGGGTCGGGCGACAATTCTTTTTTCAGCAACGCGATGGCGTCCGCGTAATTCCGCGCGGCGGCGAGTTGGTCGGCTTGTTGGTAGACCGGATTTTCCGCCGCGAAATCGGCGCCGATGAGGATTAGCGCGAAGGCGAGGACGGTGATGAGGTTTTTCATAGCGAATCTCGTTCCGAAGAATGGCGAAATTTAGAGATAAGAGTTTAGAGTTGAGAGTTTAGCGAGTGGAGTTATTTATGAAAATCGCGCGAAGCGAATTTTGAGCATCAAACCTCCGCTCAACTCTCAACTCTGAACTCTCAACTCTACAATTTCTCAAAGTCCGCCGCGCCGTGTTTGCAGAGCGGGCAGACGAAGTCCGGCGGCAACGTTTCGCTCTCGTGAATGTAGCCGCAAATTTTACAGACGTAGCCCGTTTTTTTCACGCCCACCGCCGGTTGCGGTTTCACATTGGCGAAATAATACGCATAGGTCATCGCCGGCGTGTCGGCGATAACGCCCGCCTCCGTGATTTCCGCCACAAAAACCGTGTGCGTGCCGTAGTCGCGCGACTCGACCACTTTTCCCGACAAGAAAGCGTTGGCGTAAATATCGTCGTAAATCAAACCGTTGGCGCTCCGCTTGACCGCGACGCCGGCGAATTTGTCCGTGTCGCGCCCGCTGTGAAAACCGTAACGCTGGAAAACGGCGAAAGGCGCGTCGATGTGCAAAATCGACACGTTGAACACGCCGGTTTGCATAATCATAGCGTGCGTGTAGTTCTGTTTGTTGACCGCAATCGACACGCGCTTGGGGTTGTCGGTGATTTGCGTCAGCGTGTTGACGATGCAACCGTTGTCTTTCCCGCCGTCCTTCGCCGTCAGCGCGTATAAACCGTAACTGATGTTGAAAAACACTTCGTTTTGCACGGGCGAGGTCTTCGCGTCGCGGCGGACGGGCGGCGTCAGCGCCGCGGCGAGTTTGTCCGCCAATTTTTCCAAAGCCGCGCGGTCGCTTGCCCGCACCGCCGATTTCAGCGACACCGTGTCGTCCAACACCGTGATATTTCTCATACCGGCAAAAATGTCGCGCATTAACTTGCCGGCGGTCGGCGCCCACGAGCCGTTTTCGATGAGCGCGACGTGGCGGTTTTGTAAATTGTGCGCCGCGAGGTCGAGCAACGCCGTTTCCATATGGCAAAAAATTCCGGCGTTGTAAGTCGTCGAAGCGAAAACCCAATGACTGCACCGAAACGCCTCGGCGACGATGACCGACGGATGCGTGTTCGACACGTCATACATTTTAATATCGCGGACGCCCTTTTGCGCCAGCGCCGCCGCGAGAATTTGCGCGGCGTTTTCCGTGCCGCCATACACCGAGGCGTAGGCAATTAAAACGGCGTTATCCTCCGGCGTGTAACTGCTCCACCGTCGATATTTGTCGATAAACCAGCCGAGATGTTTGCGCCACAGCGGACCGTGCAACGGGCAAATCATCGCGAGGTCGAGCGACGACGCCTTGTCGAGCAAGGTCTGCGCCTGATTGCCGTATTTGCCGACGATGTTGGTGTAATAGCGCCGCGCGTCGTCGAGCCAGTCGCGCTCAAAGTTCACTTCGTCGGCAAAAAGATTGCCGTTCAGCGCGCCGAAAGTTCCGAAAGCGTCCGCCGAAAATAAAATTTTCGCGGTGGCTTCATAGGTTGCCATCGCTTCGGGCCAATGCACCATTTTTGCCATCACGAACGTGAACACGCGCTTGCCGACGACGAGCGTGTCGCCTTCTTTGACGGTAACGGCTTTGGCGGCGAAGTCGTAATTGAAATGCGAAAAATCAAAAAAGCGTTGGAGCATTTCCAACGTCAGCGCGTTGCCGACGATTTTGACTTCGGGATAGCGCAACGTCAATTCGCCGAGATTGGCCGCGTGGTCGGGTTCGACGTGATTGACGATAACGTAGTCGAGTTGGCGCCCGTTGAGGAGAAACTGTAAATTTTCGTAAAAAACGGCGCTCACGGCTTTATCGACGGTGTCGAGCAACACGGTTTTTTCGTCGAGAACAAGATAGGCGTTGTAGGACACGCCGCGCGGAACGGGGAAAACGTTTTCAAACAGCGCGAGGCGGCGGTCGCTGGCGCCGACCCAATAAATGCCGTCGGCGACGAGTGCGGTCTGGTGCATAAGATTTCTCCTTTGAAAGTTTAGAGTTGAGAGTTGAGAGTTGAGAGTTAAACGTTTAGAGATTGGAGTTTTATTTTTAAGATGCGCGAAGCGCAACCACTTTTTCAACTTTCAACTTTCAACGCTGAACTCTAACCTCGCCTTGTCGCAAAATTTTGACGCCGCCGCCGGTAAAAAGCGCGACGGTGGAAGCCGCGCCGGTGAGTTCGCCGCCGTCCACGATTAAATCGATTTCGTCGCCGAACGTCGCGGCGATGTCGGCGGCAACCCGCGCCGGCGGCGCGCCGTGGCGATTGGCGCTGGTGGCGGCGAGACCATAGGGCAATTTTCGCAACAGCGCTTGCAACCACGGAAAATCCGGCAGACGAATCCCGACGGTGTTATCCGCGGTCGCCGCGCCGGCGGACGGGATAATCGCGGGCAAAATCGCCGTCAACGCGCCGGGCCAATGCCGCGCTAAAATCTCGGCGACGGACGGTTCGACAACGGCAAATTTTTTCACTGCGGCAAAATCGGCAAGCAAAATCTGCAACGGCTTTTCCGGTTCGCGGCTTTTGATTTGCCGCAGACGCGCCAACGCCACAGCGGAGTCGGCGCGTCCGCACAAACCATAAACGGTGTCGGTCGGCACGGCGACAATACCGCCGCGTTGCAAGACGGACAAAGTTTTTTCCGCCGCGTCCGCGGCGGCGAGGTTGATAAGCATTTGGGAAATTACGAATTACGAATGAAGAGCAGTTGGTAGTTTGTAGTTGGTAGTTTTTAGTGGTGGAGTTTGACGGTCAAAGATTCGCTTCGCGCGCGCTTGCGGATTTGCCCATAAAAACTCCACCGCTACCAACTAAAAACTACCGACTACCAACTCGCTATCCATCATTGTTAATTGTCTTCGCCGGTTTCTTCTTCGGCGTCCGGCGCCGCGAGGTCGTCAAAGCCGACATCGCCGTTTAACAGTTTGTCGCGGAGTTTTTGGTTGATTTCCGCGCGCATTTCGGGGTGGCTGTCCAAATACGCCATCGCGTTGTCGCGCCCTTGCCCGATGCGCGTGTCGCCGTAGTTAATCCACGAGCCGCTTTTGCCCAAAAAGTTATGTTCGGTGCCGAGGTCAATCAATTCGCCGGTCGCGTTGATGCCTTTGTTAAACATAATGTCGAAATTCGCCGTGCGAAACGGCGGCGCGACTTTGTTTTTGACCACCTTCACTTTGACCTGATTGCCAATCGTTTCCTCGCCCTTTTTCACCGCCCCGACGCGGCGAATGTCCAAGCGGAGCGAGGCGTAAAATTTCAGCGCGTTGCCGCCGGTCGTCGTTTCGGGATTGCCGAACATCACGCCGATTTTCATCCGAATCTGATTGATGAAGAGAATGGTCGTGTTCGATTTTTTGCAGATGCCGGTGAGTTTCCGCAAGCCCTGACTCATCAGCCGCGCCTGCAAGCCCATATGCGAGTCGCCCATTTCGCCGTCGAGTTCCGCCTGCGGCGTCAGCGCCGCGACCGAGTCAATCACAATCACGTCCACCGCGCCGGAGCGGGTCAGCAACTCGGCGATGTCGAGCGCCTGCTCGCCGCTGTCCGGCTGGCTGACCAAAAGTTCGTCGAGGTTGACGCCGAGCCGCCGCGCGTAGAGCGGGTCGAGCGCGTGTTCGGCGTCGATGAACGCGCCGACGCCGCCGGCTTTTTGGGCGTTCGCCAGCACTTGCAGGGCGAGCGTCGTTTTGCCGGAACTTTCCGGTCCGTAAAATTCGATGATGCGTCCGCGCGGCACGCCGCCGACGCCAATCGCCGCGTCGAGCGCCAGCGAGCCGGTGCTGATAACCTCGCACTCGACCTTGTAATCGGAACCGAGTTTGCGAATCGCCTCGTTGCCGAAACGTTTGCCGATTTCGTCCAACGTATGCCCCAGCGCTTTCATTTTACCGCCGGCGTCCTCTTTGACCTCGTCCTTGTTTTTGGCTTTTGCCATGGGAATGCCTTTCGTTAGGATTTCGTAAAAATTAACAATTAACAATTTACAATTAATAATGGTGGTTGTCGCTTCGCTCCCTTATCAATTTCGCTACGCGAATCTGAAAGGCAAACTCCACCATTGTTAATCGTTAATTGTTAATTGTAAATTGTTAATCCGCTCATTGTAGTTTTGCGCTAATGAAGATACAGGTCTAATTTTCAATGGATATTCGTCCGTATCACTCCGCCGATTTGTCGCGCGTCGTCGCGCTGTGGAACGACGCGGCGCGCGAGTGTTTCGGCTTTTTCCCGCTCACCGAAAAAATTTTTCACGACCACGTCCTCGCCGCGCCGTTTTTTCAGCCGCACCGTTTGCTGTTGGCGTGGCAAGAAGAAGCGCTCGTCGGAATGATTCATTTTGACGTGGTGGAGGTCGCGCCGTATCCGCGCGCCGGCGTCGTCGCGGCGATAATGACGCGCTCCGACCGGCGGCGACAGGGCATCGGCAAGGCGCTGTTGCAGACCGCGCTGGCGCCAATGCGCAACGACGGCGCGACGTTTTTTGCCGCGCTCGGTTGCTGGCCCTACTCGTCGTTTTACGCCGGTTTAATCGACGGCTCGGAGCGGTCGGGCATCGACCGGCGCAACGCGGCGGCGCAAAATTTATTCGCGTCCGCCGGTTTTACGCGCGGACGGCGCTCGCTGATTATGCGCGGCGCGCTGTCGCGCGCGCCGGACGACAAAGTTGAAATTGCAGCCGATTTTTACCGCGAAAAATATCCCGAAGCGGGGCAGTGGTTGGACGTGGCGACCCGTCATTGGACGCCGTCCCGCCAGATTTTATTGGACGCCGCCGGACACGGTTTGTCGTATGCGACCTACGCGCGAATGGACGGCTACGCGGAATTTTGCGGCAAAGAAATTTACGCCGTCTATGCGGTGCGCACGCCGGCGATTTGCCGCCGCCGCGGTTACGCCCGACGAAACTTGCTGGCGTTGCAACGCCACCTCGCCGCGTTGGGCGGCGAAATGATTGAAGTCCACGTTTACGCCGACAACGACGCGGGCATTAAACTTTATCAATCGCTCGGTTTCGCCACGGTCGGCGAAAGCGAGAGTTGGCAACTAAAACTCCCCGCCAGAGAAGGGAATTACGCGGAGTAATTATCGAGCGGGTCTAATAGACCTGTTCGACAACCAATTCGCGGCAAATTTTCGGCTAATTTTCCGTCCCGCCGCGTCAAAATTCCTTGCAATACTCTCGGTATTGCTTCGTCATTTTTCCTTGCGGCACGGAAAATTAGACACGAACATTTGCTCGCTCTTGGTTATCGAACAGGTCTAATGGACGAACTTATGCAAAAACAATTTACGACCACTTCGCCGGCGCAGACGCGCGCGCTCGGCAAACGGTTGGCGGCGGCGTGTCGCGGCGGCGAAGTGTTTTTGCTGTCCGGCGATTTGGGCGCGGGCAAAACGTGCCTGACGCAAGGACTTGCCGCCGGTTTGGCGATTGCCGAACCGGTAACCAGTCCGACTTTCGTTACGCATCAGGAATATCGCGGCGCGCGCGGCTTGGCGCTTGAACATTTTGATTTTTATCGATTGCGCGCCGGCGGCGACGAATTCGCCGATTTTTTCAATCGTCCCGACTGTGTTTGCGCGCTCGAATGGGCGCAAATGCTCGCGCCGATTTTGCCGCCGGAACATCTGTCGATTACCTTGGAAATCGTCGCGCCGCGGCGTCGGCGTATTGTCATTGAAACGCGGACGCCGAGCGGCGAGGAGTTCTTGGCGCGAATAGAGTGAGCAGTTTTCGGCGGCAATTTATTGCCGCCGATTGCCTGCGCGAAGCGCGGCGAACTTCAATAGCCCGCCGTTTTAACGGCGGGAAACAGTGAGCAATGGACAGAAAGCGCCGACGAGAAACTCTGCTCACCGCCCTGCCCGCCCGCCAAATAAAAAACTCGGACGTTTCCGTCCGAGTCGTTTTTTACAGCCGCGTAAAATCCTCGCGGAGGGCGCTCGCGTTGCGGGCGCTTTTTTTGCGTTCCAACTTGGCTTTCATTTTGATTTTGCTGTCTTGCCGAAGCAGTTTCGCGCGCGCGCGTTCTTGCTCGCGTTTTTCCCGTTTTTTCGCCTCGCTCGGCTTCTCGTAAGCGCTTTTGCGGCGAATGTCGCGCGTAATCCCTTCGCGATTGCACAGTTTTTTGAACCTCCGCAACGCTTTGTCCAAGGGTTCGCTCGACTTCAATTCCATCCGAACCATCTACTATCACCTCCTCTCAACGAAGCGCCGGTTTATAGCGATTAAACCGCCGCCGGCAAGAGAACACCATTGTGGTGTTTTGATAATTATTCCGACAGCCGCGCTTCGCGCTATTTCAACTTTCAACTTTCAACTTTCAACTTTCAACTCTGAACTCTGAACTCTGAACTCTAATCAATTCACCAAACGAATCCCACTCTCCCGCGACCTCCCGTTAAAGTCCGCTCTCAACTTTTGCCGATAAGCAAGCGGCTCAACTTTAATCGGTAAAAATCACAGGGGGGAAAATGATGGTCGTTTTCAGAAAAACACTGCTCGCGGCGGCGTTGATTTTTGGCTTGTCCGTCGGCGGCATGGCGGCGGGGAAGGAAATCGCGCCGAAATTTCCGGTTGCTTCCGTCGTCAAGCAAACCGTCGTCGTCATCGGCGACGACCATTCGGCGGCGGCGGAAAATTCGTGGCTCGCGCGATTCGCCGCGCAAACCGGCGCCGCCGTCGTCAACGCGCTCCGCGCCGATTGGCGCACGGCGGAAACGTGGTATGTGCGCGAGGTCTTGCAAAGTTATCCGCGCGCCGACGCCTACGTGTTTTTGCCCGCCGCGACCGAGTTGGCGGCGATGACGCAATTCGACCCCGAAGCGTTGGCGCGGATTGCGGCGCGCGTCGGCTATATGATTGACCTCGCGCGGCAGGCGAATCCGTCCGCCGACGTGTTGGTCGTCGCGCCCGCCGCCGCCGACCAAAATCTCGGCGCGATGTTGGCGGAAGTGCTGGCGCTCGACTTGGAAAAAATCGCCGCCGAACACCGCGCGAAAATCGTGAGTTTCCCGCGACATTTGCCGTCCGGTTACCGGCGCGCCGCGGACGCGCAACAACAAATCGCCCAATTGGTCGCCGGCGAATTGTCCGCCCCGTTGCTTGCCCAGCGCCAACCGCTCGCGGCGGAACTCGGCGTCATCGCGCCGCCCGCCGCCGGTCGCCCGCTGGTCGATAGCGACAGCGTCGCCGCGTTGGTGGGCGAGATTGCGAAAAATTTCGACGCTCCCGACGCGGAAAAACCGGTGGAAAAATCCACGCCGCCATTCGCCGAGGCGGCAAACGCGGCGGCGGAGCCGTCGATGAAGCGTTTTGTCAGCGACCGCGACGTGGCGAAATTGTTGAGCGAAGAGGGCGTCGAACTTGCGGGCGGCGTGGCGGAAGCCATCGGCGCCGCCATCTATCAAGAGTTGGCGCTTCAACAGGAAGCGCGAATGGAATCGCGGTTTAACGAAACCGGCGCGGCGGAATTTGCGCAAGTCGATTTTCAGCCGCCGTTTGCCGAGGGCGAAATTTCCGCGATTGTGCCGCCGCGAGAAGCCGAACACACTTTCGCCGAAGTCGTCGATTGGCAAAAAGACGCGGGCCTAAATCAGGTGAAGTTGGAAAATGTGAACGAAGCCGTTTTGGCAAAAATACCGGCGTTGTCGTTGGAAGAATTTGCCGACGACGCGGACGTGCCGGGAATGGTGCAATTCGACGCCGCACCGCGCCGCGCCGAGACGCTCCGCGCCGAGAGCCACGCGGTGGTCGCGAACGCCGCGCCGGTTAAACCGACCGCACCGACCGCACCGACCGCGCCGACCGAACCGACAACGTTGGCGGAAGCGCCGGAACTTGCGCCGAAAGTTTTGGTGGCCACGCCGGTGGTCGCGAGCGCCGCGCCGGTCAAGTTGATTAGTGGCGTCGGCGAGGTGGAACTGCCGTTGCCGGAAGTGGAATTTGCCGAAGCGGGCAACAGCCGCTTGAAAGTCGAGGATTTTTACAACGGCGCGACGGTGGCGATGCGGCAGGCGGAAAACGGCGAAACGGTGGCGAGCATCGTGATGATGGCGACGCCGGTAACGTTCGCGGCGACGCCGTCCGTGTATGCGGGCAAAGGCGTAACGTTGACGGAAGCGGTCGCGCAGGCGGCGACGGACGCGGCGGCGACGGCGAAATTGCTGACGCGGAACGCGCCGTATCTCGAAGCCGATTTCACGCCGCTGGCGCAAAATTTGGTCAACGACGAAAGATTTATGGAACCGTATCACGAACCGCTGTTCGACCTGCCGCGCTACGGCGTCTATATCCACACGGCGATTGAATAGACAATTCACAATTCACAATTAACAATTAACAATTGTTGAAAGGATGCGCTCCGCGCATTTTAAAAATAACTCCGCTAAATAATTGTTAATTGTTAATTGTTAATTGTGAATTGTTAATTGCTCTTCCCCGCCCGCCAAATTAGCGCGGCGTAGCCGACAAACATCGACGGCTCGCCGTCGGGCTGGACTTCGTAACTGGTCGTGTGCGCCAGCAGTTCGGCGGGCGTCGCGCCGAGGGCGCGGGCGTAAGCCGTCGCCGCCGCCAGCGCCCCCGCGCCGCACGCGCTCGCGTCCGCCGCCGCCAGCGGGACAATTTTTTCGGCGGCAAAATTTTGCACCGACGCCAACAAGCGTCGGTCATTTTTTTTGCTCCATTCTAACGCCGCCGCGCCGACTACGGGCGTCAAACCATACGGTCGTCCGTAATGGGTTAAATCGGTGCTGGCGATGACGGCGAGGTCGGCGGTCAAATTTTCATTGTGCGCGAACGCGGCGAACCGCGCGCCCCAGTCCGCCGCCGCCGCGCTCGGCGGCACGGCAACCGGCAAAATTTTGGCGTGCGGAAAAACGCGGCGAATGAACGGAATTTGTAGTTCTATCGCGTTGTCGCCGTAGTGCGGTTGCGGATTGTCTTCGCCCCAACCGGCGGCGAGGAGTTTTGCCGCGAGCGGCGCGTCCACCGTCGCGCGACCGAGCGGCGAATCCCACTCTCCCGCCGTCCACAGCGCCGGTATGCGCAAATTTTGCGTATGCACGGCGCCGAAAATGACGATGGTCGCGGGGTTGGTTGGTCGCAACGCGGCAAACGTTTTCGCCGCCGTGGCGCCGCTGAAACGCAAACCGGCGTGCGGCACGACGCCGGCGACGACCGGCGCGCCGGAGTAATCGCCGGCGGTCGCGAGAAAATGGTCGATGACCGCGCCCAATTCGGCGGCATCGTCGGGATACCAAGAGCCGGCTTTTTCGGCACGACGATAAAAACGGTCGAGGGGCATTTTTGACCTTCGGGGGGGGGGGGGATTAAGTTGACATATCATTTCTATTCTACTCCGTCGCCGCCTTTCGGCGCAGATAGGCGTCGATAAAAGCGTCGATTTCGCCGTCGAGGACGGCTTGGATATTGCCGGTTTGGCAGTCGGTGCGCGCGTCTTTGACCAACGTGTAGGGATTCATCACGTAATTGCGAATCTGACTGCCGAAGGCGTTGTCCATTTTTTGCGCGTGATGGACGCTCGCTTGGTTAAGACGTTTTTCTTCTTCCAACAACAGTAGCCGCGCTTTTAGCGCTTTCAGCGCGACCAATTTATTGCTGTGTTGACTGCGCTCGTTTTGCACGGCGACGACGATGCCGGTGGGCAAGTGCGTAACGCGCACGGCGGAGTCGGTTTTATTGACGTGTTGCCCGCCTTTGCCGCCGGCGCGGTAGGTGTCGATGCGCAAGTCCTTGTCGGCGATTTCCAAATTGACTTCCTGTTGAAAATCCGGCGTTACGTCAACCGCCGCGAAACTCGTTTCCCGCCGCCCCGAAAACGGCGAAATCCGCACCAAGCGATGCACGCCCATTTCGCCGCGCAATTTGCCGTAGGCGTATTCGCCCGCCACCCGTAAATCGACGCCCCGAAGCCCCGCTTCTTCGCCATCGACCAGCGACAAAATTTCCGCCTGCCAGCCGCGCCGCTCGAAAAATCGCAGATACATTCGGAGCAACATTTCCGCCCATTCGCAGGCGTCCGAGCCGCCGGCGCCGGTGTGAATGCTGAAATACGCGCCCTCGGCGTCGTGTTTGCCGGACAGCAACGCCATATTGTCGAGTTCCTGCAAGCGCGCCGGCACGGTCAGAATTTCCGCCGCGGCTTCCTCCGCCGTCGCGTCGTCGTTTTCGGCGCGCGCGAGTTCCCACAGTTCGACGGCGTCGGCGAAGGTCTTGGCGGTTTGGGAAAACGGCTCGACGACGGCGGCGAGGACTTTGCGCTCGGCGACGGTTTTTTGCGCGGCGCCGTTCAGCCAAAAATCCGGCGCGGCGATTTTCGCGTCGCAAGCGGCGAGCGCGTCGCGTTTCGCGGCGATTTTCAGCGCGGTCGCGAGCGCGGTCAAACGTTCGCGGCAGGCGTCGGCGATGTTTTTAATTTCAGCGGGGTCGGGCATATTTTTAGAGTTTAGAGTTTAGAGTTCAGAGTTCAGAGTTCAGCATATGGAGTTATTTTCAAAACGCGCGAAGCGCAACCGCGACTAAACGCTGAACTCTAAATTCCGCATTCGCAGTCCGAGCCAGACGGTTATTTGCGTAGCGAACGACGCGGCGCACAAAGCGATGACGCCCATCAAGTAGCCGGGGACGGCGACGGCGGACAAAATGCCTAACCCGACAAACAACGTAACCACGAACATCAGTTGCCCGACCAAAATCAACCGCGGGCGGCGGGCGAACGCCGCGAGACCTTCGTTGTAACTCCGCAACGCTTGCAGGAGCGGAAACGGCAACATACACAACGTCGCCACCGCCGCCAGTTGCGCGTCGAGCGGCGTCAATTTTTGCACGCCGCCAAAATACCAAGCCGCCGCCGCCGGCAACAACGCGACCAACACCACCGCGCCCAACGCCAAGCCCGTCGCCGCCGAAAAACGCCAGACCATTTTTTTTACCGCCGTGCCGTAATTAGAAAGATACGACAGTAAAACCGTCTGCATTCGCAAGCCGGAAAAGCCGAGCGGATTGACGATGCCGACGACGATAAAATGAATCGTTACCATTCGTTCGGGGTTCGGACCGCGCCCGATAAACGCCGCGATAATAAATTCCGACAGCGCCAATAAAAAACCGCCGATGGTCAGCGGCAGAGTGAACGACAACTGTTGGCGGACCGACGCCGTCGGCGCGGCGGCGGTCGCCGACATCGTTCGCAAAAACGGACGCGCCAACCACCACGACAATAAAACCTCAAAATAAATCGGCACGGTAAAGACGACGGTCGCCGCGACCACGCCGCCGCCGGTCGGGAAAAAATAACACCACGCATACGCCAGAATCAGCGTAAAAATAATCCGCCCCACCGACGCGGCGTTGGCGCGTCCCGACGCCATCGCGTTATACAGCGTTACCTGATAAGGATTGCGCAACATAAAACCGAAATACGCGGGAATCCCCAATAACAACGTCAACTCCGCCGCCGCGCGCAGTTCGTCCGGCAACCGCAACAGCCCGCCGAAAATCCAGTCGTCGAGCGGCGGAATGGCGACCAGCATTTGCAGAAAGGCAATCGCCCCCGCCAGATAAAAATTCAGGCGGCAGAACGAGCGATAACCGGCGCGGTCGCGCGCGTAAAGCATTCCCGTCGTAATCAAGCCGCCGCCGAGCATCCCGATAATGAACATCACGGTTTGCCCCTGCGCGTAGGCGGACATCGCGACACTGCCGAGCGAACCGCGCACCACCACCATCGCCACCAACGGATAGGTGAGGGCTTGCGCACACGCCTGCACCATCAGCGGCAAATAAAAAAGAAACATTCGACGGTAAGTCGGCATTTTTGGGGTGGAGCAGAGTTGAGAGTTAAAAGTTGAGAGTTTAGAAAGAGCGTTCGGCGCGGCAAGTTTAATTCCCCGCGGCGGAGGATTGGGCGGCGAGTGGAATTTAACAAAAAAACAAAAAAAAGTTGCATTGCGTTTGCGGATTTCACAATACGGTGAAAGTTGTGAAAACGCGAGGATTAAGAATGCGACTTTTCGGGGGAGAGATACGGGCGCTTGCCCGTCCGGCGAACCGGCTATGGTTAAGCGCGGCGCTATTGGTCGCGATGCAGGTCGGCGTCGCCGGCGAGGCGTCGCGTTATCCCGAACCGCTGTCGCCGCTCACCGACGCGCAACTGTCGGCGTCGGCTTTCTCCGACAACGAACCCGCCGTCGCGCCGGAACGCGACACGACGCGGGAAAATCGCCAACTTTTTCAACCGCGCGAAACCGCGCCGGTGAAAAATAACCGCCCCGCAACCACGTCAAATCCGGCGACCGCCGCCGCGTCCAATCAGAATCCTGTCAATAAAAACGCCGCGGGGCAAAGCACCGCGGGGCAAAACGCCGCCGTGCCGAACACCGCCGCCAATCGACCGGCGGCGCGTAATCCGGTTTTTATGTCGTTGCCGATTTTATTGATGGTCGCCGCGTTGGTGGCGCTGTTCGCGTTTTTGACGTATCGCAAGCATTGGCAACGCGGCGGGCGTTCGCTGTTCAGTTCGCCGGCGTTGGAAATTTTGGGGCGCACGCAACTTGACCGGCAAAAATACTTCGCGCTTCTGCGCGTCGGCAAACGCTTGCTCGTCGTCGGCGTTACGCCGGACGGCTTTACGCCCCTCGCCGAAATTAACGACGAACAGGAAGCCACCGAGTTAATGCTGGAAGCCCGTCCGCAAACCCCCGCCGGTAAAAATATGTTTCTTGAATTGTTTAAGAAACACGTGGCGGACGAGAAAACGCCGCTGCCTCAAAGTTAAACGTTAAAAGTTAAGAGTTGAAAGTTGAGAACAGAAAGGCAGGTGCGGATATGGAAGATATGGCGAAATCGAAAAGCAAAAAATTCGCGGTTCGCATTGTTAATTTATACAAATATCTGGGCAAATCGAAAAAAGAATTTGTGTTATCGAAACAGTTGTTGCGTAGCGGGACTGCTATCGGCGCGAATCTGGCAGAAGCGAAATGCGGAATCAGTAAAAAAGAATTTCTGGCGAAAGTTTATATTGCGCTAAAAGAATGCGCGGAAACGATTTATTGGCTTGAATTGCTCCGCGAAACGGATTTTTTGACGGAAGGGGAATTCGTTTCTATCGTTAATGATTGCCAAGAATTAAGGCGGATATTAACCGCAACCACTAAAACTACCGCCAAAAACCTTAAGGAACAGCGAGATTAAAAGTTCAAGGTTAAAAGTTAGGGGATTGAGAATTAAAAGTAAGGGTTAAAAGTTGAGGTTGCCATTATTTCAACTTTCAACTTTCAACTTTCAACTTTATGCGCCGAATAATCGTCCTATTTTTGATTGTCGCCGGTATCGGCGCATTAAGCGCCGCCGAGGACGGGACGCCGCAACTCGGCGTGCCGGGACCGGGCGCGATTTCGACCTTGCCGCCGATTACTTATTCGGCGCTCGATATGTCGTTTTTGCCGACGATTACCGACGGCGGGCTCGGTCCCGCCGACACGCCGCCGAAAGTCGCGTCGGTGTTGCAAATCGTTTTTTTGCTGACCGTGCTGACGCTGGCGCCGAGCATTTTGTTACTCGGCACCTGTTTTATGCGGATTTTGATTGTCTTCAGTTTCTTCCGCCGCGCGATTGGCACGCAAACGATGCCGCCCGACCAGATGCTGGTCGGCATCGCGCTCGTGCTGACCGTGTTCATTATGTATCCGACGTGGACGAAAGCGTGGAACGACGGGCTGAAACCGTATTTGGAGGAAGCCCTCGACCCCGCGACCGGTCAACCGATGACGCAACGCGAAATGTTTTGGCGAATGATTGAGCCGCACCGCGAATTTATGGCGCAATGTTTGGAAGCCAACAACGGCATCGAGGAACTGCGCTTTTTTATGGGCGTCGCCGGACACCAGCAGGAGGACGAAAATCACAACGTCTATTGGCTCGGCGAAAACGGGCGGCGCGTCGGGCAATTTGAAGAGTTGACGCTCGCCGATTTCCCGACGATGGTGTTGACGCCGGCGTTTATTTCGGCGGAATTGAAACGCGCTTTTTGGATGGGATTTTTACTTTATCTGCCGTTTTTGATTATGGATATGGTAATTTCATCGGTATTGATGAGTATGGGAATGATGATGTTGCCGCCGATGATGGTCAGTATGCCGCTAAAAATCATTATGTTTATTCTCGTGGACGGTTGGCAATTGTTATTGGAAGGCACGGTAATGAGTTTTCCGGCGGGCGTGCGGAGTTTTACGCCGGAGTTATTAGGAATGCCGACGGGGAGCGATTAGAAAGAGCAATTACGAATTACGAAGAGAGAGTTTGTCGTTGATAGTTGGTAGTTCTTAGTGGTGGAGTTTGACGGTCAAAGATTCGCTTCGCGCGCGCTTGCGGATTTACCCATAAAAACTCCACCACTACCAACTAAAAACTACCGACTACCAACTCGCTCTCCGTAATTCGTAATTCGTAATTTGTAATTCGTAATTATTTCCAATTTGGTGTCTTATGCCCGACGTGCCGATGATTATCGATGTAACGCGCGATATGATGTATGTGGCGATTGAATTGTCGATGCCGGTGTTGTTGACCGCGCTCGTGGTCGGCGTCGCCATCAGTTTATTTCAGACGGTTACCAGCGTGCAGGAAATGACCCTGACTTTTGTGCCAAAACTTATCGCCGTATTAAGCGTCGTCCTCTTGGCGCTACCGTGGATGATTGATGTTATCAACGAATATACCCGCGATTTATGGAGTTTGATGGCAAACTACTATTAAAGTTGAAAGTTAAAAGTTGAAAGTTTAACTGTCTGCGCGATTAACTTTTATCTTTCAAACTTTTAACTTTCAACTTTTAACTTTTCAACTATGGAAACTCCCGAATTCGTAACGCTTGACGGCGCACTGATGAACTACTTTGTGTTCGGGCTGGCGTTGGTGCGGATGTCCGGCTTGGTGATGGTGGCGCCGTTTTTTTCGCTACAACTGGCGGCGTTGCGGTTTCGGGCGGGAATGGCGATTTTTTTTGCGCTGGCGATTTTTCCGACGGTGAAAGCGTCGTTCGCCGCGCTGGAATACACGCATCTCGAATCCGCCGATATGGTCGTTTTGACCGTGCAGGAAATTTGCATCGGGCTGATGATTGGCTTCGTGGCGACGATTGTTTTCGCCGCGGCGAAACTCGCCGGCGATGTCGCCGGTCAACAAATCGGTTTTTCGATGGCGCAAATAATGGACCCGTCGTCCGGCACCGAAAATTCGCTCGTCGGTTATTTAATGTCGGAAGTCGGCACGCTGGTCTTTTTAATCCTGAATTTGCATTTGTATCTGATTTGGCTGTTGCGTTACAGTTACGATATCGTCGGCATCGGCGCGCTGAAAAACTGGGCGTTTTTTGACGCCTGTTTCGCCGGCATCGAAATAGAATCGCAAGAAATGTTTGTGGTCGCGCTAAAATTGGCAATCCCGATTATCACGGTGATGTTAATGATGAGCGTGATGATTGGTTTTATTACCCGCACAATGCCGCAAATGAATCTAATGGTTCTGGATATGCCGCTCCGCGTGATTGTCGGTTTGATTTCAGTGATGTTGTTGATTCCGGTGTTTTGCGTTTTATACGGCGGCAGTTTCACGCCGCTAAACGCCGGCGACAACGACCGCGGTCTCATCCACGATATGTTGGACGTGCTATACAATATGGTCGGCGCGATGGGGGGATAGCGCGATTAACAATTAACAATTAACAATTAAGAATTAAGAAGCGTGGAATAACTACCTAATGATTGCGCGAAGCAAATTTATCCATCAAGCGCCACAATTGTTAATTGTCAATTGTTAATTAATTCGAGGGTGGAACGATGTCGGCGGAAAGCGAAGGGCGCACCGAGCAACCGACGGGGCAAAAACTGCAACGCGCCCGCCGCGAGGGACAAGTGGCGAAAAGCCAAGACCTCTCGGCGGCGACGTTGTCGCTTGTCGGCACGCTGACGATTTGGCTGTTGGGCGGCTGGTGCGTCGAAAATTTTGCCGCGTGTTTGTATCGCTTTATTTTTGAGGAATTGTCGGCGGAGGCGTTGCCGCACGACAAAGAAGTTATCCCGTATCTGCTGATGGCGTTGCAGTACACGTTTTTTATTTTAGTGCCGATTTTAGCGTTGATGGTTGTCGCGGCGTTGGCGATTGATATTTATCAGGTCGGCTTAAAGGTTTCGTTCGACCCGTTGAAATTGAAGTTCAGCAAACTCAATCCGGTCAGCGGGATGAAGAATTTGTTTTCCAAGCAAAAAGTCGTGATGTTGGGGCAGAATTTATTGAAATTGGTTTTTGCCGCCGCCGTAACGTTGCCGGTGTTGTGGGCGGCGTATATGGAATCCGCGTCGCTCGCGTTTTTAGTGCCGAGCGCTTCGGCGAGTTACTGCGCGGACAGCGCCATCACCGTCGCGTTGCGCGTGTCTTGCGCGTTGTTGGTGCTCAGTTTGTTCGACTGGTGGTATCAGCGCTACAAATTCAACGAACAGATGAAGATGACGAAAGAAGAAGTCAAGGACGAGGCGCGCAGTCAGGAAGGCGACCCGCAAGTCAAGCAAAAGCGGCGGCAAAAACAAATGGAAATGGCGCGCAACCGGATGATGAAAGAAATTCCCGACGCCGACGTGGTGGTGCGTAACCCGACGCACTACGCGGTGGCGCTGAAATACTCGCCGGAAATGGCGGCGCCGGCGGTGGTGGCGAAAGGCAAAAACAAAATCGCCGAGAAAATTTTGGAATTGGCGAAAGAGGCGCGCGTGCCGATGTGGCAAGACCCGTGGCTGGCGCGCGAACTCTACAAACTCGAAATCGGCGAAGCGATTCCGCCGGAACTGTTCCAAGCGGTGGTCAACATTTTGTCGCACGTGATGAAAAAAGAAAAAATGGCGGAATTTATGAAAAACAAAAATGCGGCGTGAGGCGGCGAAATTAACAATTAACCATTAAGAATTAACAATTTCGACGTAGTTGTCAAATTGCGCGAAGCGATTTTTAATCATCAAACTCCACAATTGTTAATTGTTAATTTTTAATTGTTAATTGAATTGGTTAATTTTTAATTGTGAATTGTGAATTGAATTATGGCGGCAACGACAGCGGCGGTTTCTTCGCCGAAAGACAAATTATTAGCCCTGCTGGGGAAAGTCGCGAACGCGCAACACGCGCTGATTCCGGTGTTTATCGTCTTCACCCTCGCCACCATCATTTATCCGCTCCCCGGCTGGATGATGGACTTTTTATTGGGGCTCAACATCACGCTGTCGCTGATGCTCCTGCTCTCGTGCATCTACGTTACGCGCCCCACCGAAATGGGTTGTTTCCCGTCGATTTTGTTGATTCTGACGATGTTCCGCCTGTCGCTCAACATCTCGACGACGCGGTTGATTTTGACCCGCGCCCCGACGCTCGGCGACCACGCGGCGGGCGATATCGTCTATTCTTTCGGCGCGTTCGTCACCGGCGCGGGCGGCGAGCAATACGGGCTGATTGTCGGACTCGTCATCTTCACCATCATCGTCGTCATTCAAGTAATGGTCATCACCAAAGGCGCGACGCGCATCGCCGAAGTCGCGGCGCGGTTCACTTTGGACGCGATGCCGGGGCGGCAAATGGCGATTGACGCCGACCTGCAAGCCGGCACCATCACCGACAAAGAAGCGCAAGCCCGCCGCGACGACATTCGCAAACTCGCCGACTTTTACGGCGCGATGGACGGCGCGGCAAAATTCGTGCAGGGCGACACGATGGCGGGCATCGTCATCACGCTCGTCAATATCGGCGCGGGCTTCGTCATCGGCATCACGCTCGGCGGGATGGAACTCGCGGACGCCGCCCAGACGTTCACCAAACTGACGATTGGCGACGGTTTGGTCGGGCAGTTGCCGGCGCTGATGATTAGCGTCGGCTCCGGTTTGTTAGTGTCGCGCGGCAACGAGGAGGGCAATTTCGGCGGCGAGATTTTCAAACAATACGTCAACAACCGCAAAGCTCTCGGCTTAGCGACGGTGATGGTGTCGCTCACCGGACTTTCCGGCGCGCTCGGCATCACGCCGTTTCCGGCGGTGCCGCTGATGTTAATCGCGGCGGTGTGCGGGGCGTGGTGGTGGCGGCTCGGCTTCGCCGGCGACCTCGACCGGCAACAAGCCGAGGCGGAGGCGGCGAAAGAAAAAGAAGCCGAAAAACCGAAGGAAGAAAAAGTCGAGGACTTCCTTAAAATCGACCCGATGGCGCTGACGATTGGCTACGGCTTGGTGTCGTTGGTTGACGCGAAACAAGCCGAAAACGGCGGCGGCAATCTCTTGCAACGGATTTCGATGATTCGGCAACAGATGGCGACGGAACTCGGCATCATCGTGCCGCCGATTCGGATTCGCGATAACGCGCATTTGAAGCATAATGAATACGCGATTGAAATTCAGGGCAACGAAGTCGCGCGCGGCTTGCTTGAGCCCGACCGGCTACTGGCGGTGGACGCCGGACAGGTTACGCAACCGATTGACGGCATCGAAGGCACCGAGCCGGCGTTCGGGATGCCGGCGGTGTGGATTACCGACAGCCAGCGCGAAAAAGCCGAACAGCGCGGCTACGCGGTGGTCGATGCCGACTCCGTCGTCGCGACGCATTTGACGGAAGTTATCCGCACCCGTTCGGCGGAATTGCTGAACAACGAAGAAGTCAACCGCTTGCTCGAAAACGTCAAAGAAAGTTTGCCGAATTTGGTCGCGGCGGTGATTCCGAATCCGGTAAGTCCGTTTGATTTGCAAAAGGTCTTGCAGAATTTGTTGCGCGAGCGGGTGTCGGTGCGCAATCTGCCGGCGATTTTGGAAGTGCTGGCGGAAGTCGCGCCGCGCGCCAAGGATTTTGAGATTTTGACGGCGCACTGCCGCAACAAATTGGCGCGGCAAATTTGCGCCGAATATCAGGAAAACGGCACGTTATACGTGGTAACGCTCGACCCGGCGTTGGAAGAGGCGATTGCGCGGCGCATCGAGCGGACGGATTCCGGTTCGTATTTGACGTTGCGCCCCGAAGACCAGCGCAAAATCTGCGACGGCATCGCCGAGCAGGTGCAAAAGCAAATGCAGGGCGGACACACGGCGTTGTTGCTCACCGGACCGCAAGTGCGGCTACAAGTGAAACGGCTGACGGAAACGCCGCTACCGGCGCTGGCGGTGATTGCGTATAACGAAGTCCTGCCGGAAATCAAAGTCGAAAGCGTCGGGATGGTGAAGGTGGAACTGTGAGGCAATTAACAATTAACAATTAACAATTCACAATTGACAATTGAAGAATAATTATCAAATGGCGCGAAGCGATTTTTAATAGACCTGTTCGATAACCGAGAGCGAGCAGATTTTCGGGCATAATTTTTCGTTCCGCAAGGAAAAATGACGAAGCAATACCGAGAGTATTGCGAGGAATTTTGACGCGGCGGAACGGAAAATTAGCCGAAAAGATGCCGCGAATTGGTTGTCGAACAGGTCTAATCATCAAACTCCACAATTGTTAATTGTTCTCCTCAACCGTTTGAGCAGAAAGGGCAAAAATGACGGCGACAATGACGGTGGCGGCAAATGAAATGGACGCCGCTTTTATGGCGAAGGCGCGCGACGCTTACCGCGACGGGCGCGTGGTGTTGGTGCCGGAGCCGGACTATCAAAAGTTGATGAAAGCGTGGCGCAACGCCGAATATCTGATGAAATTAGACCGCGCGCGCGCGCAGATTGACGCCGGACAAGTCGTGGCGGTGTCGATGGAAGAGTTGGAAAGGATGGCAAATGGCTGATACTATTTTTGCGGCGGACGCCTTTGCCGAGTATGTCGAGTGGCAAACCAACGACAAAAAATTATGCCATAAAATTAACACGCTGCTTAAAGATATTCAGCGTAACGGCTATCTGTCCGGTCTCGGCAAGCCGGAAGCGCTTAAAGGCAGAAACGCCTACAGCCGCCGTATCGACGACTATCACCGTTTGGTTTACGAAGATGTCGGCAAAGGTAACGTGCGGATTTTGTCTTGTAAAGGTCATTACGAAAATTGGGATTAGACCGTCATTTTTAACTTTTAATTCTTAATTTTTAACCGGTCGCCAATGTCCTCCTTGTTTGCCAAAACTTACACCGGTCGCACGCCCGAAGAAGCGATTGCCAAGGCGAAGCAGGAATTGGGCGATGATATTTCCATTGGCGAGGTCAAACGCGAGAAAAAAAGCAAATGGACCTTAGGCGGCAACTCCGAGTCCCTATGCGTCGTCGATGTCTATTGCAACGAAGACGCCCCGCCGCCGCACCCGAAACCGAATAATTTACTCAACAAGGTCTATAACACGCCGCCCGCGCCCCGTTCCCCGCGCGACGGCAACATTAAATATCCTTTGGTCGATAGCGGCGTCAGCGTCGAACTAACGCGCGGCAGTCCCATCCCGCAAGGTCAAGACCTGCAAGGTCAAGCCCCGCAAGGTCGAGACCTGCAAGGTCGAGCCCCGCAATATCAAACCCCGCCGGGTCGAGACCCGCGCGAGCAAGACCTGCAAGGTCAAGACCCGTATGGACAAGCCCCGCGCGTGGCGGAATGGGAGCGCGAACGCCGACAGTCGGTGCTCGACCATCGTCCGCCCGCGTATGTCGAGGAGATTTCGCCGCTGACGTTTGCGGCGCAACCGCGTCCGTCGCCGGTGCCGCCGAGCTATCAACCGGCGCTCGACAACGCGGCTTTGCTTGATTTGCTCCGCGGCGAAATCACCCGCATCACCAGTTCCATCGCTTGCGGCGGCGTGCCCCAAGTCGGCGAGCGATATTTGAATTTATATCAAGAACTCTTGGAAAAAGGCGTCGCGCCGGACTTGGCGAATAAATTGGCGACGGAGTTGCAATACGAAGTCGGCACTAATCAATATGTTACGGACGAGCATATTCGCGCCGCGTTGAAGCGCCGCTTGTTGGTGGAATTTCGCGTCGCGGCGGCGAGCGCCGGACAGCCGCAAGTCGTGGCGCTCATCGGTCCGAGCGGTAGCGGCAAAACGACGACGATTGTGAAGTTGGCGTTTCGCGCCGCGCAACAAAATAAAAGCGTCGCGCTGATTACCGAAGACATCAACCGCCCCGGCGCGCAGGAGCAATTGCGGTCGTTGATTTCGCTGTTCGGTTTGCCGTTGGCCGCCAAAAACACGCCGGAGCAAATCGCCGGCGAAATTCGCAATTTCGCGCACGAAGGACGCGATTTGATTTTGATTGACACCGGCGGACGCGCCACGAAAGACGCGCGCGGTATGGCGGAACTCGCCGCCAATCTGCACGCCGCCGCGCCGCACGAAACACATTTGGTCATTCCGGCGACGATGGCGAAAGACGCGGCGCTGATTTACGCGCAAAAATATCGCGAATGCCGCTTCAACCGCTTGCTCGTCACCAAAACCGACGAGGCGGAAACGTTCGGCTTATTGTTGAATTTGGCGCGGGCGTTGCCGGAACCGTTTTCGTATTTGGCGGACGGGCAAGTGTGTAGCAAAGGGCTGACGCCCGCGACCGCCGACCAGCTGGCGCGCTTGGTGGTGAACGGGGAGTGAACTCACAAAGTTGAAAGTTGAAAGTTTAGAGTTGAAAGTTAAGCGATGAGGTTATTTCAACTTTTAACTTTCAACTTTTAACTTTTGCAAAAAAGGAGAACGGCAATGGTTACCACCAACCGCGTGAAGCGGCGATGCGAAGGGTGCTTGTTTTGGGCGCGGACGGACGGCGCGGCGCACCGGTGCGCCAATCCGCAAGGACCGAACAACGACCAGCAGATGAGTTCGGAAAACAGTTGCGCGGGCTGGCAGTCGCGGACGGCGAGTTTGCGCGCGCGCGCCAAACGCCTCGCGGCGAAAATCAGCGAAAAACAAGAGGAAGGGAAAAGAGGAGAGGGAAAAGAGAGTAGATAAAAGATGCGGAAACGGCGTTACTTTTCCCATTTACCTCTTCCCGACAAAAAAATGTTTCGCAAATTGTCCGCATTTTTTACGATGTTAGCGTTCATCTTGTTTTCCGGCACGTGGGTCGTGCGGCGGCTGTTAGGCATCAACTCGATGGACGTTACGACGATGTTCACGCAGAGTATCGCGATTATCGTCTCGTATTTTATTATCGGCGTGTTTCTTTCGCGGCTCGGCGTGGCGTTGGTCGATGAGTATTTGGTGCGCCGCCGCCAAATGGAAGCCGAACGCCGCGAATGCGCCCGCGGTCTATATTTAGCCGCGCTGGCGGGACCGGCGGCTGACGACGGAGCGCCGCCCGCCGCCGAGGAAAACGCCGACAAAGCCGCCGCCAAATAAATAATGGACAGCGAAAGGACAATTAACAATTAACAATTAAGAATTAACAATTAAGAATTGCTCATAAAAATGATGACCCGATAAATTCACTTTCTCAATTAAACGACTACAACCCAAAGCCCGAAGGAGATAGCAATGGACGAAATTGATGAACTTTACGAAAGTTTGCCGCCGTCGGAGGAATGGACGGACGACGAAGAGGGCGCCATTTGGGAAGAGTTTATCGCGACGCGCAGTCGCGATTTGCGCGACCGCTTGGTGAAACAATACACCGTGCTGGTCTATCAGACGGCGCAACGCATCGCCAGCAAATTGCCGAATTTCGTCAGCATCGACGACTTAATCGGCTGGGGCAATCTCGGTTTGCTCGACGCGATTAACCGCTACGAAACCAATCGCAACACCAAATTTTCGACGTATTGTAGCACCCGCATTTCGGGACACATCATCGACGAGTTGCGCCGACTCGACTGGACGCCGCGCTTGGTGCGCACCCGCGCCGCGCAGTTGGAACGGGCGCGCGACGAGTTGCGGAGCATTTTGGGACGCGAGCCTGACGACGACGAAATAATGAAAGAATTGGGCGTCAAACCGCACGAATATCTGGCGATGGTGAAAGAGACGCAACCGCGCTCGGTGGTCTCGCTCAACCGCAAACACGACGAGGACGACACCAACGAAATCGGCAAAATCGAATTATTGCCCGACCGCAACGCGGTTGACCCGGTGTTGGAATTGCAACGGCGGGAAATCAAAGAAGTGGTTCTGCGCGGGTTGAACTCCGACCAGAAAAAAGTGTTGACGATGTATTACTACGACGAATTGAATATGAAGGAAATCGGCGATTTGTTAGGGCTGTCCGAAAGCCGCGTGTGCCAAATCCATAAACAGGTGATGGACTTGTTGCGAAGCACCAAAAAAGAACGCGACCTCACGCCGGCGTAAAGAGCAATTACGAATTAAGGATTGGCAGACCGATCCCACTTTGGATTTTTCTGCACTGGCGTTGGCGCTCGCCAGTTTGAAAGTTGACGTGGTTGATTTCAACGGCCGTTCCGAGCAATTTCGCGCGGCGATACGCGGCGATTGCCGGCGGCTCGGCTGGTAAATTCTATAAAAAGAGAGCGGCACTATGTTAAACCTCGGCTATCACGCTTCCTCGGCGCGCGGTTATTTGGCGATGGGCGAAGAGGCGAGGAGCGTCGGCGCGAACACGTTCCAATTCTTTTCGCGCAATCCGCGCGGCAGTAATCAGCGCCCGTTTAACGCCGACGACGCGGCGGCGTTGCGCCGATTTTTGCTCGACCGGCATTTCGCGCCGGTGTTGGCGCACGCGCCCTACACGCTGAACGCTTGCGCCGCCGACGCGGGCTTGCGCGATTTGGCACAGCGAATGATGAGCGAAGACCTCGAACGCTTGGATTTTTTGCCGGACGGTCTTTACGTTTTTCACCCCGGCAGTCACGTCAAACAGGGCGTCGCCACCGGCGTCAAACTCATCGCCGAAACCTTAAACGCCGCGCTGACGCCGCCCCAAAAAACGACGGTGTTGTTGGAAACGATGGCTGGCAAAGGGACGGAAGTCGGCGGCAACTTCGCCGAATTGCGCGCCGTTCTCGACCGCGTCAAACACCCCGAAAAAGTCGGCGTCTGCTGGGACACCTGTCATTTGTATTCGGCGGGCTACGACATAGTTAATAAATTGGACGAGGTTATCGGCGCGTTCGACCGCGAAATCGGTTTAGAAAAATTACGCGCGGCGCATTTGAACGACAGTATGAAACCGTTCGGCGGACACCAAGACCGGCACGCGCGGATTGGCGACGGCACGTTGGGACTGACCGCGGTCGTGAACTTTATCACGCACGAAAAACTGCGGCATTTGCCCTTCTTTTTAGAAACGCCGAACGACCTCGCGGGCTACGCCGCCGAAATCAAATTGTTGCGCGAGAACTTCGCGGCGGCGGGGAAATCATCGTAACTTGCGCGGTTATCTCACAAATACCCGCCGGTGATTGAACGTTTAATCGGAGTTATTTCGGAGGACGATTTGAACGAACCGGCAACAACGGACGAGCGAGTGCTACATATTTTTTGAGAATAGACGATAAGAAATTAACCGCGCTCCGCTCAACTTTCAACTTTCAACGCTAAACTCTCAACGCCGCGCTTCAATGCCTTTCCACCTCTATCACGGTAACGACCTCTCTCGCCTGTCCGCGCTGTTGGCGGCGCGGTTGCGCGGCGCGTCCGACCCGTTCTTTCAAGACCTTGTCGTCGCGCCCGACCGCGATTTGTTTCATTGGCTCACGTGGCAAATCGCGGCGCGAAACGGTTTTTGTCCGGCGTTGACGTTTAAGTTCCCCGGCAAATTTTTATACGACTACGTGTTCACGCCGTTCGGCGAAGCCCGCGGCTACTTGCCGCCGCGCACCGTTCCAACCGATGACGCGCCGTTTGACGACGGGTTTTCGCCCGCCGCCGTTACGTGGCGGCTGTGGCGCCTTCTGCCGGAATTAGCCGCGCAAGACGCCGATTTCGCCCGCGTCAAAAATTTTTTGGCGGACGATGCGCTCCGCGTTTATCAACTCTCCGTCCGCCTCGCCGCGCTGTTCGACCGCTATATGACCTACCGCGCCGACCTTCTCGAACGCTGGGAAAACGGCGTCTTACCGACCGCGCCCGCCCAAGCCGACGAGCGCTGGCAAGCCAAACTCTGGCGGGCGTTGCTCAAAATCGACGGCAAAAAAATTCGCCATTTTTCCGGCTTGTATCGCGAAGTCCTCCGCGCGCTCGCGTCGCCGGGACCGCGTCCGTGGCTCGAAAAATTACGCCGTCAGCGGCGGGTCTTTTATTTCGGCATTTCGTCCTTGCCGCCGGCGCACCTTGACGTTCTGCGCGCCGTCGCCGCCACCGCCGAAATTTATTTTTTCGCGTTTAATCCCTGCGCCGAATTTTGGGACGACGCGCAATCGCGCCGCGCCCGTTGGCGAGACGAGCAAAAATTGGCGGCGACCGTCGGCGAAGACGCTTTGTCGCATTTCGCCGGCGACGGCAATCCGCTCCTCGGCTCGCTCGGTCGGCTCGGTCAGGAAATGTTCGGCTATTTTCTCGACCACGACCTCGCGCCGATGCCGGACGAAGCGTTTATTGATTTTACGACTGATTTTACGGGGGCGACCGCGCTCACTAATTTGCGCCGCGCCGTTCAATTCAATCAACCGGCGGTCGCGGAATCGGCGGACGGCGACGATTCGATTACCGTTCACAGTTGTCATTCGGCGTGGCGCGAGGTCGAGGTTTTACGCGACCAAATTCTCGCGCGGTTCGCGGCGGACCAAACGCTGACGCCCGCCGACATTCGCGTTTACGCGCCGGCAATCGCCGATTACGCGCCTTATATCGCCGCCGTTTTCGGCCGCCGCGACCAAGCCGGTTATATTCCTTTCACCATCGGCGGCGTCGCCGACAGCGACGAAGCGAACGCGGAGCAAACGTTTTTGTCCCTACTGTCCGCCGCGACGGGACGTTTTCACGCCTCGGAAATTTTGGACTTATTGCGCCGGGCTCCGGTGGCGCGGCGCTTTAATTTTTCGGCGGCGGATTTGGAACTTTTGCCGCCGCTGTTGCGGCAGGCGGGGCTCGCGTGGGGCTTGGACGCGGACGCGCGCGACCGCGTCGGCGCGGGAGCGGTCTATGCCAACACGTGGCGCTTCGCCCTCGACCGCCTGCTCCTCGGCGCGGCAATGTTCGACCCGACCGGCGACGCGCAACCGCTGGCGATTAAGGAAAAAGGGGACGCGGGAAAAGATGCCGTTTTTCCCGTCATCCCCGTTTCCCTTTTCCCTAACACCTCTTCCCTATCTCTCGTCGGCAACCTTGCGACCTTCATCGAGACGTTGGCAAAATGGCGCGGACAAATCGGCGCGGCGCCGCAGTCCGCCGCCGCGTGGCAACGGATTTTAACCGCCGGCATTGATTATTTTTTCCCGCCGGACGCGGGCGGCGCGTTGCGCGACACGCTCGACCGTTGGTCGCGATGCGCGCGCGACGCCGGCGCGATTCCGTTCGCCGTCGTGCAAACGTGGTTGCGGGAACAATTTTCCGCGCCGCCGGACGGCGGACAATTCACGTATGGCAAGATGTTGTTTGCGGGGTTTTCACCGGCGCGCGCCACGCCGGCGCGCGTGGTGTGCCTGCTCGGAATGAACGACGGCGCGTTGCCGCGCCCTTCGACGGAACTCAGTTTTGATTTAATGGACGCCCGTTTTCACCGGCGCGTCGGCGACCGTCCGGCGCGGGACGAAGACCGTTACGCCTTTTTGGAGACGTTGCTCGCGGCGCGGGAACATCTCGTCGTCGTCTATACCGGACAAAGCGCGCAGGATAATCAGCCCCTGCCGCCGGCGGTTTTAGTCAGCGAATTATTGGACGCGCTCCCCGCCGCCGAAAAATTGACGGTCAAACATCCGTTGCAACCGTTCAGCCCGACCTATTTCCGCGCCGACAAAGACCGCCGCCTCGCGGCGTTCTCGGCGGAAAATTTTGCGGCGGCGCAACAACTGCAAAGTTTAGAGTTAAAAGTTGAGAGTTTAGATAACCCGCTCCACTCTTCACTCTCAACTATCTCAACGCTCAACTCTCGCTACTCTCTCGAATCTCTCTTCGATTTCCTCCGCTCGCCGACGCGCTATTTTTACCGGCGGACGGTCGGGGCGCGCTGGGAAATTGACGCGGAAGACGCGCCGAACGACGAGGAGCCGCTCGAAATCTTGGCGGGTTTGGAGCGTTATCGGTTTGATGAAACGGTGCTAAATTATTTTCTGAAAAATTCCGCCGCGCCCGCCGCGTGCGACACTATTGATGTCGAGAAATTATGGCGCCGGTTGCAGGCCTCGGGGGAACTGCCGCTGAATGCCCGCCGATTATTCGCGGAAACGACGGCGCAAATTCGCCGAATGCTCGCGCGGGTCGCGGACTTGAATTTGGGCGCGCCGGCGGCGCGAGCGACGTGCGAAATCCGGTTGCCGAACGGGACGCTGACTTTCACGCCGCCGAATTTATGCGCCAACGGGCAACTGTTCCTGCGCCCGACCGCGGAAAAAGGCAAAGACGCGCTTCGCGCCGGACTGTATCATCTCGCGCTCGGCGCGTCCGGCGTGGAAGTTGCCACGCACGGCGTCTATTTCGCGTCCGGCAAAATTTCGACCGGCACTTATCAGCCGCTTTCGGCGACGGCGGCGCAAGAATTTTTGGCGAAGTTGTTGGACCTCTTTAACGATTATCACGCGCGTCCGCGCCCGCTCTGTTTTGAGGTCGAATCCGGCTGGAAACTTTTCACGGCGGGCGCGTTGACCGGCGAAGCGCCGAACGAACTAACGCGGCAAAAATGGGAAGCCGCGCGGCGGCAATGGGAAAACGACGGCACGTTCGGCGCGGCGATTGACGCCTACACGACGCGGATTTTCGGCGCGGAATTCCCCGCCCCCGCCTCGCCGGAATTCGCCCAAATGCACCGCCTCGCCGCAACGGTTTTCGCGGGCATCGGCGCGACGCGAGAGCAACTAACAATTAACAATTAACAATTCACAATTAACAATGGCGGAGTTTGACGATTAAAATTCGCTTCGCGCCATTTTTACAACTACTCCATAATTTTTAATTGTTAATTGTTAATTGTTCTCACCGCGCAAACGTCGCCACGAAAACGCGCGTCGCGCCGGCGTGGCGCAAGGCGCGCGCGCATTCGTTCGCCGTCGCGCCGGTGGTCAGCACGTCGTCAATCAACAAAATTTTCTTGCCGGTCAGCGGCGCGGTGGCGGCGAAAGCGTCGCGCAAATTTTGCCGCCGCGCCTCGACGGGTAAATTGGCTTGCGCCGGCGTGTCGCGCACGCGCCGCAGAACCGCCGCCGCCGGTAACGGCAAGCGCGCCGCCAATTCTTCGACGAGCAACCACGACTGGTTATAGCCGCGCCACGCATAACGGTCGGGATGTAGCGGCACGGCGGTCAGCCAATCAATTTCATCCAACGACCAACACCGGCGAATGCGCGCCGCCAACAACTCGGCGAGCGGCTTCGCCAAACGGCGATTGCCGTGATATTTGAAATCCTTGACGAGCGCGTCCGTCGCCCCTTCGCGATACGGCGCCACGGCAATCGCGCGGGTGAACGCCGGTTTTTTCGTCCGGCAACGTTGACAGACGCCGGCGGCGTAGCGACCGAGCGGCTCGCCGCAACGCCGGCAACCATTGTCATTTAACCACGACCAGTTATTTTCACATTCGGCACACAAAAAGGCGTCGCGCCAAAGCCACAAACTGCGCCCGCACCCCAAACACGTCGGCGGATAAAAGCCGTCGGCGAACGCCGACCACGCGGCGCGGAAAAATGAAAGAGGGCGGTTGAGCATCGTGAAACGCAATTAACCATTAAAAATTGACAATTAACAATTGAGGAGTTTTATTCTTTAATTCGCTTCGCGCTATTTTGATAATTATTCCAAAATTGTTAATTGTTAATTGTTAATTTTTAATTGTGCCAATGATTGAAAATCAAGAAAAATTCCTGATTCTCGCCGCCGACGATTTGGGCGGGCAATACGCCAATAACGCGGGGATTCTTGACGCCGCGCAAAACGGCGCGCTGACTTCGGCGTCGATAATGGCGAACGGCGCGGCGTTTGCCGACGCCGTCGAGCGCGTTCTGCCGGCGTGTCCGCGTTTGGGCGTCGGCGTGCATTTGACGCTCAACGAAGGCAACTGCGTCGCGCCGCCGGCGCAGATTCCGGCGCTCGCCGACGCCGACGGGCATTTCCGGTTTATCGAAGCGCGGGGTTTCGTTCGCTTGGCGCTGTCCGGCGGCGCGCTACGCGAACAAGCCGCGCTTGAAATGCGGGCGCAAATCGAAAAAGTCAAAACCGGCGTGGAAAAAACCGGACGCGCGCTCGACCATCTCGACGGGCATATGCACTGCCACGCGATTCCCTGGCTCTGGCAATTGACGCTGAAATTGGCGGCGGAATACGCCGTTCCGTTTGTCCGCCTGCCGCGCGAGCCGTTGCGTTTAGCGCCGCTCCGCGCGCATTTCCCGCGCCCGCTTAACTTCGCGCATTACGCCAATTTGCAGACCTACGCTTGGCGCGACTGGCGCGCCAGTCGGCGCAGTCCGGTTCGCACCAACGATTATTTTTACGGTTTGTTGCACAGCGGCGCGATGAACGAGACCGTCGCCGCGGCGTTGCTCCGCGCTCAGCGAGAAAACGCCGGCGTTACGGAAATGGCGTTTCATCCGTGCGTGGCGACCGCGGAAACGTATTATTTGGAGCCGTATGTTAAGGACTTGTGCAACGGTGAAAATCGCGCGGCGGAACTGTCGGCGCTGAAATCGCCGCAACTCCGCGCCGTCGTCGAACAGTGCGGCTACCAATTGACCAATTACCGCGAAATAGCAATGAAAAGCGACTAAAAATTCGTCCGCGAATTTTCACGAATTTTTTGTTTCTCACAGAGGCACAGAGACACAGAGTTTCACAGAGAGAAAACAAAAATTTGTTTTATTCTCTTTTCTCTCTCCGTGCCTCTGTGACTCTGTGAGAAATCTCTTGCTCTTAATTCGTGTTAATTCGTCTAATTCGTGAAAATTCGTGGATAAGTTCTTTTCTTCTTTTACAGGAGGAAGATTTATGAGCCGCTTACTTTTCATTGCCGCGCATCCGCTGACCGCCGCCGCCTCGAAAACGCTGACGGTCGCCGAGGTGTTTTTGGACGCCTATCGTGAGCGGCACGGCGCCGACGCCGTAACCGCGCTCAACTTGTTCGCCGAAACGATTCCGGCGCTGACCGGCGCGACTTTCGACGCTTGGAAAAAAATCAAAACCGGCGCGGCGCCGACCGATTTGCCGCCCGCCGAGCAACAGGAAATGGCGCGGCATAACGAATTGCTGACGCAGTTTTTGGCGCACGACCAATACGTGTTCGCCAATCCGCTGTGGAATTTCTTCCTGCCGCCGGTGGCGAAGCAATACCTAGATTTGCTCTGCGTGTCCGGCAAAACGTTTCGCTACACGCCGAACGGTCCGGTCGGTTTGTTGCCGGAAAAAAAGGTCTTGCACATTCAGTCGGCGGGGGGCGTCTATGACCGCGGCGCGGGCGCGGTGAACGCGGATTTCGCCGCCGCTTATTTGCGCCACCTGATGAAATTTTTCGGCATCACCGATTTTAGCGGTATTTACATCGACGGCGGCGACGCCTTCCCGCAACGCCGCGACGCCATCGTCGCCGAAGCCAAAGAAGCGGCGCGAGAATTGGCGGCGAAATTTTAGGTGAGCGTTGAGATATTCAGCGGCGATTTATCGCCGACGATTGCAACGCGGCGGAGCCGCCACCGATAATTCAATAGCCCGCCGTTTTAACGGCGGATAGAACTAAATTTTTCGTATCTCTCCGCACCGTCGCGAGACACTTATTTTTATTTGATTTCATTCTTCATTTTTAATTCTTAATTGGACTTCCCCTATGCCTCCCATCATTTTTTCTCTCAACGACGTTCACAAGGAATACGGCGAGCGGGTGATTCTCGACGGCATTTCGCTGTCGTTTTATTACGGCGCGAAAATCGGCATCGTCGGTTTCAACGGCTCCGGCAAGTCAACCCTGCTTAAAATTATGGCGGGTATCGACAAAGATTTTCACGGCGAAGTGGAACTCAAAGACGGCACGTCGGTGTTGCTCGTCGCGCAGGAGCCGCAACTCGACTTCGCCAAAACCGTCCGCGAAAACCTCGAACTCGCCGTCGCGCCGCTACGCGCGATGCTCGAACGCTACGAACAAATCGGCGTCGAAATGGGCGAACAGCCGGACAAAATCGACGACCTCGCCGCCGAGATGGACGCGCTCCAAACGAAAATCGACGCGACCAATGCGTGGGAAATCGACCACACGCTCGACCTCGCCGCCGACGCGTTAGTGTTGCCGCCCGACGACGCCGACATCAAAACGCTCTCCGGCGGCGAGCGGCGCCGCGTGGCGCTCTGTCAGGCGCTTCTGCAAAAACCGGATATTTTATTGCTCGACGAGCCGACGAACCACCTCGACGCCGAAACGATTAAGTGGCTTGAAGACCAACTCCGCGAATACCCCGGCACGGTCATCATCGTTACCCACGACCGCTATTTTCTCGACAACGTAACCCAATGGATTCTCGAACTCGAAAACGGCAAGGGCTTGCCGTTCGCGGGCAATTATTCGTCGTGGTTGGCGCAAAAAGCCGAACGTTTGCGTTTGCAAGAAAAGAAAGAGTCGGAGCGCCAGCGCATTTTGCGCCGCGAATTGCAGTGGATTAACACCGCCGCGCGCGGGCGCAATCAAAAAAATTCGGCGCGGCTCGACCGCTATGAAAAACTCGCCGGACAGAGTTTCGAGGTTACGTCGTCCGACTGCGTCATTCAAATTCCGCCGGGTCCGAAACTCGGCGACCAAGTGGTCGAACTGACCGAGGTCAACAAAGGATTTCGCGGCGTGGAGTTGATTAAGGGACTGTCGTTCAACGTGCCGCGCGGCGCGATTGTCGGCATCGTCGGACCGAACGGCGCGGGCAAAACGACGCTGTTTAGAATGATTGTCGGCGAAGAGCCGCCGGACGCCGGCAAAGTCGTGGTCGGCAAATCGGTGCAAATCGCCCACGTTGACCAGCACCGCGACGCGCTGTCCGACGACAAAACGATTTACGAGGAAATTTCCGGCGGGGCGGACGAGTTGGAACTCGGCGGCAAAAAGGTCAACGCGCGGGCGTATGTGGCGCGGTTTAATTTTCGCGGCACCGAACAGCAAAAACTCGTCGGCAAACTTTCCGGCGGCGAGCGCAACCGCGTGCATTTGGCGAAACTGCTCCGCACCGGCGGCAATTTATTATTGCTCGACGAGCCGACGAACGACTTGGACGTGAACACGCTCCGCGTGTTGGAAGAGGCGCTCGAAGATTTTCCGGCGTGCGCGCTCATCATCAGCCACGACCGTTTTTTCCTCGACCGCATTTGCACGCATTTATTGGTGTTCAACGGCGACGGCGAAATCAAATGGTTCAACGGCAATTTCGCCGATTACGAAGCGACGCTCGGCGACCGCGTCGCCGCCGGACGGCGCGGCAAATACAAAAGGATGCCGGGGAAGTGAGGGCAATTAACAATTCACAATTAAAAATTAACAATTGTGGAGTCAGAGTTTGATTTTTAGGTTTCGCGAAGCGATTTTGACCATCAAACTCCACAATTGTTAATTGTGAATTGTTAATTCGTCGCGCCCAAACACGCTGTCGCGGAAAGGATATGACTATGGGACTAAACGACACCCCTGCCGGCGAGCGGTTGACGATTGGTTTTTTCGGGCGGCGCAACGCGGGGAAATCGAGCGTCGTCAACGCCGTCACCGGTCAGGATTTGGCGGTGGTGTCCGCAGTGCGCGGCACGACGACCGACCCGGTGCGCAAAGCGATGGAATTATTGCCGCTCGGTCCCGTCCTGATTATCGACACGCCCGGTATCGACGACGACGGCGCGCTCGGCGAACTGCGCGTCCGTAAAACGCGGCAAATCCTCCGCCAAACCGCCGTCGCCGTTCTCGTCGTGGACGCCACGCTCGGACTGACCGCGCCCGACGAAGAACTCCTCGCCATCTTCCGCGACCAAAATATCCCGTATTTAATCGGCTACAATAAAGCCGACCTCCTCGGCGAAAACTCACCGCGCGACGGCAAACCGCGCGACCACGAAGCGCGCGACCACGAAATTTTTCCCGCGGCGCGTAGCGACGCGCTTTTTATCAGCGCGACGACCGGCGAAAATATCGACGCGCTGAAAAAACGGTTGGCGGCGCTCGTCCCCGCGCCGGAAATTAAATTGCGGTTAATCGGCGACTTGCTCAACGGCGGCGATTTCGTGGTTTTGGTTACGCCGATTGACGCCTCCGCGCCGCGCGGGCGACTGATTTTGCCGCAACAGCAAACGATTCGCGATATTTTGGAAAGCGACGCGACGGCGATTGTGGTCAAGGAATTTGAGTTGCGCGACACGCTGGCGCATCTCGGCAAAAAGCCGCGCTTCGTAATTACCGACAGTCAGGTCTTCGCCAAAGTCGCCGCCGACGTGCCGCCCGACGTGCCGCTGACCTCGTTTTCGATTTTGTTCGCGCGTTACAAAGGCGACTTGCGACAGGCGGTCGCCGGCGCGGCGGCGGCGGAAAATTTGCGGGACGGCGACGCGGTGTTAATCGCCGAAGGATGCACGCACCACCGGCAGTGCGACGACATCGGCACGGTGAAACTGCCGCGCTGGCTGAAAAATTACACCCGCCGAGATTTGCGTTTTACCTTCACTGCCGGCGGCGAATTTCCCGACGATTTGTCGCCGTTCAAATTGGTCGCGCATTGCGGGGCGTGTATGTTGAACGCGCGGGAAATGCAATATCGCCGCC
The DNA here is from genome assembly GCA_025997475.1 of Planctomycetales bacterium. Lineage (GTDB taxonomy): Bacteria > Planctomycetota > SZUA-567 > SZUA-567 > SZUA-567 > MS499-59. The sequence continues at coordinate 59,625 of BNUQ01000003.1, forward strand.
GCCTCGCCGCCGCCCAACACGTGCCGCTGACCAATTACGGCGTGCTGATTGCGTATCTGCAAGGCATCCTGCCGCGCTGTGTTGAAAGTTTAGAGTTAAGAGTTAAGAGTTAAGAGTTGAGAGAGTGGAATTTTTATAAATGCGCGAAGCGCAACCTCTGCTCAACTCTAAACTCTTAACTCTAAACTCTGCTCTTCACTCCACGCTAATCACCCGGCATTTTGCCGCCGGCACGTATTTTTCGACGATGTCGTTGAGTTTGACGATTTCAATCGGTTTCGGGAGGAAGTCGGTGAAACCGTTTTCTAAAAACATAGTTTTCATACCGGCAATGGCGTTGGCGGTCAGCGCGATAATCGGCGTTTTTTGGTAGCCCGCGAGCGCCCGTATCCGCTTGGTCGTTTCGATGCCGTCGAGGTCGGGCATCATATGGTCCATAAAAATCAAATCGTAGGCGTTTTTCTGCGCCGACGCGACCGCTTCGGCGCCGCTTAAACATTTCGTGATTGGCATTTCAAAGGGTTCAAGCAAGCCCTCGCACACGTCGAGATTGATTTCCACGTCATCGACAATCAGCACGCGGCAATCCGGCGCCGTGAACCGCACCGCGCCGGATGCCGACAACGCCGCCGAGTCCTGCACATCACGGTCGCCGAAATGTTCGGCGCCGGAGAAGCGTTGCGTGATGGTCGCGGTGAACACCGACCCCTTGCCGTATTCGCTGGCGACGGTGACGTCGCCGCCCATCGCGCGACACAACGCCCGCGTGATGGACATTCCCAAACCGGCGCCTTCGATGGTGCGGTTGCGGTCGAGGTCGAAGCGCGAGAAGTCCTCGAACAATTTCGGCAGGTCTTCTTCTTTGATGCCGACGCCGCTGTCGGCGACGGTGAAAATGAGGCGCACCGTGTCGGCGGCGAGGCGCTCGGCGTTGGCGCTGAACGCGATGAAACCGGCGGGCGTGTATTTCACGGCGTTGGTGAGCAGGTTCAGCAAAATTTGGCGCACGCGGCTTTCGTCGCCGATGAGCGTCGCCGGAATGTCGAGCGCGAACTCTTCGCTGAATTCGATTCTTTTGTTGCCCAAGCGGTGGCGGACTATCGCGTTGATGTCGCGGAACAGCGCCACGGCGGCGTAGGGCGCGGGGGTGATTTGCATCGTGCCGGCTTCGATGCGCGAGAAGTCGAGAATGTCGTTGATGATGGCGAGCAAATTGACGCCGGCGCGTTTGATTTCCCGCACGCGCTCCGCCGCGCCCGGCTTGCCCAAATCGCGCTCGGCGAGTTCGCTCATCCCGATAATCGCGTTCATCGGCGTGCGGATTTCGTGGCTCATCCGCGCCAAAAACGAACTCTTGCTTTGATTTTCGTGGTCGGCGCGCAACTTGTCGGCGGTCAGGCGCAACATCGCCTGACTGGTCGGGCGGAAGATAAAAGCGTGCAGGCAGAGATACAACACAAACGCCAGCACCAAGCCCGAGCTTCCCGCCACCAACAGGCAAACATTGCGCACCGAGTTTAACTCGCCGTAGTATTCCACCGCGGGCAAAAACGCGAGCAAAATATCTTGTCCGACCCGGTGAAAGGCGGTGAGATATTCCTGTCCGTCGGTCGTCAGCCAGACAAAACCGGTCGGCGCCGCGGTTACTTGTTCATACCACGGCTCGGAGCGCACGCGGTTGCCGATGGCGCGGGGGTCGCGGTGCGCGCGATACGCGCCGTCGCGGATAATCGCCGCGAAACCGGTTTTGCCGACGCTGGCGACCGCGACGCGCGGTTGCACGGCTTGCAGACGCGCCAAATTTTGCACGACGGCGGCGCTTAAACTGATTTGCACGTAGCCCGGCGAGCGCGGCGACGCCACGCCGATAAACTGCATCAACCGTCCGGCGTAGCCGTTGGGCATCGGCGCCTGCGCGATTTCCAACTTACGGTCGGTCAGAATTTCGTTGAACGGCGCGGACTGCGGCGAACTACCCATATCGTAGCCGATAAAGTCGGGAAAACTGCTCCATTTGATAATGTGGTCGGTGTCAATCACGCAAACGGTTTCGACATCGAGCAATTTTTGGAAGCGTTGCAACGTTTCGACGGTCAGTTGTGCGCGCGGGATTAAGTCCACCATTTCGGCGAGCGCGCGGGTGAGCGCGAGATTTTTTTGCTCGACCGTGGCGGAGACCAACTCGGTCAGCCGTTCGGACAATTCGATTTCCGCCGCGAGCGTGCGCAGGGACGCCGCCATTTGCGAGCGATAGAAAAAGTCGATGTTCTTTTTCATCTCGGCATACATCAAAAAGCCCAGCGTCAGCAACGGCAGGAGCGTGATGACAATCGCCAAAATCAGTTTTTTTTGCATCGCGTTCATAGGCGGAGGCGGTGGGAGAGATAAGAAATTACGAATTAAAAATTACGAATTACGAATGGCGGATGAAGTTGTTATCGTGGTTGCTCTATTCAATTGCCACGCCCTTTAGCGCGCGGTTAGCGTTCCCTCGAAAAATGGGCTTTAGCCCAAACAATAATTCGGCTAAAGCCGATGGCATCAGACCGCGTATTTTGGGCTAAAGCCCTTTTATTTTTTTGCCCGCCAACCACGCCTTAAAAGGCGTGGCAATTGAATAGAGCCACCGCATTTATTTGATTAGCGGAATAATTCGGGCGCGTTCAACGCGCCTCCTACAATTCGTAATTTTCAATTCGTCATTGTTCTTAAAAACTTTTCCGCGGCGCGCAGTCCGTCGATTGCCGAACTGACGATGCCGCCGGCGTAGCCCGCGCCTTCGCCGAGCGGGTATAAGCCGCGGCAGTTGACGCTCTCGCCGTTTTCGCCGCGTTCGACGCGCGTCGGCGAAGTGCTTCGCGTTTCCGCGCCGTAAATCAGCACCGGCGCGCTTTCACACCGGCACTGCCTCGCCACACTCGGCAAATAAGCGCATAAATCGTCTATAAGCCGCGCCGGTAAAATCTGCCGAAAATCGGCGGGACGCACGCGCCGAACCGACCCCGCGGGCAAATCCCGCGGCGCGCGCGGGAAAGCGGACAGCGTCGTCGCGGGCAACGAATAATCGCCGCCGCCCGCTTGAAACGCGCTTGCTTCGATGGTCGTAACGGTCGCGCGCGCGTCGGCGGCGGGCGCTTGCGGAAACAACACCGCGGCGTTTGCCCATTGTTCACGGCGCGCCGAAGAACTCATCCCGTTGGTCGCCAGCCGTCCCGCGCCGGTCGCGCCCGCGATGACCCGCCCGCCGGGGCACATACAAAAAGTGTAGCCGCTCCCATTTTTTTGCGTAAAGAAAAAACTCGCCGCGCCGACCGTCCGCGCCAACCGGTCGGCGTCGCCGCCCCATTGGGAGCGATTGACGCATTCCTGCGGCATTTCGAGGCGCACGCCGAGCGCGTAGCCCTTTAAGGTCAGCGCGACGCCGCGCCGGCGTAACATTTCATAGACGTCGTCGGCGCTATGACCGGCGGCGAGAAAAACCGCGTCGGCGTTCAACGTTTCGTCGCCGACGCGCACGCCGCGACATTCGCCGGCGTCGATTAAGAGGTCGTCCACCCGCGCGCCGAAACGAAATTCGCCGCCAAGTTCTTCAATCAATGCCCGCCAGCGCGGAATGATTTGCGCCAACCGGTCGCTACCGAGGTGCGGTTGCGCTTCGTAAAGAATTTCCGGCGCCGCGCCGCACCGGACCAATAATTCCAAAAAATAATCTTTCGCCGCAAGGTCTTTCGTCCGCGCCGTCAGTTTGCCGTCGGAAAACGCGCCCGCGCCGCCTTCGCCGAAAAAAACGTTACTTTCGGGATTGAACGCGCCGCGTCCCCAAAAATCGCCGACGGCGCGCCGCCGCTCGCCGAGCGGCTGTCCACGCTCCAAAATCAGCGGACGCGCTCCGGCTTGCGCCAAAATATAAGCGGCGGTCAAACCCGCCGGTCCGGCGCCAATCACTAACGGACGCCCCGTTAAATTGACCGCAAAATTGACCGCGGGAAAACGTAGCGGCGGCGCGGGCGCGTAAGGGGCGGCTTTGAGTTTGAGAAATTGGGATTTATCGAGCGGACGCGCAACGTCCCAGACGGCGTTGACGACGTAACAAACGCCGCCGCGCCGCGAACGGGCGTCGAGCGAGCGGCGCAAAATTTTGACTAACGTTACCGCCGTTTTTGGCACGCCAAGACGTTGCGCCGCCGCCGCCACCAGTTCGTCCGCCGCGGCGCCGACCGGAACGGTCAGTTCGTTGATGATGATTTGCATTTTTATTAGAGTTGAAAGTTTAGAGTTGAGAGTTGAGAGTGTGGAGTTTTCATATCAAAAATGCGCGAAGCGCAACCTCTGCTCAACTCTCAACTCTTAACTCTCCACTCTAAACTCTCACCCTCACCCGTTTTTCTGCTCGAAGTCCCGCATAAATTGCGTCAGCGCCAACACGCCTTGCTTCTCGCAGGCGTTGTAAATGCTGGCGCGCAAGCCGCCGACCGAGCGGTGTCCTTTCAGCATCGCCAAACCCGCCGCCGTCGCTTCTTTGACGAATTTCGCTTCCAATTCTTCGCTCGCCAAACGCCACGTTACGTTCATTTTCGACCGCGCCGATTTTTCCGCGCACGGCTTCCAGAACGCGCTCGCGTCCAAAGCGTCATACAAAATCGCCGCCTTTTCGTCGTTAAGTTTTTCCAACGCCTCCAAGCCGCCCAAGCCCTCGACCCAGTCGCAAATCAGTTTGACGATATACACCGCCCAGGTGTTCGGCGTGTTATACATACTGCCTTCGGCGGCGTGCGTGCGATAGCGGAAAAATTTGCTCACGGTGTCCGGGCAAATTTCCAGCAGGTCTTGGCGAATGATGACCAGCCCCAAGCCTGACGGTCCGATGTTTTTTTGCGCGCCGGCGTAAATCAAACCGAAGTCGGCGACGTTGAAGCGACGGCTCATAATATCGGACGACATATCGGCGACGAGCGGCGCCTGCGTTTGCGGGAATTGGTGAAACTGCACCCCGCCGATGGTTTCGTTGGAGGTGAGATGCACATAGGCGGCGTCGCGCGTTTCGCGCCAGTCCGCCGGTTGCGGCACGGTCATATAATTGCGGTCTTTGCCGTCCCAAATGACGCGCGTGCGCCCGACGATTTTCGCTTCGGTCAGCGCTTTTTCCGCCCACGCGCCGGTGTGAATAATGTTGACGACTTGTCCGGGACCGAGCAAATTCAGCGGCACCATCGCAAACTGCTGGCTCGCGCCGCCCGCCAAAAACAACACCGCGTAATTGTCCGGCACGCCCAGAATCCGGCGAAGACCGGCGTCGGCGGCGTCGATGACGGCTTGATAGGTCTTGCTCCGGTGCGACATTTCCATAATCGACATACCCGTGCCGCCGAAATCCAACATCTCCGCCCGGGCTTTTTCCAACACGGGCAACGGCAACGCCGCCGGTCCCGCACCAAAGTTATACACGCGCATCGCGGTTCTCCTTTTTAAGGTTGTTCGGTAATCAAATAAAAAAAGTTGAAAGTTAAAAGTTGAAAGTTAAGAAAACCGCATCGGTTAGATAGACGACTGCTCTTTTCTCAACTTTTAACTTTCAACTTTGCTCTTCGTAATCGCGTTCAACTGCTTGCGCAACATCGAGGCGCGAAGCGCGTCGCGTTCGGGCGCGGGCATTTCGGCGCGTCCGGCGTTGACTTGCAGGTGCGCCGGCTGGCACAGCAACAACCAGCAATTCAGCGCCGCCGGACTGATGGGCGGAATAATCCGCATCGCCACGCCGAGCCGCAAACTCGACAGATGAAACATCGCCTCTTCCGCTTTGATGAGCCGCGCCTCGCGCAACACCGCCCACGACCGCCAGACGCGGTCTTCCAATTCCACGCGCCGCTCCTGCCAGAGAAAATCCCGCGCCTTCAATTCAAAATCCGTCAACTGATTTATCATCGCCGCAAGGTCGTCAATCAACTCCGACTCCTGCCGCCCCAGCGTAATTTGATTGGACACCTGAAACAAATCGCCGTCGGCTTTCGTGCCTTCGCCGTAGTAGCCGCGCACCGCCAAGTGCAATTCCGTGACCAAGCGGAATACTTTTTCGATGTGTTTGGTAATCGTCAGCGCCGGCAGATGCAACATCGCCGACACGCGCATTCCCGTCCCGACGTTGCTCGGACACGCCGTCAGATAGCCGAGGTCCGGCGTCCACGCGAAGTCGAGAAAATTCGATAAATCGTCGTCGATTTTGCTTAAAAAATCGTAGGTCTCGCGCAACTGCTCGCCGCCGCCGAGCGCCTGCAAGCGCAAGTGGTCTTCCTCGTTAATCATCAGCGACAATTTTTCCTGCCGGTCGAAAATGACGCCGCGCGCGCCGGGTTTGTCGGTCAGTTCGCGGCTGATGAGATGGCGTTCGAGCAAAAAAACGCGCTCCAAATCCGAGAGTTGTTCGAGGTCGAAATAGGCGAGTTCCGTGGCGGGAAAATTGATGGTCGCCACCGCTTCCCGCACCGTTTTGAGAACGGCGAGCCGTCCCGCGTCGTCCGCCCGCGCCACGAAATTAAACGCCGACAAATTCCGCGCCAAGCGCACGCGGCACGACAGCACGACGCCGATGTTTTTGCCGCCGCGCAACCATTCGCCGCAATTTTGGGAGAGTTCGGTGATTTTCATTTTTTCGTCGGGAGAGTTCGGCGTAGTATATTCGGCGGCGGCGACGCGCGCAATTCGGCTTGGTGGAGCAGAGTTTAGAGTTTAGAGTTGAAAGAGCGGAGTTTTATTTTTAAGACGCGCGAAGCGCAACCGTCGCTCAACTCTAATCTCTCAACTCTCAACTCTCAACTTTGTGTTCAAACCGGTTGGAAGTCAAGGCGCGCCGGCAGTTTTTTCAGGGTTTCGGCGATGAGTTTCACCGCGTTTTCCACATCGTCCAAATTGACGGTTTCCACCGGCGAGTGCATATAGCGGTTCGGAATGCTGACAAGCGCCGCCGCCGTCCGGTTGCTCGCCATCTGCATCGCGTTGGCGTCGGTGCCGCTCCCGCGCGGAATCGGTTGTAACTGGGTCGGGATTTTTTGCCGCTTCGCCGTTTGCTCAATCAAAGCGAAAAGTTGATGGTTGAAATTCGCGCCGCGGTGGATGATGGGTCCGCCGCCGAGTTTCGCCTCGCCGACTTTTTTCGCCTCCATATTCGGCGCGTCGGTGGCGAAGCCGACATCGACCGCAATCCCCACGTCCGGTTTCAGCGCGTTTGCCGCCGTGGTGGCGCCGCGCAAGCCGATTTCTTCCTGCACCGTGCTGACCGCGTGAATGGCGAGATGCGGCAATTTCACGCCGCGCAAGACGCGCAAAACCTCGGCGACGACGAACACGCCAATCCGGTTGTCGAAACCGCGGCTGGCGACGTTGTTGTTGCGAAGCGGTAGCCACCCCTTGTTGACGGTCGCGATGTCGCCGAGTTTGACGACTTTTTCCGCGTCTTTTTTATCCGTCGCGCCGATGTCAATCCACAGCGTTTCGATTTTTTTCGTGCCTTCGGTGCGCTCTTTTTCGTCCATCAGGTGAATCGGCTTGACGCCGATGACGCCCGGAATCACGCCTTTCGCCGTATGAATCAGGACGCTTTCGCCTTGCAACAATTGCAAATTCACGCCGCCGACCGCCGAGAAATACAAAAACCCCTTCTCGTCAACGTGCATAATCATCAGCCCGATTTCGTCGCAATGACCGGCGAGCATCACCTTGACCGCGGCGTCGGGATTCTGCACGCCCCAAACGTTGCCGTGCGTGTCGGTGCGCACTTCGTCGGCGTATTTTTGCAGATAGTCGCGCACGACCGCTTGTCCGGGCATTTCATAGCCCGACGGCGTGGGACAGGCGAGCAAATTTTTGAGAAAATCTAACGCGTTTTTCGGCATAGCCATTGGCGGAGTCCTTTCTTTGGGCGGACGGGAAAGTTGAGATATTGCGTCTTTTATAGAGCCACCGCGTCGTGGCTCGCTTATTTCTTCTTTTCCAACTGCGCGATGCTGCTCAGCGCGTCGGCGGCGATTTTGTTGCGCGGCTCGTATTTGAGCGACTGTTGATAGGCGTTTTTGGCGTCTTCGTATTTGCCCAAACTGGTGAACGAAAAACCCTGTCCGCGCCACGCCGCCGCCGTGTTGTGCCGCTCGTTGGCAAAATTGTTCGCCAGTTCGAGCGCCTGCGCGTAACTGCCGAGCGCCTCTTCGGGACGCCGCAACATATTCAACAAATAGCCGCGCTCGCAATAGCCGTCGCTACTGTAAGGCGCCAGTTGCAACAATTCGTCAACGGCGTTGAGGGCGGGCTGAATTTCGCCTTTTTCCGCCAGCAAAAACGCGCGCAGAAAATAAAGTTTTTGCAACGCCCACGCGCCGCGCCGCACTTTTTCGCGCGGATGCTTTTCGATGAAGTCGGCAAACTCGGCGTCGGCGGCGACGCTGACGACCGGCTCGCCGACGTCGGCGATGAGTTTTTTCGCTTGTTCCATCAGCGCGGCGATTTCCTGCTCGCTCGCGGCGAGGTCGTTCAGCGTGACGGCTTTTTTGCCGGCTTCCTCGACGGCGGGCGTCAACTCTTCGCCGACGCCGGCGGTCTCGACCAAAATTTGCTTGCCGGTGGTTTCGGTAAATCCTTGCGGCAAAGAGTCGGCGGCGCGGAGCGGCGCCGCGCCGGCGAGCGCGACGGCGATTAGACAGATTATTTTTTTCATCGTTGCCTTTCGGTTTAGAGTTTAGAGTTAAAAGTTTAGAGTTGAGAGGGTAAAGTTGAAAGTTAAAAGTTTAGACGACCGCTTTCTCGCTCAACTTTTAACTCTCAACTTTCAATTCCGGCTCGTTGTCCGCCAGCGCCATAAACAGCGGATAATCGCGCCGTTGCCCGCGGCGCGGGCAACTAAGCGTGTAGGGGCAATGAAGCGCGATGTTGAAAAATCCGGCGTCGGCAAGCGTCGCGGCGAAATTTTGCGGGTCGAAACCTTGATGCGGAACGCCGATATTTGACGAATGAAACGAACCGTCTTCGGCAAGCAAATCCACGACCGCCAGCGTCCCGTCGGGTTTCAGCAACGATTTCAGACCGGCGATTAACGCGGCAATATCGGCAAAATGATGAAACGTTAAAACGCTGACGATTAAATCGAAACGCGCGCCGAACAATTGGCGCGGCGCGGTCGATAAATCCAAGCCCAAAACGCGAATGTTTTTTTGCCGCGAGCGGACGAGGGCGTTTTGCAGGTCGGCTAAAAGTTCCGACGGCGCCTCGACGGCGGTAACGCGGCGCGCGCGCGGCGCGAGGGCAAACGTCAATTCGCCGGAGCCGCAACCGAAATCCAAGACCTCCGCGTCGCCGGTGAAAAACAACCGCGCGCGCAACTGCTCGGCGACGGCGGTCGCGCAGTTGTCGGTCGGCAAAATAACCGGACGAGGGGACGGGCGGCGACGCATCGGGGAGACCAATTAAAAATTAACAATTAAAAATTAAAAATGGTGGTGGTCGCTTCGCTCCATTATCAATTTCGCTTCGCGAATTTGACAATCAAACTCCACAATTGTTAATTGTAAATTGTGAATTGTGAATTGACCGCTACATCTTTTCCGGTGCCGCGATGCCTAATACCGCCAAGCCCCGCCGCAAGGTGTTGCGCACCGCCGCCACCAAATCAATCCGCGACGCTGTCAGTGCCGCGTCGTCGGTGATGATTTGATGTTCTTTTTTATCGGCATAAAGCCGGTTAAACACCGCGCACAATTCAAGCAAGTATTCCGCCACGCGGCTCGGCTCGTTTTCGGCGGTCGCGCCGAGCAACACGCGCGGAAATTCGGCGAGCATCAACAACACCGCCCGCGACAAGGCGCTTGTCAATAATTGCGCGTCGCCGCCGCCGACCACCACACCGCTTTTGGTAATCAGCGACGACAGTCGCGCGTGCGTGTATTGCAAATATGGTCCCGAATCGCCCTGCATATTCAGCGCTTTGTCCCAACTGAAAATCACGTCCTTCTGCCGCCGTTGCATAAATTCGCTGAAAATCACCGCGCCGACGCCGACTTGTTCCGCCAATATCGCCGCGTTACCTTCGTCGCCGCGCCCGTTTGCGCCGATAATTTCCCGCGCTTTTTCGACCGCTCGCGCCAACACCGCGTCAAGAAAAATAATTTGCCCTTTGCGCGTCGAGCCGGTCGCACGTTCCTCGCCAAACACACCCGCCGCGAATGACAACATACCAAACTTAACGTGTTCGCCGCCATCTGCCCACGCATAACCCATTTTTTTGAGGACGGCAAAAATTTGCCGAAAATGTAGTTCTTGCTGATTGGCAACGACGTATAAGCATTTATCAAAATTATATTCGTGGTGGCGATATTCGGCGGCGGCAAGGTCGCGCGTGGCGTAAGTCGTCGCGCCGTCGGTTTTCTGAATGAGGCACGGCGCGTCGATGCCGACATCTTGCAATTCGACGACGAGCGCGCCGTCGCTTTTGACCAACAAACCGGCGTCTTGCAACCGCCGTTGCGTCGCCGCCATTTTGTCGTTGAAAAAACTTTCGCCCGTGTAATGGTCGAACTTCACATTGAGACGGTCGTATAATTTTTGCAGTCCCTTGACACTTTCATCGACAAAAATTTTCCACATTTTCACTGTCTCGGCATCACCGTCTTCGAGTTTCTTAAACCACGCCCGCGCCTCGCCTTCGAGCGCCGGATTGGTTTCCGCCGCTTGATGATATTCGAGATAGAGTTTTAGTTGCGCGTCCAAATCGGTCGCCGGAGTTTCGCCGGAATTTTTAGCGCGAGTGTAAGCGACCATCAATTGTCCGAAGTTCGTTCCCCAATCGCCAAGATGATTAATGGTAACGACGCGCCAGCCGGTTATCGCGTAAAGACGCGCCAACGCCGCGCCGAGCATCGTCGAGCGGATATGATGCACCGCGAGGGGCTTGGCGATATTCGGGCTGGAAAAATCAATGACGACGGTTTTGCCGTTGTCGGCGAACTCCCCCCAGTCGTCGGCAAGCGCGGCGGCGACAGCCACTTCGCCGAGCGCGGCGAGCGAGAGCGTGAAATTCACGTAACCGCCGACCGCTGTGATTTTTATGAACGGCTCGGCGACCGAAATTTGCGCGGCTAAATCGGCGGCGATTTTCGGCGGCGCGGCGCGGAGTTTTTTCGCCAAGGTAAAACACGGAAAACCGAGGTCGCCCATTTCCGGTTGCGGCGGTCGCACGAGCGCGGCGCGAATTTCGTCAGCGGGCAAATCGATTTTCGCCGCGATTAAATCGGCGGCGGCGGTGTAAATATCGTTAAGATTCATTGTGCGTCCTTATCATTGAGGCACTAACCGTTAAAAATTGGATTGGGTATTCTAATTTTTAATTTTTCTTTTTTCCAATTAAAAACTATAAATTCGTTCGCCGACCGCCGCGCCGAAAAGGCGACGGCAAAATTGTCGATTGTGAGTTGTTAATTGTAAATTGAAACAGGATTTCTCTTATGGCAAAAGCCCCGCCGCCCGCGCCCGTCGAGCGCGACAATTCGTTGAACAGTATTTTCTACACCATAATGAGCATTATGGCGTTGAATTTTCTCGGCGGCGCCACGTTCGTCGCCGTTTCGACGCTTCTCGGTTTTTGCACGACCGACGACTTGTTCAATATGGCGCAGGTGCTTATCGGCAACAACAAATACGTGATGTCCAACCAGCAAATCGCCGAATACGAAAAACTGCTCGCCGACCGCGCCGCCGAAGAAAAGCGTCTCGACGAAACCCTCGGCTCCCGCGCCACCCGCGAAGCCGCCGCCGCCGCGACGATGGACCTACAACGCGAACTCGAAGAACGCATCCGCGTCCTGCAAATTCTCCGCACGCAACAGGAAAATCAGTTGGTCGAAATCCGCCAGCAAATCGAAGCCACCAAACGCGACGCGCAACGCGAATACGAAAAATTGCAAGCCGCGCGCAAAAACGCCACCGTCGTCGAATTGTCCCAAAACAGCGAAAAAATGAAAAAAACGCTCCTCGCGATGGAGCCGGAACAAATCTCCGTCTATTTCGCGCAAATCCTGCCCTCGGCGGGACCGTCGGAAATCGCGCGGATGATTCACGCCTATCTGACGCCGGAAATTACCGCCGAAGTGCTGGCGGCGTTGCCCGCCCTCGCCGTGCGGAAAATTTTGCCGGTCGTCGAAAACCGTTACGCCGATGTCGATGCCGCCGCCGTCGTTCGCGCCTGGACCACGCCCGGCACCGACGACTACAAAAACATCGAACAAATGGCGGAATACCTCAAACGGATGAGCATTCCGCAAGCGTTCGGCGTCTTTAATCAACTCGACCCCAAAACCCGCAGTTCGCTGGTCCAATTATTGCAAGCCCCCTGAAGTTCAATTACGAATTAAAAATCACGAAACCGTAGCGAAGCGAAGGTTAGTGTGCTTTCCAAATTACGGAAAGAGAGTTGGTAGTCGGTAGTTTTTAGTTGGTAGTGGCGGAGTTTTTATGGGCAAATTCGCAAGCGCGCGCGAAGCGAATCTTTGACCGTCAAACTCCACCGCTACCAACTACCAACTACAAACTACCAACTGCTCTTCATTCGTAATTTGTAATTTTTAATTCGTAATTTTTTTCGGGGAGAGCCGCAATGCGCCGCATCCTGCTTGTCTTACTAATTTTCACGTCCTGCGTTCTCGCGCAAGACGACCAATGGATGGTCGAAATCGGCGAAATCGTCGCCGTTGCCGGCAACGTCAAAATCACGCGCGCCGCCGCCACCGACGACCACCACGCGGTCGGCGAAAAAATCTACGCCGGCGACACGATTGTTACCGCCGCCAATGCCGCCATCGAAATCACCTGCGGACTGAACGTCCGCCTCCGCCTCGAAAGCAACGGCGAAATCCGCATCCAACCGCTGACCGCCACGACCAAGACGGTCGATGAAGTCCCGACGACGCAACAGACCTATTCGCTGTTGTTGTTGCAGGGCGCGTTGCGGACACGCGTCAAACAAAACGTCGTAACGGCGCAACAGGTGCTCATTCGGGTCGCCGACCTCGGCTTTCTTCTGCCGCGCTCGGATTTTTTAATCGTCCGCGCGCCCGGCGCGACGAACGCGGGCAAAATGTTGAATTGCGCCTTGGCGTGGGGAAGAGTGGAACTGCAATTGTATAACGGCGTCCTCGCCGCGCCGAACGCCGCGTCCGGCGGTGCGTCCGGCGACAAAAACGTCGCGGAGAATTTCGTCAACGCCGCGCCGGGCAAACTGCAAATATCCGAGCGCCCCGCGGACAACCGCTTGCCGGCGTGGCAACCGTTGCCGGCGGACGAGGCGAAAAAATTATTAGACCGCACGGCAAAATTTTCCGTTGACGTGCCGCTGAATCTGCCGCGCGAAGCGCCCGACGACGACCCCGAAACGCAAGGGGCGTGAGAAACAAAGTTTAGAGTTGAAAGTTAAAAGTTGAAAGAATGCGCGCGAAGCGAATTTGAAAATCAAACTCCACAATTGTTAATTTTTAATTGTTAATTGTTAATTGCTCATGGGAGTCCTTTATGTCCGCCACCTTAGAACTTTCCGCCAGCACCGCCACGAAGGCGGGCGCCGCCAAACAGCATCAGGCGCGCTCGGCGCTGTTGGCAATCGGCGCGCCGACGCGCTCTCATTCGCAAGCAACGCAGTTACGAGCAACGCAATCGCGAGCCGGTCAATCGCGAGCGACGCAATCGCCGGCGACGGAATCGCCAACGACGCAGTCGCAAGCCCGCCGGACGCGCCGCCGCGAACAAGTATCCGCCGAGCGGCAATCCGCCGAGCGGCAGTCCGTCGAACGACAATCTGCCGAGCGGCAATCTACCGAACGACAATCTGTCGAACGACAGTCTGTCGAACGACAGTCCGCCGAGCGGCGGCGTCAATCGGCGCGAGCGGACAACCGGCGCGACGGTCACGACGCGGCACGGCGCGAAGATAGCGGCGATGCGGCGGGACGCGAAGCGTTGACCGCCAATGAGGTTGTTGCCCGCGATTTCGCCGCGGACGATGCTTTTACCGGCGGCGAATCGTTTCAGGATTTATTGCAAAACGCGGTCGAGTCCTCGACTGCGGAAACTGTCGAAATCGTTACTGCCGAAATCGACCCGACGCTACTCGACGAATTGGAGAAAATTTTAGAAAGCGGCTTGCTCGAACAATTGCCGGTCGTCGCCAAGCCGGAGGAAGTCCTGCAAAAAATCGCGGTGCTTGCCGCCGACGGCGGGTTGGATTTGCCGCTGTTGGCGGCGCTCTCGTCCGACGAACTCGCCGAATTTGCCGAATGGCTGACCGCGGACGCGGCGGGTTTATTTCAGGATTTCGCTTTTTCCGGCGGCGAAACCGCGCCGAAAATTCCCGCGTTTTTCGCGGCGGCGGACGCGGCGGCACTGACGCAACTCGACCGTCTGCAAAAAATCGTCGCGGCGACGCCCATAAAAGACACGGCGCGCCTCGGCGAATTGGCGCAATTAAGCGAGTTGTCGCCGCTCGAAACCGACCGCTTGGCGCAAGAAATTTTACGCGCCGTCGCCGCCGCGGACGGCGACGAAACCGCCGACTTGCGGCAACGGCTGACGCCGGTTGACCCCGCCGAATTGACCGAAACCATCAACGCGGCGTTGCAAAAGATTGCCGCCACGCGAGGACAGGATTTGCCGCCGTTGCCGGACGCGCTACCGGAAATCGTGGTCAAATCGCTCGCCGTGGAAATTATCAACGTCAACAACGCCGCGCTCGACGCCGCCGACCAACAGTTGTCGTTACTCGACGGACTTAACCGCAACGCCGCGCTACGCGCCGCGCTTTTACAACAAGTCGCGTCCGACGAAAAATTAACCGCCGCCGTCGGCGGCGAAAAGTTGGCGGCAAATTTAGCGCAAAAACCGGAATTGACCGCCGCTTTAACCGCGGAGGTCGCGTTGCCGGAAGCGGACTTGACCCCCGCGGACGAAGCGACGGTCAACCCCGAATTGCCGGTCTCGGCGGAAACGTTGACGGCGGAAGAATTGCCGGACGCGCCGAGAACTGGCACGCCGGTTGATAAACGGTCGCCGTCCGCGACGGAAAATAAATTACCGGCGGCAAAAATTGCCCCGACGGTGGCGGCGAACGCCGAACAATTGGCCGACGCCGCGACCGCTCTTTCGACCGAACCTTTGGCGAAAGAGGCCGCCACGCCGACGGCGCCACCGGCGAAAAAGACGGCGTTAGATTTAGAAACCGAAGCGGAGGTTTTCGCGGGCGAACTGACCGGCGCGACGGACGAAATTCCCTCATTTGAAAATCGTCCCGCCGCGCCCACTTTGACGGTCGCCAATGTCGTCAATGTCGCCAACGCCGCGCCGACCGCGACTGCGCCGACGAACGAGCCGACGACGCGACAGGCGGTTTTGCAGGAGAACGTCAACCGGTTGGCGGAGTTGATGGAAAGCGCGCGTTCGACGGGGCAGACCTTGAAGAGTTTGACCTTGGCGCTGAATCCGCCGGAACTCGGCAAAGTAACGGTCGAGTTGGAATTGACGCCGAGCGGCGGCGTCAGCGCGACGGTGCGCGCCGAAAACGACACGGCGCGGAATTTATTGCTGAGCGGTTTGGACGCGCTACGGAAATCGCTCGAAGCCAAAGGCGTGTCGCTCGAACAATTTAACGTTGAACTCGGCGGCAAAGACGCCGGTCAGCAAAACGCGCAATCGCACACGCAAGGCGGCGACTGGTTCGGCGCGATGTCCGACGAGCGCGACCGGCGGACGCGGCAAAACGCCAACCAACTCCGCTACGGCAATCGCGGTCATCTCGCCGAACCGGAGCCGGCGGCCTCCGCCCCGCGCGTGCGGGCGGGAAGCAGTTTTGAGTTAATCGCGTGAAAAACAATTAACAATTAAAAATTCACAATTAACAATTACAGAGCCGGAGATTTCTCACCGAGCCGCAGAGGCGCGGAGAGAAAAAAGAGGATAAACAAAGAACCCATAATTTCGTTTTCTCTCGGTGCAACGCTGTGTCTCTGCGCCTCTGTGAGAAACAAAAAAATTGTGAATGGTCGTTTGATAGACCTGTTCGACAACCAATTCGCGGCAAATTTTCGGCTAATTTTCCGTCCCGCCGCGTCAAAATTCCTTGCAATACTCTCGGTATTGCTTCGTCATTTTTCCTTGCGGCACGAAAAATTAGACACGAACATTTGCTCACTCTTGGTTATCGAACAGGTCTAATTGTTAATTGTAAATTTTTAATTGTTAATTGAACCTCGGGGGGAGGGAACCGCTATGTCAAACGTCTTGGAAGATTTTTTCACCAGTAGCGCCCAGCAGAAAATTGAAGAGGCGAAATACAAGAAAACCGGCACCGGCGGTATGCAGGTGTCGAGCGACCAATTCTTGCAATTGCTGGTTACGCAGATGAGCAATCAAGACCCGCTCGCGCCGATGCAGGACACGGAAATGATGGCGCAATACGCGCAGTTGCAACAGTTGGACAACCAGCAAACGATGACCAGCGCGATGACCGATATGCGCAAAGAATACGCCATTCAGGGCGCGAGTTCGCTGATTGGCAAAAGCGTTACCGCCACCGACAGTAGCGGCAAAACCACGACCGGCGTCGCGGTCAGCATCGTCTATGCCAAGGACGACAACAACGTCGAAATCAAACTCGACGACGGCACGAGCGTCAATTACGGCGACATCACGAGCGTCGAAGCGATGGCGACCGGCGCGAACGTCAACGCGGCGTCGCAGATGATTGGCAAATTCATCATCGGCATCGACGAAAACGCGAAGGCGTATCAAGGCGTGGTCAAAAACGCGACGACCAACGGCAACGCCATTTTCTTGGAAACCTACGACGGCGTGTATGTGCCGCTCGACGGCGTGGCGCAAGTCCGCGATTTGACGCCGAGCGAGTCGGCGAAACTCGTCGAAGCGTTGGACCTCGTCGGAAAATATGTCGAAGCGCCGCAAAACGGCAGTAGCAATCCGCTGACCGGCGTGGTCAAAGGGATTTACAGCAAAGACAATCAGTATTGGGTGGAAACGTGGGGCGGCGCGGATATTTACGTCGGCAACATTATGAATCGCGACGCCGGCGGCAAAGTCCGCGAACTCACCACCGGCGAATTGGAAGATATGGAATTGGCGAAAAAATACGTCGGTAAATTCGTCAAAGCCAACGACGGCAAAATGACGGGCGGCATCAGCGAGGGCTTTTTCTATCGCGACGGCGCGGTCGGCGAAGACGGCAAACAAGCCGCCGGACAGTTCTATATTTACACGGCGCGCGGCGAAGTGTTCGCCATCGACAGTTTGTATTACAGCCGCGACTACACGGCGGCGGACCAGGCGCAATACGGCGGCACGGCCGGTCTCAGCGCCGAATTGCAGACGAATTTGAGCAAAGCCGTCGTCGAAGTTTTAGGAACGCCGTTCATCGGTTACGACGCGACGGGTAACGAAGTCGCCGGCGTGGTGGACAGCGTGTATCTCAAAAACGGGTTGATGATGTTCGGGTTGGTTGACCAATCCGTTGACGCCGAAACGGGCAAAACGACCATTATCCGCAACGAAGCGGTGTCGCCGTATTCGCTCTACACGAACGGCGGCGCGGCGGCGGCGTGAGATAATTAACAATGCGCAATTAACAATTAACAATTTAGCGACGGCGTTACTCAAATCTCTTAATTGTCAATTATGAATTGTTAATTGAATTTTGGGCGGAGGGTTAGGTGATTGCGCGGCGCGGTTCGCGGCGCGAGGAAAGTCCGGTCACCACCGAGCGGAGATGCGGGTAACGCCCGCCGAGGGCAACCTCAGGGGCAGGCAACAGAAAACAAACCGCCGCGGCGTGTGAGCAAAGTTGAAAGTTAAAAGTTGAGAGGTTAAGTCGCGGTTATCTAAACTCTCAACTCTAAACTTTGCTATCATCGCGCGGTAAGGGTGAAACGGCGGGGTAAGAGCCCACCGCGTCGGCGGTAACGTCGGCGGCACGGCGACTGCTCTCTCGGTGCAAACGCAAATAGGAACGGAAAAATTTTCGTCGGGCGACCGATGATAAATTTGCGCGGCGGCTCGTCGCGTTGGGACGTTCGGGTAGCGCGCAAGAGACGACCGGCGACGGTCGTTCCAGTCAAATAATCACCCTCGACAGAAACCGGCTTATCGACCCTCCGCCTTTTTCTTGTTGGAGAATCATCGCGGGCGCCCTTGACGGGCGCCCGCGATGGCGTAATGCGGTTCAAACGCTTAATTCACCGTGAACTCTTCTTTGCCCGCGCCGCAGATAGGACAAACGAAATCGTCGGGCAATTCGTTGAACGGCGTGCCGGGTTTGACCCCGTCCGGCGGATTTTTCGCGTCATAGACCCAGCCGCAGGGATTACAGGTGGCGTTCATTTTGGTTCCTTTCTCAAGAGGGAGTTCAGAGTTTAGAGTTTAGAGTTGAGAGAAGGAAGAGGAGAGAGGGAAAAGGGAAAAGGGAAAAGGGAAAAGGGAAAAGGGAAAAGGGAAAAGCGAAAAGGGAAAAGCGAAAAGCGCGGTTATTTTTTCAACTTTCAACTTTCAACTCTCAACTCTAACTCCGCCACCGCTTGGTCGCGGTCAAGGCATTCATCGGCGGTTTGGCGATAGAGCGGGTCGCGGACGGCGAACATTGCCGCCAACGCCGTCGCGTCGCGGGACAGCGGGCGACCGGCGGTCGCAAGCGCGGCGAGCGGCGCCAGCAGATAAACGACGCGCGAATTTTGCCGCAGATGGTCGCGATTTTCGGCGCGCAAAACGGCGCCGCCGCCGGTGGCGATAATTTTTCCCGACAACTTGCCGACCTCGGCGATGACCGCGCTTTCGAGTTGCCGGAATTTTTCTTCGCCCTCGTCCGCGAAAATCGCCGGAATCGGTTTGCCGCCGCGCTCCGCCACTAAAACGTCGGTGTCGATAAATTCGCGGTTCAGTCGCGCCGCCAACCGTTTGCCGACCGTCGTTTTACCGCACCCCGGCATTCCGATAAGCGCGATATTGCGCATCGCGTCGCGCAACCGCCGCGCGACCGCCGCGCTTTTTTCCGCGTCGATTTTGTCGCCCGTCCAGATTTCCGCCGCGCGCGCCGCCTGCTCCACCAACATCGACAAACCGCCGACCGCCGGTATCGCCAACGCTTCGGCGTCCAACATCAGCCGCGTCCGGTCGGGATGGTAAATCATTTCCACGACGCCGCGCAAGCGCGGAAATTTCGTCAAATCCAGTAAGCGCTCGCCGTTATGCGGATACATTCCGACCGGCGTGGCGTTGACCACAATTTCGGCGTCGGCGCGGGCATAAACGTTCTCATAATTCGCGGCGCCGGAACGCGACACGGCGACGACTTCGCGCGCGGCGGCGTCCGTCAAAAAAGTCCGCGCCATTTTCGCCGCGCCGCCGGAGCCGAGCAACAACACCACGCGGTCGCGCGGGTCGAGCCCGCGCCACAGTTGCGCGAAGCCGTAATAGTCGGTGTTGTCGCCCCGCCAGCGACCGTCGGGCAGGCGCGACAAAGTGTTGACCGCGCCGATGCGCCGCGCCAGCGGCGTCAGTTCGCCGCAGAGCGGAATGACGGTTTCTTTGTAAGGAATGGTAACGTTCAAGCCGACGGCCTCGGTCGTCGCCAAAAAATCGGCGACCGCGGCGGGCGTGGCGAGTTCGACTAATTCATAGTCGTAGCCCGCGAGTTGCCGATGAATGGGCGGCGAATAACTGTGCGCCAATTTTTTGCCGAGCAGTCCGTAGCGCATTAAAATAGGGGGGCATAGGTTAGGGAAAAGGGGAAAGAACCCAATTAACAATTTACAATTAACAATTATGGCGCAATTATCAAAATTTCGCGAAGCGATTTTGCTAATCCAATTCCGCAATTGTAAATTGTTAATTGTTAATTGTTAATTGTTCTTCGCCTAACGCGGCGAGGTTGTCGCGCAGGCGCGCCGCGGTGCGGTAGTCCTCTTTCGCAATCGCTTCTTTCAGCAGGCGCTGATGTTCAAGGCGTTGTTGTTGCCGCAAAGTGCGCGGGTTGGGATGCGGCGATTTGCCGACGTAGCGCCCCGGCGAGCCGTGCATTTCATAGAGCAACGGGCGCAGGCGGTCGGCGAAAATTTCGTAGTCGCGATAACAGCCGAGCCGTCCGTTTTCGCGATAACCGCTCCACGTCAAGCCGCAGTGCGGACACGCCGCCTCGTCGGGTTCTTTTTTCTCGACCGTCGCCCCCGCCGCCGAAAACATTTGCAACAGTTTTTCGCCGAACAATTGTTGCAGAGAAATGGAATTTTTGACCTGCACGCCTTTTTGCGCCGCGCACGCCGCGCACAGATGCATCTCGCTTTTGACGTTGTTTTTGATGTCGGTGAGATGCACCGACGCCGGGGCTTTTTTGCAACTTTCGCAGATTTTTTTCATCGCCGAGTCCTAAAAATAATTACGAATTAAAAATTACGAATTACGAATGGTGGAGTTTGCTTAGTAAATTTTCCGCGCGCCGCGCTTTTAATCAACACTTATATTCACCCAACCTTTATAGGGAGAAACCATCCGTTCTTTCACTCCTTTGAGCCACCTATCGGGCATAACGACAATTTTATTTTCCGCTTCTCGCGAAAGCATCGCGCCCCAAAAACCAAAAGTGGAGTTTGAAATAACAAAATGACGGCATTTGGTCATTAAATACATATCAAAAGCGCCGTGGTCGTTATCATTAATTTCGACAAAAGTAAATTCTTCGCGATTATTTTTCAGTAATTGTTTGCAATATTCAATTTCGTCGGAAAAAACAAAGAAATGCGGCGTTACCGGCGCCATACTACTGATTATATGCTCAATACCGCGCTGAAAATACTGCGGAGTGGTAACGTCGTGCGCAATTCCAACATAATCACCGCGTCTGATTTGTAGCACAACCGGACATTTCTGCGCTTGTATTTTTGCCAACATCTGCCGGTTGGCGTCATTTAATTGTAATTTGAAGCGAAATGTTTGTTGCGCGCTATCGGGGTCAATGCGGCTGTAGCGGCTACTTCTCCAATAACCGCCCAAGTGCGCCGGCGGTTTCGATAAATCAATTTGGTCGAGGTCTTGTATTATATGGGTAACGCCATCGGGTTGGGTCAATAGAGAATAATCATATTTCTCGAAAAGAGTTTTATAAACATACAATTCTCTACTTGTTGCTTTTTTTACCGTAATACCCTCGAAAACATCTTCTAATTGATAATAACGACTCCATTTCACGGGGGGGGGGGGGTATGTGCGTAAAAGGATAAATCATATAGCACCGGCACACCGGTTTGACGTTGAATTTCCTGTCCAAAGAGAAACTGTCCCATTTGACTACCTAATCCGCCGTCGATATTGGTAATGATACGCGGATTATTTCGCATTGAACTTGAACCATAATATATCATTGACGCGAAAAGGTGTTTAATCGGCACGTAAATATATTTCCGGTATAAATTTTTCCTGTCGCGTTTATGGCGAAAATTATGGCGAATGAAATCTACAATTCGTTTCATCGCAAGTTCCTTTCATACGTAAATCGGTGGAAATAACGGGTCTATTTAGATTGGTTTTGTAGTATTTGCCAGCCGCGCCTACGGCGTTTTCGCCGCTTCGCGCGTTCGCGGCGGGATTTCCGGTCTGCCCATTAAGCGCAAGCCGGCATTGACGCTTTGCCGATGGTCTTCGGCGGCTTCTTCCGGCGTCATTTTGGCGCGCCGCGCGGCGATTTCCAAACGCACCTGATGAATATAAGCAACGGTTTCGTCCATAATTATTCCTCCCCTAAAAAGATGGTCGGCGATAAAATTTTCACTTGTTTTAACACTTCGCGAGTGTTCACCGCGTCCACCGCCACCATTGCCCGCATATTGACAATGTGAGCAAAATTCCACGACAAAATAAAGTCGCAACTCGTGAGGGTGGCGGTGGCGATGTGAATGGCGTCCGCTTCGCTACTCGGTTTCAAGCCGCCGATATTTATGTATTCATTCGCGAGGCGGATTACCTCGTCATTCACTTCAAAGAATTCATAGTTTATCGTTCTTAAAGCATTAAACATCGATAATTTCTTTTCGGCGTTCTCATCTTTGAAACGATTGATTTCGTCGATTACCGCGCTACCGACAACCACCTCGTATTCGCCCGCTTTTATTTCATTCCACAACCGCCAAGAGTCGCGTTGTTTCTCCGGTTTATCGTCGTCAAACAGGTAATTCGGAATGGTCGTTTCCAAATAAAGGCGTAATTTTTTCATAGCGAAATCTTTCTGTTTTTGGCGAGGTGAAAAGTTTATGACATAACCGGCGTTTAATTTTTCTATTTCAACTTCCAATTTTTCAAACTTAGAACCAAGCCACCACCCAATAAATCCCCATCGCCATCAGCGCGCTGACCGGAATCGTCAACAACCACGCGATAAGCAAGTCCTTGGTGATGCCCCAGCGCACGGCGGAAATTCGTTTGACCGCGCCGGTGCCGATGATGGAGCCGGTAATCGTGTGCGTCGTGCTGACCGGCACTTTGACGATTTCCGTCATAAATAACGTCAGCGAGCCGGACGCTTCCGCGACCACGCCTTCCAACGTGGTGATTTTGGTGATGCGCGTGCCCATCGTTTTGACAATCCGCCAACCGCCCGACATCGTGCCGAGCGAGATGGCGGTGAAACACGCCAGCGGCACCCACGTCGGCAAATCTTTGATGGTCGCGATATGTCCCGACGCGACCAACGCGGCGGCGATAATGCCCATCACTTTTTGCGCGTCGTTCATTCCGTGTCCGACGCAAAACAGCGCCGAAGTTCCCAATTGCAAAGCGTGTAAAAATTTTTCGACTTTGTGATATTTGAAATTGCGACCGATATGCAACGTGATAAACATCAACCCCATCGCGACGAACATCCCGATTAACGGCGCCAAAAAGATGAACGCCGCGATAATCAACACGGTCGAGGCGTGTATCGCGCCCAAACCGCCGCAAGCGACGGCGGCGCCGGCGAAGCCGCCGATGAGCGTGTGCGACGACGACGACGGAATCCCGAACCACCACGTCGCGAGATTCCAGACAATCGCCGCGATGACGCCCGCCAAAATCACCGGCAACGTTACGAACTCGATTTCGACGGTTTTCGCCACCGTGTTGGCGATGCCGAATTCGCCGATGACGTATTTGGCGATAAAAAAGGCGACGAAATTGAACCACGCCGCCCACACGACCGCCTGAAACGGCGTCAGAACTTTCGTGCTGACAATCGGCGAGATGGCGTTGGCGGCGTCGTGAAAGCCGTTGATGTAGTCAAAAATTAGCGCCAGCAGAATGACGGTGATGAGCAAAGCCATAATTTTTTGGAGCAGTTGGTAGTTTGGTCGTTGGTGGAATTTTAGTTTTTAGTCGGTAGTTGGTAGTTTTTAGTTTTGGAGTTTGACGGTCAAAGATTCGCTTCGCGAGTGATTGCGAATTTGCCCATAAAAACTCCGCCACTACCAACTAAAAACTACCAACTAAAAACAAAACTCCAACAAATTATCAACTAATCAACTACTCAACCTCCGTATCAAGACGATTAGCATTTTTCCTACCTCATCTAACAATTGCATTGCTTCCGTGATTTCCGCATCCGTCAAATAACCGATGTCGCGACACAACCAAATTTGAGTTTGTAGTTCGGATTTTGAACCTTGGGCAATAGATAAAAAATGAACAAATTCTTTCGGTGACAATCGCGCTTGACCTTCGGCGATGTTAGACGGTATAGAAATCGCCGCGCGTCGCATTTGGTCTGATAACGCATAACGTTCTTCACGCGGCAGTTTTTGGCTTAATTTGTAAGTTGTTTTGGCTAACAGCATTGATTTTTGCCACACGACCAAATCCTGAAATCCGTGTCCAGACATATAGCCTCCGGTTTTAGAGCAGTTGGTAGTTTTTAGTTTTGGAGTTTAACGGTTATTCGCTTCGCGCGCGCTTGCGAATTTACCGATAAAAACTCTATGAACTACCAACTAAAAACTACCAACTACCAACTAACTATACTTTACCACAATCGTGCGTATGAACTACCAACTACCAACTACCAACTAACTATACTTCACCACAATCGTGCGAATGATGCGCCCGACGGCGCGCGCGGCGTCGGTGGCGCGTTCCAATTCTTTCAGCGTTTCTTTGAGTTTCAACAATTCAATCGCGTCTTTTTCATTTTCAAACAAATCGATGACAAACGCCTCGTAGGTCTCGTCGGACTTGCGCTCGATATCGGCGAGTTTTTCCACGTAGCCGTTAATCACGGCGGGATGTTTTTTGAAAGTATCCAACTCCTCGACGGCTTGCGTCAGGCATTGCGCCGCGTCGCCGACTAACCGCGCCAACTCAATCGCCGCCGCCGGAATCCGTTTCGGTTTGTAAATCGTGATGCGCTTGACGCACTTGTTAATCATATCTTCCACGTCGTCGAGGGTCGAGGCGAGATGGCTGATGTCTTCGCGGTCGAACGGCGTGATAAACGACGTGTTCAATTCTTCGTAAATTTTGTCGCGCGTTACGGCGGAATGATGTTTTTGCTCTTTTATCGCGCCGAACAATTCCGCCACCTGTTGGATGTTTTGCGTTTTCACGCACTCCATCAGCACGTTCGCGGTGGATTCGATAATGGCGGTCATTTCTTTGAGCAATAAAAAAAAGCGGTTCTCTTTCGGTTTCAATTTGTCGAATAAACGGTTCATCGGTTTTCTCCTTAACTCTTAATTGTTAATTGTTAATTGTTTCTAACTGCCCGCCGCTCACTCGCTCGGTTTATCCAACACCCGATACTGAATCGCTTCCGCGAGGTGCGTCGGCGCGATTACCGCCGCGCCCGCCAAATCCGCAATCGTCCGCGCCACTTTTAAGACCCGCGTTCCGGCACGCGCCGACAAGCCGAGGCGGTTTATCGCGTTTTTCAGCAACGCCTCGCCCTCCGCCGTCAGCGGGCAAAATTTTTCGATTTCCGCCGCCGTCATCCGTGCGTTTATCGGCGTCGCTTTTTGCGAAAACCGCGCTTGTTGGACGGCGCGCGCCGCCGTTACCCGCCCGCGAATGACCGCCGATTTCTCGCCGGAGCGCCGCCCGCGCAACTCCTCGTATTTCACCACCGGCGCGTCGATGTGAATATCCACGCGGTCGAGCAACGGCGCCGATAATTTACCGGCATAGCGCTCGATTTCAAACGGCGAACAGCGGCAAATCTGCCGCGTCCCGCGTTTGCCGCACGGACACAAATTCATCGACAGCACTAACATTATGTTTGCCGGATAGCGCGACGAACCGGCGGCGCGGCTGATGGTGATTTCGCCGTCTTCGAGCGGTTGCCGCAACGTCTCCAACAACGGGCGCGGAAATTCCGGCGCTTCGTCGAGAAACAACACGCCGTTATGCGCCAGCGAAATTTCCCCCGGACGCGGCGTCGCGCCGCCGCCAATCAAACCGGCGGCGCTGGCGCTGTGGTGCGGCGAGCGGAACGGACGCCGTCGAAGCAAGCCCTGCCCCGGACGCAACTCGCCCGCGACCGAATGAATCTTCGTCGCTTCCAGCGCTTCGACGTAAGTCAAATCCGGTAAAATCGTCGGCAGACGTTGCGCGCACATCGTTTTGCCGCTACCGGGCGGTCCCATCATCAAAATGTTATGCCCGCCCGCCGCCGCGATTTCAAGCGCCCGCTTGACCGCTTCCTGTCCGCGCACGTCGGAAAAACAGAGCGGCGACTCCGCCGTATCCGCCGCCGTCGGGTCAAAGTCCGGTAAAGTCGGCGCAACGGCGCCCGCGACAGCGCCGCTGATAAAACCGACGGCGGCGGTTAAATTTTCGACCGGCGCAATCGTGATTTTGTCGCGCATAAAAGCGGCTTCGGCGGCGTTGGCGGCGGGAATAATCAATCCGGCGAAGCCGCGCTGTTCGGCGATAATCGCGGCGGCGATGACGCCGCGCGCGGGGCGGACTTCGCCGCTAAGCGACAATTCGCCCAACACCAAATAGCGGTCGAGGAGGTCGGATTGCAGGTTGCCGGTTTGTAAAATCATCGCCAGCGCCAGCGGCAAATCGTAGAGCGCGCCTTCTTTGCGGATTTCGGCGGGCGCGAGATTGGCGACGACGCGCCCGCGCGGGTAATCGTAGCCGCAATTGCGAATTGCCGATTGCACGCGCTCCATCGCTTCGCGAACGCCGCTGTCCGGCAAGCCGATGATTTTGTAGGAGAGCGTCCCCGCCGGTTTCGCGTCGAGTTCGACTTCGATAATTTCGGCGTCGATGCCGGTGATGGCGACGGAGTAAAGTTTGGCGACCATTTTTTTGCGGGCGGGCAGAGAGGGAGTGGACCGTGAGTCGTGGGCGGCGAGCAGTTAAAAGTTAAAAGTTTAGAGTTGAAAGTTGAAATAACCGCGACCGCGACTTTCAACTTTTCGCCGTCCGCCGTCCGCGTCCTTACTCAATTTTCAGAATCTCCAATTTCATCATCCCGCCGGGGAGTTGCGCTTCGACGACATCGCCGACGGCGTGTCCGACCAACGCTTTGCCGAGCGGACTGCCGACGAGAATTTTACCGGTTTTCGGGTCTTCTTCGCCCTCGCCGACCAGCGTCCGCGTCATCGTTACTTTGTCTTTCACGCGCTTGAAAGTTACTTTGCGGAATAAACAAACCTTGCCGTCCGGCAAGTCCTCCGGCTTGACAATCACCGCGTCCGCCAGTTTGCCGCTCAACATTCCGACGCGGGCTTCCAGCAACGACAACTCTTCGCGCGAGGCGTGATAGTCGGCGTTTTCTTTGAGGTCGCCTTTTTCGCGCGCCTCGGCAATCGCTTTTTGAATGGTCGGACGACGCGCTTCCAATTCTTTCAGTTCCGCTTTGAGTTTATCGTAACCCTCCGGCGTCATTGGTGTTTGGGACATAATGTTCTCCAATTAAGAATTACGAATTAAGAATTAACCGTAAGAATTGGCGCGAAGTCGTTTTGACCGTCAAACTCCGCTATTCTTAATTGTCAATTAATTGTTGTTCTCAATCATCTCTTTCAGGCGGATACAGCCCTTTTCGATTTGCGCCGGACTGGTGGCGTAACTCAACCGGATATGGCGGTCGGTGCCGAACGCCTCGCCCGGCACGCACGCCACTTCAAACGCTTCGAGCGCCAATTGGCAAAAATCGGTGGGCGTGTTGATTTGCCGCCGGACCATCGTCCGTCCGAACACCGCCGAAATATCCGGCAACACATAAAACGCGCCGCCGGGCGAGTGGCAATGCACGCCGTCAATATCGTTGAGCAACCGCACAATCAAATCGCGCCGCTCCTGAAATTGTTGGCGCATCGCCGCCACGCAGGTCTGGTCGCCGGTCAGCGCCGCGACGGCGGCGGCTTGGGCAATCGCGCAGGCGTTGCTGGTCGATTGACTTTGGATATTGCCCATCGCGTCGATAATCAGCGCGTCGCCGACCGCGTAGCCGATACGCCAGCCGGTCATCGAGTAGGTCTTGGAACAGCCGTTAATCACGACCGTGTGGGCGCGCGCGTAATCGCTGACCGACGCCACCGAAATATGCCGCGCGTCGCCGAAGACCAGTTGCGAATAAATTTCGTCGGAGATGCAGAAAATACCGTGCCGTTCGAGGAACGCGGCGATTTTGCGAACCTCCTCCGGCGGAACGACCGCGCCGGTCGGATTCGACGGACTGTTCAACACCAACACTTTGACTTTCGGCGTAATTTTCGCTTCCAACATTTCCGCCGTCAGCGTGAAATTCGGCGCGGTCGGCACGTCGATGACGTTGACGCCGAAAATGTTCGCGATTTCCGGGTAACTTACCCAGAACGGCGACGGCAATAAAATTTCGTCGCCCGGGTCGAGCAAGGCGGCGAACGCGAGAAACAGCGAGAATTTCGCGCCGGGGCTGACAATCACCTGGTCGGTGTCGTAGTTGACGCCGATGTCCTGCCGCATCCGCTCGCAGACGGCTTTTTTCAGCGCCGGCGTGCCGGAACTGGCGGTGTAAAAATGCGCGCCGGCGTTAACGGCTTTAATCGCCGCGTCGCAGATGTGCGGCGGCGTGCGAAAATCCGGCTCGCCGGCGGCGAAACTGACGACATCCGCGCCTTCGGCTTGCATTTTTTTCGCGCGCGCGGCAATCGCCAAAGTGGCGCTGGGTTTGCCGCCCGCCGCCCGCTCGCTTAAAATCCGATGCCTGACCATAAATCACCCCGCCGTGAAGTCGAAAAAAAACCGACGGGAATACTCCCGCCGAAATCCTAATGAATAAAACTCAACAATCGGAATTTTCGTTAGCCGCCGACGCCAAGTCAAGAAGGAGAGAATTGGAGAAATAGGGAATAGTTGCCACCGGTTTTCAAAGATTTTTATGTTGCCCATAAATTTCCTCGGCGGCGATAGTTTTAGAAGGCGGCGAGCGTTTTCGACCGGCGACAAATTGTAACCGGCTCACCGCCTTCTTGCCGCGTCATTCCTGCCCCTTCGCGTTGGCGTTGGCGTTCAGCAGTTGTTTGTATTCGACCGGAAAGACCTTGACGAAGCGGTAGCGCTCTTCGACCCAGTTCGTCAAAATCGCCTGCGCTTTCGCGCTGTCGGTGTGCGCGAGGTGTTCGCGAATTAAGTCCAACAATTCGCTTTCGTCGGCGGAATTGGGGTGGACGATTTCCAAGTCCACCGTGTCGCAGTTGCACTTCAAATCGAAGTCGCCGTTTTCGTCATAGACATACGCCAGACCGCCGGACATTCCCGCCGCGAAGTTCACGCCGACCGCGCCCAAAATCACCACGCGCCCGCCGGTCATATATTCGCAACCGTGGTCGCCCGCGCCCTCGGCGACGAACGTCGCGCCGCTGTTGCGAATCGCGAACCGCTCGCCGACTTGCCCGCCGAAAAACGCCTTGCCGCTCGTCGCGCCGTAACCAATCACGTTGCCGGCAATCGAATTTTTACTCGGCGTCAATTGCGCGCGCGGGTCAACTTTGATGACGATTTTCCCGCCCGACAACCCCTTGCCGACGTAATCGTTGGCTTCGCCGACGAGGTTGAGCGTTACGCCCGGCGCGAGGAACGCGCCGAAACTCTGCCCCGCCGTGCCGGTCAAACGGATTTTTATCGTGTCCGTCGGCAAGCCCGCCGCGCCGAATTTTCGCGCCACTAAACACGACAACCTCGTTCCGCAAGTGCGGTGGATATTTTTGATGGCGAGATTTAATTCCGCCGGTTTGCCGGTCGCGACGCTCTCTTGCAGGCGCGGCAACAGTTCGGTTTGGTCGAAACTGACCTCCGTCGGCGCGCGGGTTTGGAAGCGCACCGCGTCGCCGGTCGCCGGTCGGAAAATCGCCGAAAAATCGAGATTCTTCGTTTTGTAGAAATCAAGCGCGCGGTCGAATTTCAGCAAGTCGCTCCGCCCAATCGCTTCGTCCAACGACCGCAAGCCAAGCCCCGCCAAAATTTCGCGCACTTCGCCCGCGAGCAGGCGGAGATAATTTTCGATGTATTCCGGTTTGCCCTTGAAGTATTTCCGCATTTCGGGGTCTTGCGTCGCCACGCCGACCGGACAGGTGTTTTCGTGGCATTTGCGCATCATCACGCACCCCAAACACACCAACACCGTCGTCGCGAAACCGAATTCTTCCGCGCCGAGCAGGGCGCCGACGACCACGTCGCGACCGGTTTTCATTTGTCCGTCAACTTGCAAGCGCACCCGTCCGCGCAGGTGATTTAACACCAGCGTCTGTTGCGCTTCCGCCAAGCCCAATTCCCACGGCAGTCCGGCGTGTTTGATGCTGGTCAGCGGCGAGGCGCCGGTGCCGCCGTCGTGTCCGCTGATGAGAATCACGTCGGCGTTGCCTTTCGCCACGCCCGCCGCCACCGTGCCGACGCCGACTTCCGACACCAATTTCACCGACACCCGCGCTTCGGGGTTGGAGTTGCGCAAGTCGTAAATCAACTGCGCCAAGTCCTCAATCGAATAAATATCGTGATGCGGCGGCGGCGAAATCAACGTTACGCCGGGCATCGAATGGCGCACGCGCGCGATGTCCTGATTGACCTTATGCCCCGGCAATTGTCCGCCCTCGCCGGGTTTCGCGCCCTGCGCCATTTTGATTTGCAATTCTTTCGCGCCGGCGAGATACGCAATCGTTACGCCGAAACGTCCGCTCGCGACCTGCCGAATCGCGCTCCGCCGGTCGGCGCCCCGATATTCGCCCGCGTCGCGCGGTTGCTCGCGCAACGGGTCTTCGCCGCCTTCGCCGGAATTGCTCATTCCGCCCAAACGGTTCATCGCAATCGCAATCGCTTCGTGCGCTTCGGGACTAATCGAGCCGAGCGACATCGCGCCGGAAACAAAGCGTTTGACAATCGCCGCGACCGGCTCGACTTGTTCTAACGGTATCGGCGCGGTCGCGGCAAAGGCAAACAGCCCGCGCAACGTGCACCGGCGCTCGCCCTGTTCGTTAATCAATCGCGCGTAGGTCGCGTATTGCGCCGCGTCGTTGGTTTGCACCGCCGTCCGAAACGCGGCAAGCGCCTCCGGCGTCCAGAGATGCCGCTCACCGTCACGCCGAAAAGCGTATTCGCCGCCGGATTTTAACATCTCCGCCGGACGCCGCGCCGCGTCGCACCGCTCGCGGGTTTCGCGCGCGATGCCGGCGATATCGACGCCGCCGACGCGCGACACCGTGCCGGGGAAATACTTGTCGATAACGCTGCGGTCCAAACCGACCGCCTCGAAAATTTGCGCCGAGCGGTAACTGCGCAAGGTCGAAATGCCCATCTTCGACATAATTTTCAGCAACCCCTTGCCGACCGCGCGAATGTAGTTCGCCGCCGCTTGGGCGGGGTCGGGCTTAACGGCGTCGCTCGCCGCCAAATCCGTAACCGTTTGCAACGCCAAATACGGGTTAATCGCCGTCGCGCCGAAGCCGAGCAACACCGCGTAATGCATCACTTCGCGGACTTCGCCGGACTGCACGATAATGCCGACCGGCGCCCGCAAACCGGCGGCGACGAGCGCGCGGTTGACCGCCGACAACGCCAGCAACGCCGGCAACGGATAGACCTCCGCCGACAAGCCGCGGTCGGACAAAATTAAAATCCGCGTGCCGCCGCGCACCGCCGCCAGCGCGTCCCGCGCCAGCGCGTCCAACGCCAATTCCAAATCGTGCGTCCACGCCATCGCCAACACGCCGGCGCGAAAATTCGGGTCTTTCGCCTGACAGAGCCGCGTAATGTCTTCGTCGGTGAGGAGCGGACGATTGAGTTTGATGACCCGCGCCTGCTCGGCGCCGTCCGCCAAAATGTTCGCCGGATTGCCGATATACGTCGTCAGCGACATCACCAATTCCTCCCTAATCGGGTCAATCGGCGGATTGGTCACCTGCGCGAACAGTTGCTTGAAATAATTGTAAAGCAACGGACGCTCGGTCGATAAAATCGCGAGCGCGGAGTCGTTGCCCATTGAGCCGGTCGGCTCGTAGCCGGTCGCCGCCATCGGCTTGACCAACACCGAAACGTCTTCGCGACTCCAACCGAAGAGCCGTTGTTGCGCGAGCAAATCGGGGCTCGGCTCGGCGGGCGCGACCTCGCCGAACAAACCGCTGACGTTCAGGCGATTATCCGCCACCCAGCGGCGATACGGTTTTTCGCGGGCGAGCTGACTCTTGATTTCGGCGTCGAAAATCAGGCGCTTTTTTTCGAGGTCGCAGTAAATCATTTCGCCCGGTTTGATGCGCCCCTTGTGCCGCGCTTTTTCCGGCGGCACGGTCAGCACGCCGGTCTCGGACGCGAGAATAAACGTCCGGTCGGTGGTCAGCGTCCAGCGCAACGGACGCAGACCGTTGCGGTCGAGCAACGCGCCGACGTTCACGCCGTCGGAAAACGCGACGGCGGCGGGACCGTCCCACGGTTCCATTAAAATCGAGTGATACTCAAAAAAGCCGCGCACGTCTTTGCCGAGCGCGTAGCGCGTCCCCCACGGTTGCGGAATCAACATCGCCATCGCGTGCGGCAACGAGCGACCGGCGAGAACCAATAATTCCAGCATATTGTCGAGACACGCCGAGTCGCTTTGTTGCGGGTCGATGAGCGGGAAACACGCCTGCAAGTCGGCGTCCGCAAACAGTTCGCTCCGATACGACGCCTCGCGCGCGCGCTCGGAATTAAGGTTGCCGCGAAGGGCGTTGATTTCGCCGTTGTGGGCGAGATAGCGGAACGGGTGCGCGAGTTTCCACGTCGGGAAAGTGTTGGTGCTGTAACGCTGGTGGACGAGCGCAAGCGGCGAGACGAACGCCGCGTCGCTTAAATCGGGATAAAAATCGGTGATTTGTTTGGCGAGGAGCAGACCTTTATAGACGATGCTCCGACCGGAAAAACTGCACACGGCGATTTCGGGAAAACGTTGTTCAATGGCGCGGCGGACGACAAACAGCAGGCGCTCCAAACCGGCGCTCGTGAACGCGTATTTGTCGGCTTCGGCGCTTTCGTCGCGCGCGACAAACAGTTGGCGAATTTTCGGCAGGGCGGCGCGGGCGGTGCGACCGCAGGCGGCGGGGTCAACCGGCACCTCGCGCCAAGTTAAAACTTGCAAGCGGCGGGCGGCGAGAATTTCTTCGATTTCTTTTTCCTTGCCCTCGCCGCCGAAGAGCATCGCGACGGCGTATTTGCCGCGTTCGGGCAAGCGGACGCCGATAACCTTGCGGAAAAAGGCGTCGGGGATAGCGGTGAGAATGCCCGCGCCGTCGCCGGTTTCCGGGTCGCCGCCGGCGGCGCCGCGATGCATTAAGTTTTCGAGAATCGCGATGCCTTGGCGGACAATTTCGTGGCTCGGTTCGTTGTCAAGGTTCGCGACAAAACCGACGCCGCAAGCGTCGTGTTCGTTTTGCGGGTCGTAAAGTCCCGACGGGTCGGGCAGTCCGGTGCGCGTAGGCATAAGCAGTCCTTTTTTCTTCGGTGTGAGCGACAAAGC
Source organism: Planctomycetales bacterium (assembly GCA_025997475.1). Lineage (GTDB taxonomy): Bacteria > Planctomycetota > SZUA-567 > SZUA-567 > SZUA-567 > MS499-59. Next base: position 92,632 of record BNUQ01000003.1, read on the forward strand.
GCGGACGCGGCGGCGCGACGCGCGTAATAAAAAACACGGCAATTGTTGAATTGACGGGGGGTTTTGCAAGAGCGAGCGGCGGGGCGGAAAGGCGAATTTTACACCTATCGGTCTTGAATTTACGGCGCCATAAAACGAAAATGGTTTTTCACCCAAATCAAACAAAGGCGCGATGCGTATGACCGGCATTATTGATTTACAGGAATTGTCCGCAAACCATTGGCAGGCGAAATACCAAGGGAATTACGGCATTTACACCATTCAAATCACGACCGGCGGGCGGCGCGAGTGTTCTTGCCCTAATCCCGCGTCGCCCTGCAAGCATATCGGGATGGTGGAAGCCGCGATTGCCGAGCGCGCCGCGGCGGAGCCCCAACCTGCCGGCAAAGGCGGTGTAACGCGAGTGCTGAAAGACCTGACGCGCGACGAATTGTATCAATTTATTGTGCGGGAAGCGAAACATAATCCGACCTTAACGAATGCGATTTGGTTGGAGTTTGCCAAGCGAACGCCGGAGAAAGGCGGCAATAAATACGTCGCCATTTTGCGCGACGTGTTGAAACGGATTCGTTTTAATGTGAACCGTCTTGCCGAAAGGGAAGAACTCATCGAACTTGAACCGCTTAATCGCTGGCTTAAGAAAGCCGCCGCCCACATCGATGAAGGCAACGCGGCGGAAGCGGCGCTAATCTGCAAGGCGGCGATTGAAGAATTGGCCGCGTGGTTGCACGCCGCCGGCGACGACGTTATTTACTACGTTGACGGCTACTATCAAGACCAACCGTTGGAAATTTTAGGGAAAACGGTCGGACGCGACGGCGTGAGCGCCAAAGAAATCTTTGACTATTGCATAACCGAAATGAAAAAGCCCAAATATGCCGATGCGGGTTTTCAGAACGGCTTTCACCGTCTTTTGGCGCAGGTCGCGCCGGAAGCGAATCCGGACGGCTTTATCGCGTTGCAGGACGCCTTGCTGACGGAAATTCAGGATAAAACTTCCGACGAAGCGCAACAAGTATTACAGCGGAAAATTGATTTTTACCGGTCAATCGGGCAAGAAGCCGCGGCAATCGCCGTGCTGGAAGCTAACCTGCAAATTGATGATTTTCGTCAAATCCTTGCCGAAAAGATGTTCGCGGAAAAACAGTTCACGGCGGCAAAAACGCTTATTTATGACTTGCTGAATAAACGCGCGGCGGCGGAGGTCCCGCCTCGCGACGACAAGCACACGATGTTCTGCGGCGAATTTGACGAGGCGAACGCCTCGTATTACAACCGAGAATGGCAGGTTTTATTGTTAAACATTGCCCGCGAAGAAAATGACGTGCCGGAGATGCGCCGCCTTGCCTTTTTGTTGATTGAGCATTCTTTTGACGAGGAATACTTTCGTCGCTATAAAGCCACTTTTAGCGCGGAAGAATGGGGCAAAGAGTTGGAAAAATTGCTCCGTCATTACCGGCGGCAAGCGCGTTGCCCATACGACCTCGTCGCGGAACTGCTCGCCGCCGAAAACGCCGCCGCGCGCTTATTGGAACATCTCGAAAAACATCCGACGCTCAAGATGATTGAAAAATATTATCGCGTTTTCGCGCCCGATTTTCCCGAACGAACGCTGGCGCTGTTTCGGCGCGCGCTTGATGCTTACGCGGAAAAGAACGTCGGTCGCGCTTATTACGATTACATCGCGAAACTGTTGCGGAAAATGGGCAAAATCCCCGGCGGCACCGCGGTGGTTGCCGAGATAGTGGCGGATTACGGCGTTCGCTACAAAAGCCGCCGCGCGCTGATGGAGGTGTTGGGGCGAATTTGAGGCGTTATCTTGGAGGTTTCTTGATTCCATTGTTAAATGTCATACCCATCAAACTTAATCATCTCATTTCCCTCCTGTATTTTGGTCGAATTTTGCATCATAAATTCGCGGGTCGTGGTGCTTTTCGTATCGTTTATCTATTCTTGACGTTGATAATTTTCTAAATCTTGCCTTTTTTTTACCAATAAGCGCGGCACAACGTAAAAGTATTGCTTCGTGTTTTCAACGATTGTCGTAAGTCCAGAATTTTGCAATAAATAATCATTAAAGCGTTTTACCGCTTGTGGACTCAACCACTGGTGGACTATTTCTCGCAATTCGTCTTCAAACAATTCTTTCGCAAAGTCAGACACCCCTTCTCCACGGATAAACAACGTGCCTTCCGCTACGTCAGGTTCATACTTTACCGGTTTATGCCATGGCGAAAAGCGTAATTCATCACCGATAGCAACCCAATGGCTCTCTTTACGGCGCAAAGACATGAAAAACGCCACTCGCTGTTCCAATATAGGTTGCACGGCAAGTTTTTTTGCCATTCGTCGAAAAAAGTTAAATGTCATGTTACCACGCGCTTTTTCAGCGTTGACATATGGGCAACAAATTCCTTGCGCTGAAAATTCTTCATCGCGACTAATTGCATCCCAAAGATTACGGTATCTATCCACTCGGCGATGACTCAATCTATTCCAACAACGGCAACTCAGTTCACCGCTCACCACCCAAACTTTCTTCGGGGCACTGCCTTCAATACAGCGCATCGCCGCCGCGGGCATCCACTCGTCAAATTTGAGTCCCGGTCTGTTATCGTCCACCTTCACCGTTAATCCCCTGCGGTCGGCGGCTTCCGCCGTCGCGATAAAAGCGAGCGACTTAGCGTTGCCGATTACTTTTTGCACTTCCGAAGAGAACATTTTTCTTTCTCCATTTGTTGAAAAATAGCAGAATTGCGAGTGTGTAGAAATTGTTTCATCGCGATCAATAACTCGGCAATTTCACACCACCCTTGCCAAATACTTGCCGGTAAAACTTCCCGCCGTTTGCGCGACGGTTTCCGGCGTTCCCGCCACGAGAATTTGTCCGCCGCGCGCGCCGCCTTCCGGTCCTAAATCAATCAGCCAGTCCGCGCTTTTAATCACGTCCAAATTATGCTCGATGATGATTGCCGTGTTGCCGCGGTCGATTAAACGGTTCAACACGTCCAACAGTTTGCGGATGTCGGCGAAGTGTAAGCCCGTCGTCGGCTCGTCGAGAATATAGACCGTGCGTCCGGTCGCGCGTTTCGCCAATTCCGCCGAAAGTTTCATCCGTTGCGCCTCGCCGCCGGAGAGCGTCGTCGTGCTTTGTCCGAGCGCGATGTAGTCCAGCCCGACGGCGACGAGCGTGCTTAATTTTTGCCTAATCATCGGCACCGGCGCGAAAAATTCACCGGCTTCGGCAATCGTCATCGCGAGAACCTCGGCAATGTTTTTGCCTTTGTATTTCACCTCCAGCGTTTCGCGGTTGTAGCGCGTCCCGCCGCAGTGCTCGCACGGCACGAACACGTCGGGCAGAAAATGCATTTCGATTTTCATTTCGCCCGCGCCCTGACAGTGTGCGCATCGCCCGCCGCCGCCGAGCGCGTTGAACGAAAACCGCCCCGCGTCGTAGCCGCGCAATTGCGCCTCCGGCGTTTTCGCGAACAGGTCGCGAATGTCGCCGAACGCGCCGGTGTAAGTCGCCGGATTAGACCGCGAGGTTTTGCCCACCGGCGACTGGTCGATGATGATGACCTTGTCCACGTTTTTCAGTCCGGCGATTTTGTCGTAGGGCGCGGGCTGGTCGCGTCCGCGATTGATTTCCCGCTGTAAAATTTTGCTCAACGTTTGCGTTACCAACGTGCTTTTGCCGCTACCGGACACGCCGGTTACACAGGTCAAAACGCCGAGCGGAAAAACCGCGTCGATGCGGCGCAGATTGTTGCCGCTCGCGCCGGACAATTTGAGGCAATTATTTTTCAAATCGACTGGGCGCCGCGCCGCGGGCGGCGCGATTTTTTCCGCGCCGCATAAAAATCTGCCGGTAACGCTCGCCGGATTCGCCGCGACCGCCGCCACCGTCCCCGCCGCGACGATTTCCCCGCCTTGCGCGCCCGCGCCCGGTCCGACATCGACCAAATAATCGGCGGCGCGAATCACGTCCTCGTCGTGTTCGACCACAATCACCGAATTGCCGAGTTGCTGCATTTTGCGGAGCGTCGCGAGCAACCGGTCGTTGTCGCGCTGATGCAAGCCAATCGTCGGCTCGTCCAAAACGTAACACACGCCGACGAGTCCCGAACCGACCTGACTCGCCAGACGAATCCGTTGCGCTTCGCCGCCGGACAAACTGCCCGCCATCCGGTCGAGCGTCAAATAGTCCAGCCCGACATCGACGAGAAAGTTCAACCGGTTGCGGACTTCGGTTTTAATCGGCGCGGCGATGATTTCGCGCTCGGCGTCGAAGCGCAACTTTTCGATGAAATCGAGCGCGTGGACGACGGTGCGCCGCGAAAATTGCGCGATGTTTTCGCCGCCGGTTTTCACCGCCAGCGCTTCGGGTTTCAGTCGCTCGCCGCCGCATTGCGGACACGGTTGGCTCGACATAAAAGTATTGAGGTATTCCTTGACGCCGTCGCTGTCGGTTTTGTGAAACCGCCCGTGCAAGTCGGGAACCACGCCCTCCCAGTCGCGCGCTTCGTCGCCATAAATCAGCGCGTGGCGAATTTTCGCCGGCAAATCCGCAAACGGCGTGTCTAAATCGATGCGATAGGCGCGGGCAAACGCGCGTAGGCGGTCGTTGTAATACATCGCCATCATTCCCTTGCGCCACGGCGCGACGGCGGCGCCGGTTTTTTTCGTCGGGTCGGGAACGATTAAGCCGGGGTCGAGTTCCAGTTTATGCCCTAGCCCGTCGCAGACCGGACAGGCGCCGTAGGGCGTGTTGAACGAAAACATCCGCGGCTCTAAATCGGGAAAAGAAAAGTTGCAATCGAGACAGCCGTAGCGCGCCGAGTAAAGCGTGTCGGCGAATTTTTGCGGCGCGGTTTCAATGGCGGCGACGACCAAACCGCCGCTCATCGCCAACGCTTTTTCGACGGCTTCGGCGAGACGCAAACGGTCGTCGCGTTTGAGGGTCAGCCGGTCGATGACGACATCGAGATGGTGTTTATTATTTTTATGGGGGACGGCTTCAAGGTCGGCGATTTCGCGCAGTTCGCCGTCGAGGCGAATCCGCAAATAGCCGTCGCGTTTGAGTTTTTTCAATTCTTCGCGATATTCGCCTTTGCGCCCGCGGACGAGCGGCGAATAAACGACGGCGCGCTTGTCGTCGCCGAGCGCGAGCAAATTATCGACGATTTGTTGCGGCGTTTGTTTGGCAATCGGCTTGCCGCAATGCGGGCAATGGGCGTCGCCGGCGCGCGCGTAAAGCAGACGCATATAATCGTAGATTTCGGTAATCGTGGCGACGGTCGAGCGCGGATTGCTTTGCCCTTTGCGCTGTTCAATCGCAATCGTCGGCGGCAGTCCGGTGATTTGTTCGACGTTCGGCTTTTGCAAATTATGCAAAAATTGGCGGGCGTAGGCGGAGAGCGATTCGATGTAGCGCCGCTGACCTTCGGCGAAAATCGTGTCGAACGCGAGCGACGATTTGCCGGAGCCGGAGAGACCGGTGATGACGCACAGACAGTCGCGGGGAATTTTCAGGTTGACGCGGCGCAAGTTATGCTCGCCCGCGCCGGTGATTTCAATAAATTCGGCAGACATTTTTGCGCTTCGCTAAAAGAGTTGAAAGTTGAGAGTTGAGAGTTTAGAGCGAGCAAGGATTAGGGAATAGGGGAAAAGTTAAAAGTTGAAAGTTGAGAGAGCGGCGTTTTATTTTTAAAATGCGCGAAGCGTAACTTTTGCTTTTCCCTTTTCCCTTTCAACTTTCAACTTTTAACTTTCCCAAAAAGGGGAGTCCCATAATGTTCGATTTGCCATTGCCCGACCTTGCCGAAACCGACGCGCCGACGGTCGCAAATTTTTTTGACCGCGTGTTTAATCATCCGTTGCCGGTCGCCGAAATCGGCGACGTTGACCAGTGGATTCCGATTTTCACCCGCGCCTATCAGTTGTTGGAAAAATGGGCGCGACCCGACCCCGTCGCCGCCGTGCGTCAAGGATGGAACGAGTTTTTGAATCTCCGCGCCTATAAGTTGGCGTATTTCGCCGCGTCGGTGCCGGTGTTGCCGATGCTCGCGGCGCGCGCCCGCGCCGCCGCCGCGCTGTGCGCCGCTTACAATCCCACCGCCGCGAGTTGGCGCCCCGCCCCGTTTCGCGGACGCGGCAAAATCAAACTCGCCGTCGAATTGAAATCGTTCGTCGCCTCGCCGGAAACGCTTGCCACCTTGCCGTTCTTTATGCATCTCTCACCGAAAAAATTCGCCGTAACCGCGTTTCTCAGTATGCCGGAGCGCACGCCGCTAATGGACGAATTTGTCGCCAAATACGGCGCGGAAAATTTAATCATCTCGCCGCCGGAAGAGGGCTGGAAAAATCTCGACCGCTGGCGCGCCGGCGACTACGACCTGTTTTTGATGGTTACCAACACCTCGAGCGTGGTGAACAACGCTTGCTTGGCGGGAATGTATCGCGTGGCGCGGAAACAATTGGTGATGTTTTGTCAGCCGCACACGACGGCGTTGCCGGCGGTGGACGGCTTTATCGTCGGGCGCGATTTGCGTCTCGACCCGAACGATTTCACCGAAAAATTATACTACCTCGACGGCTCCGGCATCTGTTTTCGCCCCGCGCCGGTGGAGCCGCCGTCGCCGAATATCGCGTTCACGCGCGAAAATTTCGGCTTGTCGCCGACGGGCGAGATTTTGGTCAGCGGCGCGAACTATTACAAACTCCGCGCCGAATTGCTGGACTTTTGGGCGCGTCTGCTCGCGTCGCGTCCCAACGCGACGATGCTGTTGTTTCCGTTCAATCCGTTTTGGTCGATGAACTACGCCAAAGAGGATTTTGTTCGGCGCGTCGCGACGGCGTGCGCCAAACACGGCATCGAACCGTCGCGGTTTCAGGTGTTGATGCAACCGTTGCCGCGCCGCGCCGACGTGCGCCAATTGATGGCGCTCGGCGATATTTACCTCGACAGTTTTCCGTATTCCGGCGCGACTTCGTTGCTCGACCCGCTGGCTTTAGGAATGCCCATCGTGGCGATGGGGACGCGGACGGTTTGCGGCGGACAAGGCGCGGCGATGTTGCGCGAGGACGGTTTAGACGAATTGGTGGCGAACAACGAAGACGAGTATCTGGCGATTTGCCGCCGGTTGCTCGACGACCGCGACTACCGCGCGCAAATCGCGGCGCGCATCAAACAAGTGATGAGCGACCGTCCGGCAATTCACGACCTCGAAAAATTCAACGAAAAAATCGAGCGCGTGTATAAAAAAGTGTATGGGGAAATAAAGTGAGAGTTGAGAGTTGAGAGATTAGAGTTAAGAGTTTATCTGTGGGGTTATTTTTCCAGACGCGCGAAGCGCGACCTGTGCTAAACTTTAAACTCTTAACTCTAAACTCTTCTCTTATTTGGAAGGGAGTAAAAAATGCTTCATTACGCGCGCGAAGTGATTGACGTGGAAATTGCCGCCTTGCGGCAACTGCGCGATTTATTGGACGACCGTTTCGTCGCGGCGCTTGATTTAATTTGCGCCGCCAAGGGGCGGTTGGTGTTGAGCGGCATGGGCAAAGCCGGCTTAATCGCGCGGAAAATTTCGGCGACGCTCGCCAGCACCGGCACGCCGTCGTTCACCCTGCATCCGGCGGAAGCCGCGCACGGCGATTTGGGAATGCTCGACGCCGACGACGTTTGCCTCGTGATTAGCAACTCCGGCGAAAGCGACGAAATCGCGCGGATGTTGCTGGGGATTCGGCAAATCGGCGCGAAAATTATCGCCATCACCGGCAACGCGCGCTCGACGTTGGCGACGCAAGCCGACCTCACGCTGTGGCTCGGCGACATCAAAGAGGCGTGTCCGTTAGGATTGGCGCCGACCGCCAGCACGACGGCGATGTTGGCGCTCGGCGACGCGCTGGCGATGGGTTTGATGCGGCGGAAAAATTTTCAATTGCGGGACTACGCGGTATTTCACCCCGGCGGCGCGCTCGGCAAAAAAGCCGCGCCCATTCGCAACTTTATGCGGCGCGGCGCCAATCACGCCGTCGTCGCGCCGACGACCACCGTGGCGGCGACGTTGCTCGCCGTCACCAACGCGCACAGCGGCGCGGCGACGGTCGTCAACGCGGGCGACGGAACCTTGGCGGGCATTTTTTGCGACGGCGATTTGCGGCGGAGTTTCCAACACCCGACCGGCGACGTGTTGTCGCAACCGGTGGAAAAATTTATGACCGCGCCCTGCGCCTCCGCCCACGAAGCGACCCCCGCCGGCGAAATTTTAGCCGTGATGCGGCAAAAGCGCATCGCCGAAATACCGATTGTCGATGACGACGGCAAAGTCGTCGGGATGGCGGATATGAAATCGTTGCTGAACGGACTGTAAGAGAGAGAGTTGAGAGTTGAAAGTTGAAAGTTGAGAGTTTAGCAGTGGTTGCGCTTCGCGCGTCTTAAAAATAAAACTCCACTATCTCAACTCTTAACTATCGGGACGACGCTCGTTGATAACAGGATAGGTCCTTAGTTTTTCTTACATTTCTTATCTGTCTTATTTTTTGCTTGCATTTTGGCAAAAAGATTTTATAGTGCGCCGCCTTATTGTGCCGATAAATAATTTTCGGCGGCGAAAAAGAGCAGAGTTGAGAGTTGAAAGTTTAGAGTTAAGAGTTAAAAGATTTGCGCCCTTGCGTTTCTTAATTTTCTTAAAATCCTTAAATCGCTTAAAGCCCTTAAAAATTTCTTAAAAGGAAAAATTCTATCAGCCAGAGAATTTAGCGTTTTAGCGTCAGACAAATACGCCGATGATTCGGCGTTACCAAACGGGACTATCACAAAACTCCTACGTTTTCAATATCCCCGCAACTAACCACCGCACCGCCCCGTTTTGGGCGCTGTTTGTCGTGTTGGTTAGTGCGGGTGTAGGAGCCCTTGTGATAGGACGCGAGTTACGGCGTCCTTTTTTTTGTGGCTATACTTTATAGTCGTTTGAAGGACGCAAATGTAACAAATTTTTCGCGTCAATTGATTTTTTTGGAAACGCCCGCATCCATTTTGGATTCGGGCGTTTTTTTTTGTTTTTTCGGTCACTTTTTTTCTTTTTTAGAGGAGGATTGGTTATGAGAAGTTTCAAGAATCTGTGGTTACAACGCGCTACGGCGCGGGGATGGAAGTTGCTGTCGGCGGTCGCGCTCACGGCGGGGATGATGTTTGCAACGGCGGAGTCCGCCAAAGCCGACGCGCTTTCCGATGCCATTACCAACATATTCGCCGCAAACCCCGGCATGCCTGTCGATAAACTTTTAGACATGTTCATGGAATACGATAGCGTGCCTAATAAAATCGCAAAAGCAAAAGCACTTGTCCCCGGTTTCGATACAGAATGGGATAGCGTGGGAGCCGCCCTCTTGGGTGTTTTCAATGGAAAAGAGGAAGCCGATTTCAACGCATTCGCTAAAGCTATTACCGACGCCGGTGGCGGCGTGGCAGGTCTGATTGCGTTTGTTGCCGCCGCCGACAGCCCCGAAGCCGCCAAAGAATTGCTACAAGGAATAATCACGTCAGGCGTGGGCGGCGACCCCGTCGGTAGCGAAGCCGCCGCGGCTTCGGCGACGTTGACGCTCAACAGCGTTCAACAATTCAACACCGCGATTGCGCAACAGTTCGGCGACTCGGCTATTCACAATGTCGTCTTGAACTCACTCGCCGGCGGTCGTGCTTCGGCGGGTGGCGCAACGGGTTCGGCGTCTGACCGCGGGTTGGTCGGCTTCGTCAAAGCGTATGGCGGTTTCGGCTCGCAGGACAACACCGCGCGCAACGGCAGAAAAATCACCGGTTCGGATTTCGGCGGCGTCGGCGTGGCGACGGGCGTCGGTTACAAACTCTCGCAAGAACTCGAACTCGGCGCGTTAATCGGCTATTCGTGGAATCACACCGAAAGCAAAACGCCGAACGGCGGCAATTTCTCGCTCGGCGAAGTTACCGACAACACCTTGCGCCTCGGTCTTTATGGCAATTTCACGTGGGATAATTTGTTCGTAACCTCGTCGCCGACTTTCGGCATTCACTTGTTGAACGGCGAGCGGGCAGTCAGCGCGACCGAAAAAGCGAAAAACGACCGCACGGGCTTTGATTTCT